>JAUXHN010000045.1 GCA_030621515.1 Deltaproteobacteria bacterium | reverse complement strand
CGGTCAGAGCGCGGACAGCAGCGTACTTGCTGGCCCGGCTCGCGCTGGATTCGAAACGTAACCCGGAGGAGGCGCGACGTTGGCTCCGGACATATTTGAAAGAGGCGTCCGGAGGCGCGTTCGCGGGAGAGGCCCTCGGGCACCTCATCGAAGTCTGCATCGCCACTGGTCGAGATGCCGAGGCTGCTTCGACTGCTCGAGTCTACCTGGAGCGGTACCCGCAGGGTCCGTTCCGGGCGCGTGCACGGGAAGTGCTGGATCGTTGAGCCGCGATTTGCACCTCATAGGACGGGTGGGCGTTGTGACCCGTTTGTGGATAGCCATAGTCACTCTGTTCTTGATCATGCCGTGCGCTGTACCGGTTTTACGGGCGCAGGATTCCGCCGAAGGTTCTCCCGTAGTCGGGGGTGTCGTGTTGGTCAGCATGACCGTCTGTTGCCCGGACGAGGCCTGGCCCGAAGCGGAGCGGGCGCTTCTCGACGAACTCGCGGTGCTCGATATCCCGGTGACAGTCGTCGCCGGAACGGCTGCCGGCGATCGCGATCAACGCGAAGAGCTCGAGATACTCGCCGAATCCCGGGACGCGGCTGCGGCGATGCGGATCGTCAGATCCGGAGAGAGATTGACAGGTGGGGTAGAGCTATGGCTCACCGACCGGATCACCGACAAGACGATCTTCCGTCACCTGGCTCATGAAGATCCGGGAGAAACGGATGCGGCGACGATCATCGCAGTGCGCGCGGTGGATACGCTTCGAGCCAGTCTGCTCGAGCTGCGGATCCGAGGACGCAGGCAGCCCGAGGTCGAACCTTCCCCCGCGATCGCGGAGTTGGCCGAGGACACACCCCTGGAAGGCGACATCTCTCACATCGTCGGGATCTCGGTCAGGGGGGTTGTCCTGGGATCACCGGGCGGCGCCGGCGTCTGTGGAGGCTTCGGAGTCGGCCTCGGCTGGCACCCGCTCTCCTTTGGGGGCGTGGAACTCGATGGACTGTGGGCGCCGTTGAGTCGCGACATCTCGACCCGTGAGGCCAGTTCGTCCATTGACGTGGCTTTGCTTCGCGGCTGGTTTGTCTGGCACGTGCGAAACGAGGGCCTGGCGCGGCCGTCACTGGCCCTGGGCGGCGGCGCATTGTTCGTCATGGGAGAGGGTCTTCGTGCGGACAACGCTCCTTTGCGCTCGGACTCTACCGTCGTCGGTTATGGGGGCGTCGCGGCGCGCCTGGATCTGGTTTTTACCGAACGGCTGCGCCTGTTCCTCGGTGGCCGAGTCGGTCTCGCCTTCCCCGAGGTGAGTCTGCTTCACGGAACGCAGGAGGCGGCAAGCCTCGGTCGACCGCTGATGGAGGGTTCGCTCGGTCTGGAGATACGGATTCCATAGCGAACGGCCACCTATCTTGCGATTGCTCTTTGAGTTACGATGCGGTTCATCTTTTTATAAAGGAGGCTGATATGCGATCGATACTTCTTCGCGTCACCGCTGCGATCGGGCTTGCCGTACTCTTTGCGGCCTGCGGTCCGGCCGCCACACAGCAGCAGGGCAAAACCACCGACTCGGGCGAAGGTTCGTCTGTCAAAGCGGCCTCGGGAGATGCCGTAATCGAGTATAACCGGGCGGTCGAGCTCAAGAACGATGGCGACCTCGACGAGGCCCTCGAGGCGGCCGACGCGGCGATCGAGATCCAGGCCGACTTCGCCGGAGCCCACTTCACGCGAGGCTCGATCCTGCGCAAGCTCGAACGATACGAGGACGCAGCCGCAGCATTCAAGGCCGCCCGTGAACACGAACCGCAGTACGCGATGTCCTGGTCGATGGAAGGCGCGATGCTGATTCGCCTGGAGCGGGAGGAAGAGGCTGTCGAGTCACTCAAGAAGGCGCTTGAACTCGAGCCCGACGAGATGCAGAACTACCTCAATCTGGGCACCGCGCTTCGACGGCTCGAGCGGTTGGAGGAGGCGGTCGACCTGTACAAGACCGGCCTCGAGAAGTCACCCGATGATCTGGAGCTGTCGAGCAACCTGGCCGTGGCCCTGTGTAAACTGCGCCGATACGAGGAGGCGATCGTCCTGCTCGAAATCGCGATCGAGAGGGATCCGAAGCACGCCGAATTCCGCGTCAACATGGCCGTGGCCCTGCGCAGCGCAAAACGGTTCGACGAGGCGGCGGCGCAATACGAAAAGGCGATCGATCTCGGCGCCAAGGGATCCGGGCTGCTCTTCGACCTGGCCTACTGCTACGAAAACATGGACAAGAAGAAAAAGGCCATTGCAACCTACGAGAAGTACCTCGCCGAGATCGGCGACACCAACCCGAAGGCCCATGCGCGCGTGATGAAGTCGCTCAAACGCCTCCAGAGCAAGTAGCTTCATTTCGGCCCAGGTAGCGCCCGCTGAATCTGGAAGAACATTTTTTGAGCCGTGGACAGAGTCCGGGGGTCTTCTCTTTTGAGCGGCCGCCATGGAGGCCCGGCAATGAGCAGGTGTGAGAGGTGGAAACATTTGGGTAGGATGAAGAGCAGGAGGTGACGAGGATGGTACGACCCACTTGGATATGGTTGATTCTGGCGCTCGCGCTGGGGCTCGGTTGCGCGCAGCTGCTCGGCTGCGAGGATACGAATGCCGCGAGCCGCGACGGTGATGATGACGACGACTCCGGCGGCGATTCGGACACCGACTCGGACACCGACTCGGACGGCGACTCGGACGGCGACTCCGATGGAGACAGCGACTCCGATGGAGACAGCGACTGCACCGAGAACCAGAAGCTTGTTTACGTCGTGGATCAGGACAGCAAGTTCTACAGCTTCGATCCACTCGCCGCGACCGCCGATCTGGCGTTCCAGGAGATCGCCACACTGAGCTGCGCCTCAGGCGGGCAGCCGTTCTCCATGTCGGTGGGACGCGACGGCTACGCATACTTGCTGTACGTAAGTGGATCGTTGTACAATTGCGTCGGAGTGAACCAGGTGGATATCGTCACCGGTGCGTGTATCGAGCTCACCCCGTTCGTTTGCGACACGCAGGGCTACAGCAACTTCGGTATGGGCTACGTCACCGACAGCGCCACGACCACCGAGGAGACGCTCTATATCGGCAACTCCGCCGTGCCGTCCAATCTCGGTACCCTCGATATCGCTACCGGCGCCGTGACCACCGTGGGAACGCTCAGTTCGAGCTGCCCCGAGTTTACCGGCAACGCCCTCGGCGAGTTGTGGAGCTTCATCCCGCAGAGCAACCCACCCCAAATCGCGCAGATCGACAAGTCTTCTGGCAACGAGATCCAGAACTATCCGCTCGCCGAGCTCTCCAACGACGCCAACGCCTGGGCTTTCGCCTTCTGGGGCGGCGATTTCTACGTGTTTTACAAGACGTTCAGTGACGCTTCGACGAATGTCTACAAGGTTTCCGGCGGCGTCATGACCACTCACCATGCCAACACCGGCAAGGTCATCGTCGGCGCGGGCGTCTCCACCTGTGCTCCCGTCGTTATCGAATAGGTCGGTCGTACCATCGCAGGCGAGGCCCGCGAAGCACCCGTCGAAGTTCGCGGTGGGCTCGCCGTCCCCGTCGGGGACGAAACCGGTGAGGTTGCCCGACCAACCCCCCTCGAATAGATGCAAGTTCCTCAATATTCACGATCGGTGATAATTCTATTCCATTGCGCGCGTGACGAAGACCCTCAAGCGTCTTCAGAGCAAGTAGCCTCACCCCGCAAACTGGATCCGGAAGAACAGATTTTTTGAGCCGTGGACGGAGTTCGTGGGTCTTCTCTTCAGAGGCCCGGCAATAAGCAGGCGTGACCGGAAGGAGAGGCAAAGGAATGAACACAGTGAGAAAACGTGAGGCTGTTTGGGTGATAGGATTGTTGCTTGCGACCTGTTGGGCCGTGAGTTGCTCGGACGGCGAGGTGAGAACCGTTGGAGAAAGCGATTCCGACTCCGACACGGATACCGACACGGATACCGACACGGATGCCGATTCTGATACTGACACCGATTCCGACACGGATGGCGATACTGACACTGATACCGACACGGATGGCGATTGTGACGGCGAGTTCGAGGGCGGCGCCTGCTGGTACCTCGGCGAGACAGGGCAGGACTGTACCACGGTGTGCAGCAACCACGGCGGCTACGATGAAGCCACGGCTTCTTACGCGGGCAGCGGCGGGATCATCGCCAACTGTACGGCTGTGCTGTCTTCGTTAGGGGCGGAAGGAGTTACCAGTACCCAGGAGATCACCGGTTTTACCTCCGGGATAGGCTGCGTTGTGAACACGTGGACCATCCCCGCTATATGGTTGTGGGTGAGTGACCCGGTCACTACCGAGGAGGGAGCCGACGTGGACTGCTACCGTGCCTGCGCTTGCATCAACTGAGGAGGATTGACGTGAAACTTAACATTACTTTTTTTTACATGCTCGGCTGGGCGGCGCTGATCGCAGCCTGCTGGTTTCATCTGGGTTGTGAGGCTGCAAACACAACGGGCGGTGCCGACGCAGACACCGACGTAGACACCGACACTGACACCGACACCGACTCGGATGGCGACAGTGATACCGACTCGGATGGCGACACCGATTACAATGGTCCGTCGATCCCGGAAACCTGTGAGGACGCTGCGCTGGCGAAGACGTCGGTGGGCTGCGAGTTCTTTACTGCGGATCTCGACAACTATGGCAGCAGCGACGATCAGATCTACGGCATCGTGGTTTCCAACCCGCAGGCGGATCAGCAAGCCGAAGTGACGTTGGAGGACGGAAACACAGGCCAGATCTACCAGGAGACGCTCGCTCCCGGACAGCTCGAGGTGATTTATGTCACCTGCACTCCGATTTACGGTGTTTGCTTGTTGACGCCGCATGAGATCGAAGCACAGGGGGTTGGTTTTGCAAGAGGTTTCCGACTGTCCTCGGACGTGCCCGTCCTGGCTTACCAGTGGAATCCGTACGGGAACGAGTTCTGGACCAGCGACGCCTCCCTGCTCATTCCGGTAACCAGCCTGGATGGAACGTATATCGCGGCCGCGTGGGACTTCGGGCCGTGGGGCGTGGGCAACTATGCCTCACAGGTTACGGTGATCGCGGCGGAGGATGACACCAGCATCACCTTCATTCCGAACACCGACGTGCCGAGCCATGGCGGCGTGGGGCCGATGGCCGAGGGGGTGGTGTCGGCTCCTATTACGTTGAATGCGTTTGACGTTGTTACCATAGGTCCCGCCGAGCTCGATGACGACCTCACCGGCACGGTGGTCATGGCGGACAAGCCGGTGGTCGTTTTCGGAGGCCACTCCTGCGCCTTCGTACCCGGGAGCGCCCAGTCGTGCGACCACGTCGAAGAGCAGTTGCTGCCGCTCGCCGCCTGGGGCACCACGACGGTGCTCGCTCGCCACGCGCCCCGGCCTGTCTGCACGCCGCCGAATTCGGACGATCCGGTGCTGTGGAGGATCATCGCCGGGGCGGATGACATGCACGTCACCTTCGATCCGCCGGCGCCGGACCCGGCCGGCGCCGAGCACCACTTCGCCGAGCAAGGTGAATTGCTCGAGTTCATGAGCACAGAGGATCACTACGCGGAAGGGATCCTGGACGATCCCCCCGATCCCGCTGAGCCCGAGGCCTCGTTCTTCGCCTACCAGATGATGACCGGATGTATGCACTGCAACCCGAGCGGCACAGGAGATTTCCCTCCCACATTCGAGGACCAGCCGGGCGACCCAATGATGCTCTTTTCACCACCCGCCGGCCAGTTCCTGGATCGATATGTGTTCAACACGGACAACGTCTATGATTTTGACTACGATCACATCATCATCGTCCGCCCGATCGGCACCGAAGTGACCCTGGATTGCCTCGGAGTTCTCCCGGATTCGTCCTTCGACCAGGTTGGAAGCAGCGATTGGGAAGTGGGCAGGATCTTCATCGACAACCCGGAGAATTCCACCGGATGCCTGGATGGAACCCACCTGCTCACGTCCGCTGATCCGGTAGGGTTATCGGTCGTAGGCGTGGCGCCGGCGAACTCCTACGGATACCTGGGCGGAATCGGCGTGAAGTCCATCAACCCCGACCCGATTATCGAGTGATGGCTCGAAGTGGTCGAGAAACCAGAGGAGAGTATCAATGATTCCAAGAATACCTGGCGGAGTCAATTCACTATTGTTTACGTTAATTGTAGCCGTCCTGATTGGCGGCCTCTCCTGTGCTGATAGTGTCGTCGAGGCAAATAACGGTGACGACTCTTCCAGCGATACCGACTCGGATGGTGACTCAGACACGGATAGTGACACCGACTCGGACACGGATAGTGACACCGACTCAGACACGGACTCAGACACGGACGGTGACACTGACACCGACACAGGCACGGACACAGGCACGGACACCGGTACCGACACGGGTACGGACACCGATACCGACACGGGTACGGACACCGATACGGACACGGACTGTGCCGGCGTGCTGGAGGGCGGCGCCTGCTGGTACCTGGGAGGGTTGGGTCAGGACTGTACCACGGTGTGCGGTAGTCACGGTGGCTACGATGCCGCGACGCTGACTTACGCCGGCAGCGGCGGGACCATCGCCGACTGCACGGCGGTGCTGTCTTCCCTGGGAGCGGGAGGAATTCCCTCTACCATTGAAATTACCGGTTTCACCTCCGGGATAGGCTGCGCTGTGAACACGTGGACCATCCCCGCGATCTGGGTGTGGGTGAGCGATCCGGTCACCACCGAGGGGAGCGCCGACGGGGACTGTTACCGCGCCTGCGCCTGTAACGATTGAGAACGGATCCGTGAGCGGGCAATCTCCCTAAGGCCATTCAACCAGCCATCCGATCCGATCGACCCGAGTTGTCGAACCGTTGATTGGCAAGTCGCGTGTGGTTGAGTACAATTAAAATATAACCTTGAACGGAGGCGGACATGAATATCGTAAGAGCCCGGCATGGCATTTTTATCCTTGTCGTTATTGTCTCGACGAGCCTGGGCGCGTGCTGGACGGAACAGCCGGTGTTATTGGTCGGGGCAACCGACGCCGACACGGACACTGACGCGGATACGGACACGGACGCTGACGCGGACACTGACGCGGACACCGATTCCGACACGGACACCGGCCCGGTGGATTGCGAGGATATCCCGGGTTATTGCTGTAATGAGGATTGCCCGTGCAACGACGACTATTTTTCAGAGTGCGCGCTCACCTCCTGGAGCTGGGAGGACGATATGCTGGGGGTCTGCAAGGAGGTGCTTCCGGATGGAGGAGTCTGCTGGACGGTAGACGATTGCTGGATCCTCGAGCATGTGTGCGCGGGCGCGTTCGTGTGCGGGTGCAACATGGACTGCACAGAAGATGATTATTATGGAAGCTGTATTTACGGCACCGAGGGTTGTTGCGACTCGTCGTCGGGGAACCAGTGTTCAGCAGGCTACTTTTGCATGCCCTTTTCGGACGGCTTTGACGTTTGTCACCACGTGCTCGACGACAATCTCCAGTGCTGGACCGACGACGACTGCGCCGGCGGCGCGGGTACTTGCGAGGACGCCCAGCTGTGCAGTTGCAACGCGAACTGCATCTCGGTCGTGGGGAAATGCGACTACGATTGAGGGAAACTAACCATCCACTCTGAGGCCGAGCTTCCGTGCCAGCCCGATAGCATCCATCCAGAGATCGTGTTTCGGAAAATGGCCGATGTCGGGATCCCCTTTTGCAAGATGGCATGGCCGATACTGGTTCATGATGTTTACGTAGGTATTGGGTGAGATCTTTTCAAAAAGAAACCGGATTGCCGCCTCGCTACCCGCGAGTCCGCCGGGCATCACCAGGTGCCTGACCAGCAGGCCTGTCGTTGCCTGGCCCGTATCGTCCATCTGAAGATCCCCCACCTGGCGGTGCATCTCGGTAATGGCCGCTCTGGCGACGGAAGGGTAGTCCGGAGCGTCACAGTAAGTTCTCGAAGGATCCTCGTCGGTGAACTTGAAGTCGGGCATGTAGATGTCGACCACGCCGTCGAGCAAGCTCAGCGCGTCGATGGGTTCGTAACCGCCGCAGTTCCATATCAACGGCAACCCGAGGCCCTCCCGCGCGGCGATCACGAGAGCTTCGAGAATCTGTGGTAGCACGTGGGTTGGGGTCACCAGGTTGAGGTTGTGGCAGCCCGTCTTTTGGATATCGGTAAACACGTGGGCAAGGGTGCGGGCGTCCATGTCCATGCCCCCGGATCCCTGGCTCAGGTCGGCGTTCTGGCAGAACGCGCAGTTGAGGTTGCACCCGGCAAAGAAGACCGTGCCGGATCCGCGCCTGCCCACCAGGGGATGCTCCTCTCCGAAATGAGGGCCGAAGGAGGCCATCCGCGCATATCTCCCTGTCCGGCAGGTTCCGATCTCGTCCTTCAGTCTGTTGACGTCGCACTTCCTGGGGCAGAGGTTGCACTCGGACAGGCGCGCCACGGCCTCGTCCGCCCGCGCGGCAAGCTCGCCGGATCTCAGCAGTTTCAGATATCGAGGTGTGTACACGGGATAGAAACGGTCAGGGCTCTCAGTAGCGGTAGTGATCGGGCTTGTAGGGTCCCTCGACCTTGACTCCGATGTAATCGGCCTGCTCCTTCGAGAGCTCGGTCAACTTGACGCCGAGCTTGCCGATATGGAAGCGAGCGACCTCCTCGTCGAGGGTCTTGGGCAGCATGTAGACACCCAGTTCCGGCTTGTCCCTCGCCAGCGCAATCTGCGCGAGGCACTGGTTGGTGAACGAGCTGGACATCACGAAGCTCGGGTGCCCCGTCGCGCAGCCCAGGTTTACCAGGCGTCCCTCGGCGAGCATGAAGATCGCGTGCCCGTCAGGGAAGAGCCACTTGTCCACCTGGGGCTTGATGTTGATCTTCTTGATTCCGGCCCAGGTCTCGAGCCGGTCCATCTGGATCTCGTTGTCGAAATGCCCGATGTTGCACACGATGGTCTGGTCCTTCATTTTCGACATGTGATCGGCCGTGATGACGTCCTTGTTGCCGGTGGCGGTCACGAAGATATCCACCTCGTGGAGCGCGTCCTCGATGGTGGTCACCTCGAAACCCTCCATGGCGGCCTGCAGTGCGCAGATGGGGTCGATCTCCGTCAACAGCACCCGGGCGCCGAAGCCGCGCATGGACTGGGCGCAGCCCTTGCCCACGTCGCCGTATCCGCAGACCAGAACGACCTTGCCGGCGACCATGACGTCGGTGGCGCGCTTGATGCCGTCGGCCAGAGACTCGCGGCAACCGTAGAGGTTGTCGAACTTGGACTTGGTAACCGAATCGTTCACGTTGTACGCGGGGAACAGGAGCGTGCCGTCCTCCATGCGCTGATAGAGCCGGTGCACTCCGGTGGTCGTCTCCTCGGATGCGCCGAGGATCTCGGGCACCGCCTTGTGCCAGCGACGGTTGTCTTCTGCGATGATCTTGCGCAGGAGTTCCTCAATCTCGATCTCCTCGGCCACGGTAGTAGTTATCCTGGGCAGCTTACCGTCTTTCTCCAGAATGGTTTCCAGCTCATAGCCCTTGTGAACCAGCAGGGTGGCGTCGCCGCCGTCGTCCACGATGAGGGTGGGTCCCACGCCTCCAGGGAAGTCCAGTGCCCGGTTTGTGCACTGCCAGTATTCCTTGAGGGTCTCACCCTTCCACGCGAAGACAGGGATGCCCTTCGCGGCGATGGCAGCGGCCGCGTGATCCTGCGTGGAGAAGATGTTGCAGCTGGCCCAGCGCACCTGAGCGCCGAGAATCTCGAGGGTTTCGATGAGCACGGCGGTCTGCACGGTCATGTGCAGCGATCCCATGACACGTTGGCCCGCGAGTGGTTTATCCACGCCGTATTTCTCACGCACGGACATGAGACCGGGCATCTCCTGCTCGGCAATCTCGATCTCCTTGCGCCCGAAGTCGGCCAGGGCCAGATCAGCAACCTTGTAGTCCGTGAAATCGGCCTTGCTGGAAGCTTCCATCGTGGGGATCCTTTCCGCGTAAATCCTTTACAAAATCAACGAGCCACCTTTTTATCTTTTTTCCCTTCCGTCAAGTGATCGGGCGAAGATCGCGGAGCTTTTCTGCCCTTTGGGAAAACGATGATATACGAGTTCTTGCCCAGCTCGATGAGCGCCGCCGTCTCCCTTGACGCCAGGCTCGTGACCTTGTTGTACCAGATCTCTTCACGGGCGGTGCTTGCGGCTTCCACGAACTCCGGCACGTAGATATCAACCTCCACGTATCTTCCGCGCGCCGCCTTTTGCATGGCCGGGCCGTATGAAAAGGTTTCCCAGTCCTTCGCAGGAGAGAGATCGTTATGGATGGCGCCGCTGAACACGGCGATCATCCGGTGGTCTCCCGATGATTTCTTTTCGAGGATCTTCCCGGTCGTCTCCATCAGGCGTCGGGCAACGAGCTCCAGCATCTCCAGGTAATCGACGCCGCCGTCCGCCCGGCGCACCCTCTCGTAGTCCGCGCACTCCATCTTGAGGATGTGGGGTTGCACGCCAAGGACCCTGGCCGCCTTGAGCATTCTCAGGTTCTCGTCTTCGGTCTCGTCCGGGCGCTTCGATACCCTGTTCACGTCGGACACCACCTGCTTTTCTACCGCGCCGCAGCGCCCCTCGCTGACCCATGTCTCCACGACGAGATCGGAAGTTCGTTGCGCCATTACCGGCAGCAGCTGGTCCGCGAACCGTTCGATGGTGGACAGGGTGTCGACGGTCCCGGTTTGCTGGTGAAACTCCCCGAAGCCGACCACTCGGGGATCGGTCTCCTCGAGCACCGTCTCGAGCGCCTTTGCCGCGCAGCTGAATATCCGGTGGGGCAGGACGGCGGGGGGTTTCCGCGTTGTCTCTACGGTGTCCGCTTCACGGGACTTCTCGCAGCCCGCGAACCCGATCGTGATGGGCAAGAGCACTGAGATAACAAGCGATGCGGGTGTTTTCACTCAGTATTCGATCTTCAAGTTGGGCAAGTAGGCCCTCAGCGTGCCGCTCGGTGGGCTGGATGGATTGTAGTTGGTGCCGTCCGAGTGGACCTCGATGGAGACATTGCCGGAAACCGAGGCCGCGTAGAAGTCCATGGATGAGCTGATATAGCTGCCCGTGTTCCTGTCCACGGCGATCACCAGGTTGTCGGTACCGTTGTAAGCGAAAGGCGTGGCGAGTGTCACCGATGTGAATCCGGCGGTTGTAGTCAATGATATCGATCCCGAATATACCTGTGTCATGGATGAAACAGGTAGCCAGGAAGTGGTGCCGGCGAAGGTGCTGGTGGTGGTGTGTCCCAGGTAAACCACGATGGTTTCTGTAGATGACACGGAACCGTTGTAATCCCAGCCCACCTCCGTGATGGTTCCCGCGCCGCAAAGATCCGAGGGTGTGTAGATGGACTGCGCATAGGAGTAGTTCCAGTAGGGATCCATCGGCAAGCTGTGGGTCGTGTTCGTTCCGCCGGTCAGCTCGCACACCGAGTTTACGTAGATGCTGATGTCAACGGCAGCGTCGAGGGGAACACCGCAGTCCACGTCCACGACGCTGATCTCCACCGTCAAGGTATACTCGTCGCCGTTCACCGCGCCCGAGAACTCGATATCGTAGGTAAGTGGATCCACCTGGGTCACCGAGTCGAGGGTGCCCGAGCCGGTCACCGCGGCCCATGTGAGATCCGAAGTGGTCAGCGGCTGCACAGCCTCGCTGAATATGAGGGTGTAGATATATGACGAGGATCCGGCCAGGTAGGACGCGGTGGTGGCGGAAACCACCGTCGGCGGCGTGGGATCCGGGCAGATGGTCTCGAAGGTCCACGTGTCACCCTCCGTGAAGCAGCCCGCGTCGTCTATCGCGACCACCTTCCAGCAGTAGGTTGTGCTGGGCACCAGGGACAGGCCTGTGATCTCCGACTCGATCACTTCCTCGTACTGGTCGTCGGGGTAGTCCGGGGCGGGACAATCGGTTCCGAGGTACACGTCGTAGTGGGTGGCGAGGTAGGAATCCATCCAGTTCAGAGTATCTGTGCTCGCGGTACTCACGCCCGTGGCTCCGTCGGTCGGGATGGGGTTGGAGGGTATCAGCGGGGAGGGAACGCACAGACCGTCAGTGTCGGAGTCCGTGTCTGTGTCCGTATCGCTGTCCGAATCGGAGTCGGAGTCGGAATCGGAGTCGCTGTCGGAGTCGCTGTCGGAGTCACTGTCACTGTTGGTGCCGAGGGTGTCTTCATCGTTACCGCAACTCCAGGATCCCAGGGAGGCGCATGCAATGATCGCGAGAAGGATATTTTTTTTCAATGTTCTCTCCTTACTGTTTCAGAATCACATTTTAATAAATGTTCTGTACTCATTATATACAATACTCGAATTTGTTTGTTCATTTTCGGAAAGTGAAATCCCCCAGTTTGGAAAATGCTTTTGGTTCAGACCACAACACTCATTTTGTGTTAAGATATTTGCTTCACGTATACACAAAAAGAACGGCCGGCATACAGAACGTTGGTCGTCAATTATGGAGTGATCGCCATGATGCAAGAAAAGACGATGTGGGTATTGTTCGTGATGATGATGCTTGTTCTGATGCCTGCCGGTTGTAAGACTGCCATTTCGCCGTTCGAAGAAGCCGGAACCGACACGGATACCGACACGGATACCGACACGGACACGGACACGGATACCGATACGGATACGGACACGGACACGGATACCGATACGGACACCGATACGGATACGGATACCGATACGGACACGGACACGGGACCGTGCGTCGATCCGGTTGCCGGCCCTCCGACAGTAACTTCCACCGATCAGGCATATGCGGGAAACACAACCTCGGGCACGTACACGCTGACGTTCAGTGAGGATGTGACCGGTGTCGGAGCGCCCAACATTTCATGGATCCCGGTGACGGGCACAGGCATCATGACTACTATTACTGTCGTGGATGCCGGCACTTATACCGTTGCGTTTTCGGGCGTATCCGCGGGGGATGAGTATACATTGTCCATCGGAACGGGAGTGGTTGACACATGCGGTAATCCCCTGGTCGCCACCGTGGAAATTTCGATAATAATCAGCAATGATTCATGGACGAGTTGTTCCAGTTTCGGAACGCTCGTTCTCGGCGTGACAGCGTCACCTCCGTCTATTCCCACCGGGGACACAACAAACGATGGTTCCGGTAGCTGCGCCGCCGCAAACGGCGCGGACATCATAGCCACCTATATGGCTTCGTCCAATGGAGAGCTGCTATTCTCCTGGTCAAACGTAAACCCGACGAGCTTCTGGACCAACTACGAGATCTGGCTCGGCAACTGCGATCCGGCAGTGGGGACCCAGCTTTATTGCAACTACTCTACAGGCAGCTCCGCCAATTTCGTATACGACGCGAATTTCGGAGACATCTTCTACATGAAAGCAATAGCCTATACTGCGGGTGACGACTTCACCTCCGCCAACTTCCTGGTGGAATCATTCACTCCGGTCGCAGGAGAGATCTGTTCCAGCGCCGTCGACCTTTCCTCGGCATCATTTCCGTACACGCTGACCGGGAGCTTCACCATGGATCCGGCCGTGGGCGGGAGCTGCGACACTACCCCCTTCAACGCGTCATGGTTCACCTATACCCCCACGGCGACCGGCTGGTACCAGGTCTCGGGCGAGAACCAGTCTGCCTCCAGTGGGTACCCCCGCATAGCTATTTTCGAGACAGATTCCTGTATCCCGCTGGGACCGGAGATCGAATGCGCGGCGGGAAGTTGGGGGGATGCGACGATCGTTGCGAACCCGGTAACCCTGACTGCGGGCACCGAATACCTGATCATGTTCTATACGCTGAGTGATAGTTATCCGATGCTCAACCCCATTATCGACATACAGGCCATCGGCACACCCGCGGACGGATCCATCTGCGCAACCGCATTCGATCTGAACACCGTGACCCTTCCGCACCAGCTGATCGGTGTATTCGACTATGACCCCGCGGTTGGAGCGAGTTGCAGCACCTGGGCTGCAAACGCGGCCTGGTTCACATACACGCCACCGTCAAGCGGCTGGTACAACGTCATCGGCGAGAACCACTCCACCTCGGGCGGTTACCCGCGCCTCGCCGTCTTCGAAACCACCGCGTGCGATCCGCACGGGACGGAGCTGGAATGCACCATCGGAGGTTTGTCGGACACCACTGTCACCGCCGGCCCGGCATATCTCAACACCGGTACGGATTACCTGATCATGTTCTTCACTTATTCCAATTCGTACAACATGGAGGATCCGGAGATCGACATCGTCACAACCGGGCCTCCGCCGGACGGGGACAGTTGTTCCCTGCCGGCGACTACGGGCTCGACAAATTACTATGTGGGCGGTTCGAGCGAGGATTGCTGGGCATGGACCGCTGACATGAGCAACACGGCCGGGGATCACATCTTTTCCTGCGATACCAACACCGGGGGGGACATGGTGATCGAGTATACAACGGGGGCATCCCAGACAACCCTCAACTTCGACGGCAGCGTTGCCAACGGGTACACGTCTTCGTACTTTGCGCTTCAGATCCTCGAGTCACCCTGCACAACCGGGACTTCACTCTACTGCGAGTCGACTTTCGGAGTTCTGAGCTATACCGGTTCGGTCACGGTGACGCCGAGCACCACGTACTACATCTGGGTGGGTGAGGGTTTCGCCATGCAATATCTGCCCGATATCGACATCTGCCTGTGGTAGCCGGGGCCGCCGGATCAGATTGAGGAAAAAGCCTGGGCCATGTTGATGCCGCCGAAGGTGTCCGCTCCCGAGGTCCATGTGAAATCGGCGTAGGTGCATCCCGATCCGGTAAGCTGGAGTGAATGTCCCACGAGGGTCGAAGCGCCCTCGCTCACGCCGATGTCGATGCTGGTCATCCCGCTCGCCGGACCGTCAGACGCGGTGAAAGTTCCACCATAGCTCAGAAACTGAATAACTGCGTTGGTGTCATCGACGATGGCGATGCCGTCGGGATCGCCGTTCTGGATCCCGTTTGAGCCGTATGAAAGGTGAAGGATTCCCATTGCTCCCTGTTGATTTGAGAAGGCGCCGAACAGCGGGGTCGTCGAGTACTCGAATGTGTCCGCCCCGTTGTAAAGAACCATGGACCACCCCGCCACTGACGTGCCCGCCGGTCCCGCGATCTCGACAGCCTCACCGACGTCGGTGCCGGTGTTGTCGTAATGGATCTCGTTGATGAAAACCATACCTGCGGTGCAATCCGCGCCAGTGTCTGTGTCAGTGTCTGTGTCCGTATCCGTGTCGGTGCCCGTGTCCGGGCCGGAGTCCGCATCCGTATCCGTGTCGGTGTCCGTGTCGGTGTCCGTGTCTATATCTGTGTCTGTGTCCGTGTCGGAATCCGAGTCCCCGCTTGTTCCGAGTTCGGTCCGGGAGTCGGCACAACCGGGTGCGAGCGCGGTGCCCATGAGGAGTAGTCCAGTGACAAAGAAAAGCGGTTTCATGGATCCTTTATATGCCAGATTCAGGCGGATTTCTACGAGCAGGACTTCGCGGTCTTTTTTGCCTCCGGACTTGATTGTATGTAAAATATGATTATCATATTATCAGATAGAGGGATACAAGATGACCGAGCAAACGACGATAACGGCGACAGTTCTTGTCAGATCCATCTCTGACGTCCTCAACCGCGTCTTGTACAGAGGCGAGCGATTTATAGTTCAGCGAGGAGGCAAGACAATTGCGAGGCTTGGACCCATCGAGCAGGCGCAGCCGATTTCGCTCGCCCAGTTGGCCGGTCATCTCGAGGGGATCGCGATGCCTGACGGGGGTTTTTTCGACGATCTGGAGCAAATCCAGTTAGACCAACCGGATGAAGAAGAGGTCTCGTGGTCCAGCTCATAGATACGAGCGTATTCATCGAGCTTGAGCGCAGGGGTATGACTATAAATGAACTGGCGTGTGTCGCGTCGGACCAACCGGTGGCGCTCGCCTCGATTACAGCTTCGGAGCTTCTCGTCGGTGTTCATCGGGCAAATACTCGGGTTCAAAAGACCAGGCGAAGCTTGTTTGTGGAGAAGATCCTGGAGGTAACGCCGGTTTTCCCCTTTGATCTTGCCGCCGCGAGAATACATGCGAAGCTTGGAGCTTTTCTGACGACCCAGGGAAAGCGGATCGGCGCTCACGACTTGATCATAGCGGCCACCGCACTGGCCAACAACTGCTCTGTCCTTACGGGAAACGCAAGAGAGTTCAATCGAGTGCCCGACCTCAATGTGACTGTTCCCGGCTGGTAGAAACCTTCAGGGTGGCGAATTATACAGTCTACGAGCAGGAGAGTCCGAGCAGGATGGAGCAGTACTTGTCGTCGGCGGACGAGGCGCGGGAGAGTAACACGATGGGCGCGGCGCCACCCACCACGCATCCGCCGGTCCTCATGCTTCGCGAGAAGTAGATCATGGACTTGCCCATCAGGTTTCCCGCCACCACGTCGGGGCAGTGAAGAATGTCGGCGTGCCCCGCAACCTCACCACCGATTCCCTTTACGGCGGCCGCCTCCGGGTCGATGGCGGCAAAGAAATCGATAGGGCCGTCGACGATGCCGAAGCCCGCGAGATCTCCACCTTCAGAGTTCATCTCCTTGAGCGCCACTGCCTCTCTGGAGATGGGGATCTTGTCGGAGACTTCTTCGGTTGCGGCGAGGATGGCCACCTTCGGTTCGGGAACGTCGAG
Organism: Deltaproteobacteria bacterium; assembly: GCA_030621515.1. GTDB lineage: Bacteria > Myxococcota_A > Polyangia > JAAYKL01 > JAAYKL01 > JAUVAN01. The sequence continues at coordinate 8,966 of JAUXHN010000045.1, read as the reverse complement.
CGCGCGCATGGCTTCCACCGCGTTCTTGATGATCTGAACTCGCTGCTCGAGAGTCGGGAAGGGAACGATGCCGCTATCGCTCACCATCAACAATCGCCCGGCCTTTTCGTGATCGAACGCGGCCAGGTGACTGATGATCCTGCCCTCGCATTTGAGGCCGTTCTTGAACCCTATCCGCATGAAGTCCGGTGTTGGGATCACGCCTTTCATCAACGCGCTCACCTCGCCCGCGCGCACCATTTCCATGGAAACCAGGGCGGCCTCGGTGGTATCCGCGATATCCACGATCTCGTGTCCGGTCAGATCGATGTCCTCGCTCTGTGCGATCTTTTCTATCTCCGATCTGTCTCCGAGCAGGACCGGGCTGGCGATTCCGTCTGCCGCAGCCCGCGCCACTCCCTTGAGAATGTTGCTCTCGTGGGCGCCGACAACCACCAGCTTGCGGGGTTCGCGCGCCCTGGCCCTCGCGGCCATGTCATCGAATCTCATTGCTGTGCCTTTCCTTTCTCGTATCCGACCTGGAGCGCGTCCAGATTGTCGGCAAGGAAGGCGGGCTTGGTAAGCACGCCGACAATTTCCTTGATCTCATCGTGCTCGAAAGGGATTTCGGGTTGGGCGCAAAGGTATCCGATGAGGTACAGGTTGGCGGTGAGCGGCTTTTTCTTGGCCATGGCAATGCCGTCCGCGTCGAAGTGGTGAACTTTGATATCCGACTCCCGAAGCTGCTTCATGGCCGAGCTGGGGATACATGAGAGGTCGGGCGCGTTGACCAGGTAGACCCCACCGCCTCGAAGAAATTCGAGGTTGCGCAGCCCCTCGGTGCGCTCGAGGCCCACGAGAACGTCTGCGGTTCCCGGAATGACCATGGCGCTGGACTGATCGCCCATCTTGAAATGCGATACCACCGAACCTCCACGCTGGCTCATCCCGTGGGTTTCGGCGCCCATTACCTTGTCACCTCTTTTCATCGCGGCTTCGAAGAATATCTTGCTGGCGAACAGGATTCCCTGCCCGCCGACTCCTGCAAACAACATGTTGAGAGCACTCATGATCGCTCCTTTTCAAATTTCTTGATGTACGGCCCCATGGATTGCGCCTCGCACTCCCCCGTCACGGCCCGGATCGCTCCGAGGGCCAGGGCGAGCATCTCGTTCTCGCCGGGCAGCACAAACATTTTGGAACAGATCCAGGTCAGCCTTGGCTTCAGTTCATTGATGAAACGTTCCGAGCGGGCGATCCCGCCGGTCAACACTATGGCGTCCACTTCACCGAGGAGCACCGCACCCATGGCCGCAGCCTCTTTTGAGATCTGCAACTCGGTGGCGTCGAGAACCATCCTCGCCTTCCCGTCGCCGTCATCGATTCGTGTGTATATCTCGCGCACGTCGTCGGTTCCCAGGTGGGCCACCCAGCCGCCCTGCCCAACCATCAGTTTCTTCATCCCCTTCATGTCGTACACGCCGCTGAAACACAGTTTTGCCAGATCCAGCGCCGGCAGGGATCCGCTGCGGGTAGGAGCCATCGGACCGTTTGCGGATGCGTCGGTGGCGTCCACCTGCCTCCCCTTGCGGGATGCTGCAACGGTTATTCCCGAGCCGAGATGCAGCACGATGAGATTCAGGTCTTCGAGTGGTTTACCAAGCTCCCGCGCCACCGTCCGGGCAGCCGCCTTGACGTTGAGCGCGTGGGACAACGCTCGCCTGGGTATGGATGGCAGTCCGGTAAGCCTGGATTCGTCCACGAACTCGTCCACACTGACCGGGTCCACTATGAAGGCATCGCAACCGGCCTCGCGCGCCAGCTCGTGGGCCAGCGGGGCGCCGAGCAGGGAGGGATGCTCCACCATGATGCGTCCCTGCGCGATGGCCGACAGCATCGCCTCGTCCACGGCGTAGGTTCCGCTGTCCACCGGAGCGACGGGCCCTCCGCGACCGACCACCGCGTCGATGGATCTCATGTCCACGCCTTTTTCCAGGAGCACGTCGCGGATCTTTCCGAGTCGGTAACCCTGCTGATCGAGAACAGTGGAGAACTCCTTGAGCTGCGCGCCCTCGTGGCGGACATCAACCGAGAAGATCTCGGTGTCTCCGTTGTACAGGGCCACCTTGGTGGACGTGCCGCCGGGGTTGATCACCAGCACCTTCTTTTTGGCGACCGAAGTCATCTCAATTCTCCAGGAGCTGTATCGCGCCTCGATTGCAAACCGGGATGCACTGGCCGCAGTCGGCGCAAACCCGCCGATCGATGATCGTATAGAACCGGCCTTCCTTGCCCTCCACCGGATCTCCCTTGACCAGCGCGGTGCACTCGAAGGTCTTCCGGCACAGGCCGCAACCGTTGCAGTTGTCGTTGATGGTGACCGGGCTCACGTTGGCCTTCGCCGCAGCCTTGTCGTTGATGAGGCACGCGTGCCTGGCTATGATGACCGCCACCCGTCCTTCGGGCCCGCGGCAATGTTCCTGCGCCTCCTTCAGCACGTCCCGCATTCCATCCTGATCGTAGGGATCCTGAACGCGCACGAACCTGGCGCCGAGGCCCTTGCATGCATCCTCGAGGGGAAGCACCGTTCCGAGGGTTCCGTCGGCCTGGACGCCAAGGGCCAGGGTGGGCTGCATGCCGGTCATGGCCGTGACCAGGTTGTCGAGGATGACCAGAATGTAGCGCGCGTCCGAGTAGATGGCTCCAGCCAGGGCGGGCAGACCGCCGTGGAAGAAGGTGGAGTCTCCAATAGTGGCCACGATGGGCGGAACGTCCCCCTTGTCGTGGTTGTACGCGTGGTAAAAACCGGTGGCCATGGAGATGGCGGCGCCCATGTCGAGGCACGTATCCACCGCGTCCAGGTTGAGTCCCAGCGTGTAGCAACCGATGTCGGAGGTGTAGATGCCCTTTTTCCCGAAGAGTTTTCTGATCGTGTAGAACGACGATCTGTGTGGACATCCGGGGCACAGGCTGGCCGGCCTCACCGGAATTTCCAGATCATCAACGACCTTCCGCAGGTCTCTCGATATCACCCACGGCTTGTCGATCACCCCGGCGTCGCTCAGCACCTTTGAAAGAACATCGGTGAGAACTTCGCCGGTCAGTTCTCCGGCATCCGGGACGGTGCCGTCGTGCCGGCCCATCACCCGGTTTCGCATGGAGAGTTGCAGCTCGATCACCGCGTCGGGCTCCTCCACGACCAGCACCTTGTCGTACCTGGAAGCGAACCCCTCGATGGTCTTCTTGGGATACGGATAGGCGGTGCCGATCTTGAGGATCGGGACCCGCTCGAAGGCGCCGTGCTCCTTGAGAATGTCGCGAATGGTGGCATACGGCATGCCCGCGGCTATTATTGCGAAGCTCGACTTCGCGTCCGCGTTGTCCACGAAATTGAAGGTGGTGTCAGCCTCGAAATCCTCGGTGATCTTGACCAGCTTCTCGTTCAACTGCTGGTGCAGCTTGAGCCTGTACCTGGGGGTCGCCGCCCATCGGTGGGTGTCCTTCACGAAGTTCGCCGGGCGATCGAGAACCAGGGGCTCTTCCAGCGTGGAACTCTCGCGACCGTGGCATACCCGCAGGGAAGGCCGCATGATTACCGGGATCTCGTATTTCTCCGAGAGCTCGTAGGCGTAGGGCACCATTCTCCGCGCCTCGTCAGGGGACGCCGGATCGAGCACGGGGATCTTGGCGAACAGGGCGAACATGCGCGTGTCCTGCTCGGTCTGGGACGAATGGGGTCCCGGATCGTCGGCGGTGATGATGAGGAATCCACCTTTGACCCCCGTATACGCGGAGCTCATCATGGGGTCGGCGGCCACGTTCATGCCCACCTGTTTCATGATCACGGTTGTCCTCTTGCCCGTGTACGACGCTGCGAGCGCCTCTTCGAAGGCCACCTTTTCGTTGGCCGACCATTCGGAGTGGACATCGATGTTCTCTACCCTGGCAAACCGGACGAACGACGGCAGGATCTCCGAACTCGGAGTTCCCGGATACGACATGGCGAGCTGACAACCGGCCTCGACCAGGCCGCGACCGATCGCCTCGTTACCCAACAGAACCATTGTTTTGCCTGCAAAATCGGACATTTTTTACCTCTGGAAAATCGGCACCCATGTTACTCCCAAATATTGGGAGGCAAGGCGCGTTGAACCTCTTGCCGAGGTCGTTCGGGGCCCTAGAAGAGGTGTTTCCCGGGAGGTGCGCGAAGGGCTTCCATCTCACCGATGCGCTTGTAGAACCGGGCATTGCCGGCCTGGCGCACCTTTGAATGGGGTTGAACTTGCATGTTGTTCGTCATAACCTCAGCGTTGAGAAGCGCTACCTGTGGGGGCAGACGCCATGCAGATACCCGGAACACTCTTTACTTCGTACAATCTCTGGTACGAAAACGCCATGAAAATGTTTTCCATCAACTACAAGAAGGGCAGGCTCATCCCGGCCGGTACCCTGATGGCCGACGCAGTGCTTCACACGGGCCGAAATCCAAGGCTCGATCTCACCTGGGGGGAGACCGGCGAGCGGTTTGCGATTCATTTTCAGTCCAAGTTTCACCCGGGCATCACTGCGGAGCAATTCGCCGGCCGCCTGCTGGTCCGGCAGTCCCTCGATGAACTCACCGAGGGGATGAGCGATCATGAAAAGGGCTGCATCGAACGGGCTGTCGTGGAGCCCGGAATGTCCGGCAAGGCGGTGCTCGTGTCCTTTGGTTATCCTCCCGAGCACTTCACGCCGTCCGTGCAGGCGGACAAATGGTTCTACTGGATGAATCGCTACGTCAAGAAGGAACTCCGTTTCGACGAGAACGGCATGACCGTCAACGGAATGTAGCTCCGTAGCGCTTTTCTTCCATTTTCGATCTCATGTGCTACAATAACTTACATGTCGTACTTATTGGTGCGAAAAATCCTGATCTTCGCGCCGGCGGCAATGTTGATTGTCGTTGCCGGTTGCGGCGGCGCGCCCACGAAGACCACCAGTTCCCACAAGAAGAAGAGCAGCCACGCAAAGGTTTCCCACAATAGCGACCGCAAGGGCGTTGGGGGATCCGTTGCCCGGACGACCCGCGCCGTGACAATGAAGCGAAAGGGGTCGTGGGGGGTTACCTCCCAGAAGGTGAAGGACGTGGCGCCCCTCGTTTCGAAGGCGGCGAAAAAGAATAATATCTCCGAGGACCTGATCTTCGGGATCATCTGGGTGGAATCCAGGTTCAATCGAAAGGCGGTCTCCCCTGTCGGCGCCCGCGGCCTGATGCAGCTGATGCCGAGGACGGCGGACTACCTGGCCGAGTGTATCGACTGGAAGGGTAGCCACCGTTCTTTCGATCCTAAGTTCAACGTGGCCGCCGGGAGTTACTACATAGCGCGGCTTGTCAAACAGTTCGACGGTGATGAGGATCTCGCCCTGGCCGCTTACAACGCGGGTCCCACCAAGATCCGCCGGTGGATGAAGGGTGACGGGTTGCCCAGGGTGTCAATCGAGTACCACACGATGGTCCAGACGGCGCGGGGCTTTTTCGGGGGGACGAGATCATCCAGACCCGGCAGCCGCACGGTTGTTCCCACTGACGACGATCTGGATCGCCTGGGTCTGGCGATCCTCATCGCGGGCCTTTCCGACAGACAATTCGGGCTCGAGCGCACCGACGATGCCAACCCGTTCGATTAGACGATATTGTCGTTTTCTATATACTGCTCGGTAATCATTCGAAGCAGAGAGATCAGGGAGGAACCATGGCGATCAAGCACGCGACAGCGACCCTGTTACTGGTGATGTTGTTTCTGATAACCGCAGGGGCGGGCGCCGGGGAGAACGCCGCGAATCCACAGGAGGGCGGTAACGACACTCCGTTTTTTGGAGTGAGCCTGGGTGTCAAGGGCGCTTTCGGGGGCAACTTCGTTACCAATCCCGACAATGCACCCATCGGGGCTATTATCTACGATGACGGCGCCGGCGGGATCGGTGGAGGCGGCGGCCTGTACACCGAGTTTCGAATCCTCAAGGGGCACCTGGGCCTGGAGTTCGATCTGATTTTCGAGAAAAACAAGAACTGGAGCAGTATCACCTTCAGCAACGTGGTCGAGACCGACTGGATCTTCACCTTCAATGCGGTTCGGATGCCCCTTCTGCTGGAGGGTAGCGTGGAGAGCGAGAGCGTCAGGGGGAGTCTGGGTATAGGACCGGAGTTCGTGGTGGGCACCGGTGCGAGCACCGATATCCAGGTCACGGAGGGTAGCCAGTATGTAGACGAAAACGAACTCCAGGCGTCGCGAAACAGGTTCACCGCCTCCAAACAAACCGACACCTACATTTGCTTCGGCCTCGGTCTGGCGATCAAGGTATGGAAGCTGGCCGTCACGATCGACATGCGGTACGCGTACAACCTTACCCAGCCCTCGGAATACGATGATAGGGTGAAGTATTCCGGAAGCACAACAGATCCCGACGTCGAGACAATCGCGTCCAACTCCATGGATCTTCGCATACTCCTCGGGGTGGCCTACGAGCTGGGATTTTGATAGTTCAGGTTTTCCAGGTGGCGTGAAAGGCGCAGAATTCGTCGCCGGCGGCCCGGCAGGTGGGATGGGTGATCCGAACGTTGGCCGCCCCGGTGAGCAAGAGCGCTTCGGTGAGCCCGCCGACAATGGTTTTGCAGAGATTCCTGGTGGTCCGAACATCGCCGATCACTCGCGCGATTCCTTTGCCGGGTTCCTCGATGATGGTTTCCAGGGTCGTTCCCTGAAAGATCATTGTCCACAGGATGTTGGATCTTCTTACTAACCAGTCGGTTCCGCCCACCCGGAAGAATGCCCGGTAGATTGAATTCATCCCGTCGAAAATGACCTTGCTGCCCATGGAGAAATATGGGTCCGGCATTTTTCTTGAATAGCCCATGTTGATGGCGTCGAGCAGTTGAAGGTACGCCTCCATGGGGTACCACAGGGCGGGCAGGATTTCCTGATTGAAGAGGTCGCGGTAGTGAACCGGAAGCGCCTGCAGGGTTTCCTCTTTTTTTTCGTGTTCGTCCAGGAAGTCGAACACCGACTTGATACAGGCGCCCTTTATCTGGGCGTTCGTTTTGGTGTCGGTCATCCGTGGTTCTATTCGTCCACGATCTCTTCGGCCTCCCAGGCTTCCCATTTGGCTTCGCGAACAGATTTGTCCTCGAAGTCCACCCAGCGACCGAGCACGTATGCCTCATCCGCCAGGGCGTCGTAGTCGCCGAGAACCTTGGTGGAACCGTCCGAGAAAGTGGCCAGGAATATCTTGCCGTCCATGAGTCTACCTCCAGATCTGTTGATAGCGCGAAACACAACCATCAACGTTCATGGCAATCTTCTTATTGTTAGCGCATGAGCGCGTATGGTTGAAATTTTTGGCCTTTTTATGGGGTTCTTTCTTTACCGGCAGGATCTTGACAACACTGTGCAAGAAGGTACCTTCCCCGTGCTCGGCGAAGCAAGCCAACATAGCTCAGTTGGTAGAGCAGCGCATTCGTAATGCGCAGGTCATCGGTTCAAGTCCGATTGTTGGCTCCAAAGACTCTAACTCCAATTCGTGCCACCCTTCATAGCTCGCGACAGCGAGCGACGAAGGGCAAACGTCCGCGACAACCTCCGAAGCAGGACAACCAAGTCACTGTCCGTACCCGACAACAAATCGACCGAGAACTTCACCGCCCTGCGCGAGCAGATCGACGCCCTGACCGCCCAGGTGGAGGAACTGGCGGATAGGGTAGGGGAATGGGAAGAACGCCAGGAAGAAGCCGAGAAAGCCGTTCACAAGGCGCTGGAGATGATTACGGAGCTGGGGGAAGAGGACGCCTCCGCCCACGCCCTCGCCCAGCTGCGGGACAGAAGTATCCATAAAGGCCAGAAGAACCTTGAGGCGATGATCGCGTTGGTGATCATGGCGTACATTGCGATAGAATCTACCTGACCGCCAGACATTCAGCGCCCGTCGACACCCGGCGATTGACCGTGGTAAACTGACAGCTCAACCGAACGGGGAAGCAGGAGGGGGTAGAATGACCAACGATCTGGTTTCTGTGATCGACGTGGCTGAACGGCTCGGTGTTCATAAGCAATCGGTCTTCAAGGTACTGAAGCGCCTCGGGATCAGTCATCAGAAGCTACGAGACGTGTCCAGGAAAAACCAATTCACATCTTTCATCACCAACGCTGATGCGGAGCGGGTAAGCGCTGAGATCTCTTCGGACAGCGGTTTGGGATCAGGGGAAGGTCAGGATGATAGCGATCTTTTCTCATCGAATGACATTGGCTTTTTCTACCTCATCCAGCTCGAACCCGAGCACGACCCAGGCCGTTTCAAAGTCGGGTTTGCGACCAACATGAAGGAACGGTTGAGGAAGCACCGATGCTCTGCGCCGTACTCCACAGTTCTGAAAACCTGGCCGTGTAGACGAACCTGGGAGAAAGCCGCGATCGATTGCGTTGCCGATCCATTCGAGCAGATCCACACCGAAGTTTTCAGATCGAACGTGATCGACGAGGCGGTCAGACGAGGAAGTGCCTTTTTCGAGATTGCAGCGTCCAACAATTGATGTCCACTCTGGTGGTTTGAAATAGGTTTACACGTTCCTCCCTTTGCAGCCGGTTTTGGCCGGTCAATCAGGAGGGACAAATGGTCTTTTGGAGGAAGAAGAAGGAGAGACAGGGGGGGTCGGTTTCGGCGGTTCCGTCGGGGTCGTCATCGGGTTTCACTCGCAAGAGGTTTTCACAGGATGTGAAGCTGGTCGCGGCGCGGGCGCGAGAGGCCGGGATGACCGGCAAGGAGATCTCGAGGCTTGTGGGGGCGAGCGCGGGTTCCATTGACAAGTGGTGGCGGGTGTACCGAGAAGACGGTGCGGAGGGGCTGATCCGCCGGTCGTCCCGTCCCAACGACAGGAGGCTGTGCGAGAGGGTGGAGAAGAAGATTGAGGCCTACCGGCAGGAGAACCCCGAGCACGGTGTGCGGCGAATCAGCGA
>JAUXHN010000129.1 GCA_030621515.1 Deltaproteobacteria bacterium | reverse complement strand
ACCGTCCGCAGTTCTATATTCGCACGACGGACGTGACGGGGACCATCGAGCTTCCCGAGGACGTGAAGATGGTGATGCCCGGGGACAACGTGGAGATGACGGTAGCGTTGATAGACCCGGTTGCCATGGAAGAGGGCATGCGTTTCGCGATTCGCGAGGGTGGCCGCACAGTGGGCGCCGGCGTGGTTGCGGCAATTATTGAGTAGGGAGGGCCGAACATGGCCAACAAAATTAGAATCAGACTGAAAGCCTACGATCACAAACTGCTCGACGCGTCCACGACCGAAATCGTCGATACGGCGAGGAGGACCGGCGCAAATGTGGCGGGACCGATTCCGTTGCCCACTCGCATCAATCGATTCACGGTCCTGCGTGGCCCGCACATCGACAAGAAATCCCGCGAGCAGTTCGAGATCAGGACTCACAAGCGTTTGATAGACATTATCGAGCCAACCCAGCAGACGCTCGACGCGTTGATGAAACTGGATCTGAGCGCTGGTGTGGACGTGGAGATCAGAAGCTAAACGCGCAACGGCGGAGACAAGTGATGCCAAAGCTGAAGATAAAAAATCTGGAGAACAAAGAGGTCGGCGAGATCGATCTCAGCGAGGCGGTGTTCGGCGCTGAGGTCAAGTACCACCTTCTCCATGAGATCGTGCGGATGCAGCGAAACCGCAAGCGTAGCGGCACTGCCTGCACCAAGGAGCGTAACGCCGTGGCCGGCGGAGGGGCAAAGCCCTATCGCCAAAAAGGTACCGGGCGTGCACGCCAGGGTACTATACGTGCGCCCAACCATGTCGGCGGCGGAACCGTCTTTGGTCCCGGCCCCCGGTCATACGATTTCTCGCCTCCCAAGAAAGTTCGGAAGGGCGCATTGACAAGCGCGCTGTCGCTCTTTGTCAAAGAGGAGAGGCTGGTTGTGCTCGAGGATTTCGAGCTTCCCGAGATCAAGACTCGTCGCCTGTCCGAGATTCTCGGAACCCTGGGGACGAACAAGGCCCTGATCGTCGATCTCGATGAGAACTACACGTTGCGAATGAGCGCGGGGAACCTGGCCGACCATCGCTTCCTGCCGCCCGCCGGACTTAATGTTTATGACATTCTCAAGCATGACCAGTTGGTGATTACCAGGCGCGCCGTAATGGATGTTCAGGCGAGGCTCGAGCGACCGGTGCGGTCGAGGAGAGTTGATTCATGAAAGCCGCACAAGAGGTGATAATCAGGCCATTGATCATGACCGAGAAGGGTGAGGTGCTCAAGGAAGAGCAGAACAAGATCCTTTTCCAGGTCGCCATCAAGGCAAACAAGAAGCAAATCAAGTTGGCCGTGGAGAAACTGTTCAATGTAGGGGTCACCGATGTCAACACCTTGATCGTTCGCGGCAAGGTGGGTCGGATCGGGCGGCGAACCGGCAAGCGCCCGAACTGGAAGAAGGCGATAGTGACCCTTCGCGATGGCGATACCATCGAGTTCTTCGAGGGAGTCTAGAACCATGGGTATCAAACAATACAAACCAACCTCCGCGGGACGGCGTTTCATGACATGTTCCGATTTTGCCGAGATCACGCGGGATCGTCCGGAGGAATCACTTCTCGAGCCGCTCAAGAAGCACGGCGGTCGGAACAACGCGGGACGCATTACCGCCAGGCACAGGGGAGGTGGCCACAAGCGCCGTTTTCGCCGGATTGATTTCCGGCGAAACAAGATCGGCGTGCCGGCCAAAGTTTTCGCCATCGAATACGATCCCAACCGCTCGGCGAGGATCGCGTTGCTCAACTACGCGGACGGTGAGAAATCGTACATCCTCGCTCCTGACAGGCTCAGGGTCGGCGATGAGGTTCTCTCGAGTCGTCACGCGGATATCAAGCCCGGCAACTCCTTGCCCTTGAGATTCATTCCACTGGGAACGCTCCTGCACAACATCGAGCTCAAGAAGGGGCGTGGCGGGCAGATGGCTCGTTCCGCCGGGACCAGTGCGCAATTACTTGCCAAGGACGACAAGTACGCGCATGTCAGGCTTCCATCCAACGAGGTGAGACTGGTGAACGTCGACTGTCGCGCCACGGTGGGGCAGCTTTCCAACGTGGAGCATGCGCAGATTCGGATAGGCAAAGCCGGGCGCGCCCGCTGGCTGGGTCGCAGACCCAGCGTACGCGGCGTGGCCATGAATCCGGTTGACCACCCGATGGGTGGCGGTGAGGGGCGTTCGTCCGGCGGGCGGCATCCGTGCACGCCCTGGGGCGTACCGACCAAGGGATACAAGACCAGAAAAAACCGCGCGACTGATAAATTCATCGTCAAACGCCGCGGCAAGAAGAAGTAAGGGATCGCGTTATGACGAGATCGATTAAAAAGGGACCGTTCGTTGATGGGCACCTCCTCAAAAAAATCGAGGATGCCGAGAAGACGGGGAACAAGAAGGTCATCAAGACATGGTCGCGTAGATCGACCATCATTCCCGAGGCTGTGGGCATGACTTTTGCGGTTCACAACGGAAAGAAATTCATTGCCGTGTTCGTCACAGAGAACATGGTTGGGCACAAGTTCGGAGAATTTGCTCCGACAAGGCTATTCCACGGTCACGCTGGTGATCGGAGGGGCAAGGTCGGTAAAAAGTAAGGAGATCTGCGAAATCGTTCCGTTTTTCCCGAAAAACGTGTTTGACGGGAAAACATGGATGTGCTAAGAACCGCTGTTCTCTGGCACAAAGCCTGGAAACAAGTTTGATTTTGTCAATGATTTCAACGGGTAACGGTTGAGGAAGATATGGAAGCCAAGGCTATCGCACGATTTGTGAAGATCTCGCCGAGAAAGGCGAGAGTGGTGGCGAATCTGGTCCGCGGCATGGACGTGGGGCAGGCGCTTAAAACATTGACATTCGCCAAGCGCGCAGCGGCCATTCCGATCAAGAAGGTCGTGGAGTCCGCAGTGGCGAACGCGCGGCAGGCGGACTCTGCCATCGATGTAGATGCGCTCTTCATCAAGAATCTTCAGGTTGATATGGGATCGACGCGTAATATGCGACGTTGGAGGCCGAGAGCCATGGGACGGGCAACCAGGATCGTCAAAGGCACGAGCCACATCGCAGTGGTTCTGGATATTCGTTAGGAGGACGCAGTGGGTCAGAAGGTACATCCCTATGGGCTGCGACTGGGCATCATCAAGACCTGGTTGTCCACATGGTACCAGGACAATGATTATGCCACGTGGCTCCACGAGGATATCAAGATCCGGAGATCCATCAAGAAGCAACTCATGCATGCCAGCATTGCGGAAATCGAGATCGAGCGCGCGGCCAACAAGTGCAAGATCATCATCCGATCGTCCCGCCCCGGCATCATCATAGGGAAGCGCGGCGCTGGTGTGGAGACTCTTCGTGCCGACATACAAAAGATCACGCCGAGCGAGGTTTTTATAGAGATTCTGGAAGTGCGCAAGGCCGAGACCAACGCCCAGCTGGTCGCCGAGAACGTCGCGACGCAGCTCGAGCGCCGGGTGGCCTTCAGGCGGGCCATGAAGAAGGCCCTCACCACCGCAATGAAGTTTGGCGCCAAGGGAATCAGGATCGAGTGCGCGGGTCGGCTCGGCGGGGCAGAGATGTCACGGCGCGAGAAATACAAGGCCGGCCGGGTACCGTTGCATACCCTCAGGGCCGACATCGATTACGGTTTCGCCGAGGCGCATACAACTTACGGCATCATTGGTGTGAAAACCTGGATATTCAAGGGCGAGGTGCTCAAGAAGGCACCGTCACCCAAGTAGGATAGCGATATGCTCAGTCCCAAGAAAGTAAAATATCGCAAGTATCAAAAAGGGCGTATGCGCGGCAAAGCCTATCGCGGTAGCGATGTCTCTTTTGGTGACTTCGGTCTCCAGGCGATCGAATGCGGCTGGATAACGGCGCGGCAGATCGAGGCTGCTCGTATGGCGGTGAGCCGGCATGTCAAGCGATCCGGCAAGCTCTGGATCCGTATTTTTCCGGATAAAGGACTTACCAGCAAGCCCGCCGAGACGAGGATGGGAAAAGGTAAGGGAAGTCCCGAGGAGTGGGTTGTGGTGATCAAGCCGGGCAAGGTCCTTTATGAGATCTTCGGTGTGGATGAGGTTGTTGCAAGACGAGCTTTCAACCTGGCTGCACAGAAGCTCGGGGTTGCCACCCGGTTCATCACTCGAGGAGGTGCGCTGTGAGAGCAAAGGAACTCAGGGAGCGCAGCGTTGAGGATCTTGTCAACCTCCATAAAGAGGCGATGGATAACCTGTTTCAGGCCCGTCTCAAGAACGCAACGCACCAGCTCGACAATACCAGCACGATTCGAATTGCCCGGCGTGAAATCGCCCGGATAAAGACCGTTCTTACCGAACGATCGGGTGAAGCTGCCGGCATGTCCGATGCCGAAGCACAAGAGGAGTAGACCGTGCCTAGTGATGGAAAACGAGTAATGACCGGTCGTGTTTACAAGGACAGGATGAATAAATCGGTCGTCGTGGAAGTGCGACGCAGGGTTACCGACAGTCGCTACAAGAAAATTGTAACGCGTCGGTCGCGTTTCATGGCGCACGATGAGAAAAACGAATGCAAGGTGGGAGACGTTGTCGAGATCAAAGAGTCTCGCCCACTGTCCCGTGACAAACGCTGGGTAGTGGTGCGCATTATCTTGAAGGCGGTAGAGGTATAGCCATGATCCAGATGCAGACAACCCTGAGCGTGGCAGACAACTCTGGAGCCCGGAAGGTCATGTGCATCAAGGTGCTCGGCGGCTCCAAGCGCAAGTATGCATCTATAGGTGACGTGATCACGGTTTCCATTCGCGAGGCCATGCCCAACTCGAAGGTCAAGAAGGGCGAGATCGCGCGGGCTGTCATTGTTCGCACGGCAAAAGAAATCCCTCGCCCGGATGGCTCGTTTATCAGGTTCGACGGAAACTCAGCCGTGCTGGTGACCCCGCAGAACGAGCCGATCGGGACACGGATTTTTGGACCGGTGGCGCGCGAACTGAGGGCAAAGAAGTTCATGAAGATAATCTCGCTGGCGCCCGAGGTTCTCTAGCCCGGGCGCTGCGAGAAAGAGAGTTAAAGATGCGGATCAGAAAAGGTGACATGGTGGTGATAACCGCCGGCAAGGACAAGGGCAAGTCCGGCAAGGTCATCAGGGTCGTAAAAGAGAAAGATGCTGTCATCGTGGAGCAGGCGAACATGATGAAGAAGCATCAGAAGCCCACGCAGGCCAACCCGACGGGCGGCATCGTGGATATCGAGGCTCCGATTCATGCTTCTAATGTGATGCTTCTCGACGGAAAGACCGGCAAGGGAACGCGACTAAGGATTACCAAAAGTGATGACGGAACCAAGGTAAGGGTAGCCGTCAAATCCGGAACCGTTTTTGACTAGGAACTGGAAAGATGAGCGATAAAAACATAACCCGCTTGCGGGGCAAATATTCGAACGAGGTTGTTCCCGCGCTCTCCAAGCGCTTCGGGTACAAGAACGTGATGCAGGTTCCCAAGTTGACCAAGATCGTGCTCAACATGGGACTTGGAGAGGCGATAACGAACGCCAAGATTCTCGACTCTGCGGCTGACGAAATCAATCGCATCACCGGTCAGAAGCCAGTGATAACAAAAGCAAGGCGCTCAATCGCCAACTTCAAGCTGCGCGAAGGTATGCCCATCGGTTGTACGGTGACATTGCGGCGGGAGAAGATGTGGGAATTCCTGGATCGACTGGTTTCCTTCGCGTTGCCCCGAGTGCGTGACTTCAAGGGCGTTTCGAAAAAGGGGTTCGATGGTAGAGGGAACTACTCGCTGGGTATACGAGAGCAGATAATTTTTCCCGAAATCGAATACGACAAGATAGAGAAGATCAAGGGATTGAATGCGACCTTCGTGACATCGGCTGGTACAGACGAAGAGGGCTTCGAGCTTCTGAAGATGCTCGGTATGCCTTTCAGGAAGTAGGAGGAGGCAATCGTGGCAAGGAAATGCTCATTTGCCAAAATGAACAAGACGCCGAAGTTCAAGGTTCGACACCGCAACCGGTGTCCGCTCTGCGGCCGGTCGCGCGCCTACTATCGGAAGTTCAACATGTGTCGAATCTGCCTGCGGCAACTGGCGCTCAGGGGCGAGCTGCCAGGCGTGATCAAGGCGAGTTGGTGAGGTAAGAGATGATTGATCCAATTGCAGATCTCCTGACAAGAATTCGCAACGCCGGTATGGCCAAGCACAAGTCGATGCGAGTTCCCATGTCCAAGATCAAGGCTCGCATCCTGGAGATCCTTCGTGACGAAGGCTTCATCGAGGGATTCTCATTTGACGAGGGCGACGGCATCCACAAGGAGATCATAGTCAATCTTCGTTACATGGGAGACAACGAGCCGGTGATCCACAACATTAAAAAGATAAGCAAGCCCGGACGTCGTGTCTATTGCGCAGCCAAGAAGATCCCGGAGGTCAAATCCGGGCTGGGCGTCGCCATAGTATCCACGTCCAATGGTGTCATCACTGATCACGATGCACGTCGTCTCAATGTAGGTGGCGAAGTGCTTTGCGAGATCTGGTAACAGTAAACAAGCGTTCGAGGTGAATGCATGTCCCGGATAGGCAAAAAACCAATAGAAATCCCCAAGGGCGTAACGGTCGACCTGAGGGGCGGTGTTTTTTCCGTCAAGGGTCCCAAGGGCACTCTGAAGAGAGATCTTCCTCCTCACGTGAAGGTGAAGGTGGAAGACTCGAAGATTCTGGTGGACCGCGTTTCGAAAGAGCGCAGGTTCGGGGCCTTCCAGGGCCTGGCCCGCGCTCTTTTGGCCAACATGGTTGTCGGAGTTACAACCGGTTTCGAGAAGAAGCTACAGCTGGAGGGTGTTGGTTACAGGGTCAAAAAGCAGGGGGACAACAAGCTCGTTTTCAACCTGGGTTATTCAAACCCTGTCGAGTTCGATCTGCCCAAGGGGATAGAAGTCGATGTCGGTGAAAAGGGGTTGTTGTTTACCATCAAGGGCAGTGACAAGGAGCTTGTCGGGCAGACCGCCGCGACGATCAGGAGCTTCAGACCCCCCGAGCCATACAAGGGCAAGGGGATTCGTTATGCCGATGAGAAAATTCGTCGCAAGGCTGGCAAGGCCGGTATCAAATAGAGGGTCTGAGTAATGAGGACGAAGTCTGAGATAAGGTCATGGCGCAAGAAGCGAATTCGCAAGAAGATCCGCGGTGACTCCGTGAGGCCGCGGTTATCGGTGTTTCGCAGCGCCAGTCATATTTATGCGCAGATTATCGACGACGATCAGCACAAGACGTTGCTGTCGGTGTCGTCACTTTCGACCGAGGTGAAAACCGAGGAAGCCAGCGGCGGGAAGTCGGAGGTGGCCAAGAAGGTCGGGGTGCTCGTGGCCAGGAAATGTCTGGAGCATGACATCAAAAAGGTCGTTTTTGACAGGAACGGTTTCGTCTATCACGGGCGCATCAAGGCATTGGCTGAGGCGGCCCGCGAAGCCGGCCTGGAGTTCTAGGAGTTTTATAGATGGCGCAAAACGTGCAACAGAATCTTTCCGATGATTTTGAAGATCTCATAGAGAAGGTCGTTCATATCAATCGGGTGGCCAAGGTCGTGAAAGGTGGGCGGAGGTTCAACTTCTCCGCGCTTGTGGTGGTCGGCGACGGAAACGGTAAGGTAGGTGTGGGATACGGCAAGGCCAATGAAGTTCCCGAGGCCATTCGCAAGGGAAACGAGAAGGCGCGGGCCGCCATGTTCACCGTGTGCCTGGACAAGGGGACCATCCCGCACGAGAACATCGGGGTCTTCAGTTCCGGCAGGGTCCTCCTCAAGCCGGCCAGCCCCGGCACGGGAGTCATTGCGGGAGGTCCGGTGCGAGCGGTGGTGGAAGCCTGTGGTATTCGCGACGTGTTGACCAAGTGCATCGGTTCCAACACGCCGGTCAATGTGGTTCGTGCGACAGTCGATGCGCTGCGTTCTCTGGAGGACACGGCCATGGTTGCCCGTCGTCGCGGGAAACGGGAGGAGGACATTCGCTAGCCTGTGCGCCGGCGAGTATCCAGAAGGAAAAGCGATCATGGCGATCTCAAAACTAAGGATCACGCAGACTCGCAGCCTGATCGGCCAGTGCAAGCGCAACCGGGCCGTTCTCAAGGGTCTGGGTCTGTTCAGGATTGGAAAGAGCGTAGTTGTTACAAACACGCCGACTTATCGGGGGATGATCAAGAAGGTCATGCACCTGGTGCGAGTTGAGGAAGCCGATGTCTGATATTTTAAGCAGGCTTTCCCCTCCGGAGGGGTCGAAGAAAAAACCAAAGCGCGTAGGACGCGGACCCGGATCGGGCGTGGGGAAGACAAGCGGTCGAGGCATGCAGGGGCAAAAGTCCCGGTCCGGCGGGGGTATCGCGCGTGGTTTCGAGGGAGGCCAGATGCCCCTTCACAGGCGGCTGCCCAAGCGTGGGTTCAAGAACCCTTTCCGCAAGGAGTGGGCCCTCGTAAACGTCGGTAGCCTGGATGTTTTCGAGAACGGCGCGGTCGTCGATATCGAAGCGCTGATGGGACGCGGCCTCATCAAGAAAGTCGCGCACGGTGTCAAGATTCTCGGCAAGGGAGAGATCAAGAAAAAGCTGACTGTTCGTGCTCACGCGATCTCCGCAGGAGCTCGATCAAAGATCGAAAAGGCGGGCGGAGTGTTCGAGGAGATTAATCTCAAGGCGTGATTGATTGAACAGGGAAACTAACAAGCCAGGAAAAGTTACGTGGCAAGTGGACTAGCAAATATCGGCAAGATACCGGAGTTGAGGAAGCGCATATTCTTCACTCTGACCATGCTTGCGATCTACCGGATCGGCATATTCGTGACCACTCCCGGTGTCGATCGCGAGGTCATGGGCAAGATCGTGCGGCAGGGGTCGGGTTCGTTCCTCGGACTGTTCAATATGTTTTCCGGCGGCGCCCTGGAGCAGCTGTCCATCATGGCGCTCGGGATCATGCCCTACGTGAGCGCCTCCATCATCTTGCAGCTGCTTTCGTCCGTGGTTCCGCGTCTGGCCGAGCTTCGCAAGGAAGGCGAAGCGGGCAGCAGAAAAATAAACCAGTACACCCGATATGGGACGGTAATTCTCAGTTTTATACAATCCATGGGAATCTCCACCTATCTGGAAAGCCTGAACAAGACGAGCACGTTCGGTGCGGTGGTTGCCGATCCGGGTTGGGACTTCAGGTTTCTGACAATGGTCACGCTGACCACGGGGACAGCGTTTATCATGTGGCTCGGCGAGCAGATCACCGAGCGGGGAATCGGAAACGGGATCTCGTTGATTATCTTCGCGGGAATTGTCTCGAGGCTTCCCGACGCTGTTTTGCAGACCTTCAGGCAGGCGGGGGTCGGCGAGCTTGCGCCCGTCGATCTGCTATTCATCGGCGCGGTGCTCCTGGCCGTGATATCGACAATCATCTTTTTCGAACGAGGGCAGCGAAGGATACCGATCCAGCACGCCAAGCGGATGGTGGGCAGGAAGGTCTACGGAGGACACTCCACATTCCTTCCGTTAAGGGTTAATCAGGCCGGTGTTATTCCACCCATCTTTGCGTCCACGCTCCTGATGTTTCCAACTACCATCGCCAACTTCACGGGCCTGGAATGGCTCAAAGGCCTCTTTGTGTTCGGTACATGGTCGTACAACACCATCTATGCGATCCTCTGCATTTTCTTTTGTTATTTCTACACGGCCATCACCTTCCAGCCGACGGACGTGGCGGACAATCTCAAGAAGCAGGGTGCGTTTATTCCCGGTATACGTCCCGGCAAAAGGACCGCCGAGTACATCGACAAGGTATTGAATCGTATCACGTTTGGTGGGGCGATGTATGTGGCGGCGGTATGCGTGTTGCCGTCTTTTCTGATAACCAAGTTTCATGTTCCGTTCTATCTGGGCGGCACCGGGCTCATGATCGTGGTCGGTGTGGCTCTGGATACCGCGCAGCAGATTGAATCGCATCTGATCACCCGCCACTACGATGGCTTCACGGGGCCCAAGGGAACCCGTATTCGTGGTAGAAGGTCAAAGGCGTAGAAAATGAACTTGATTTTACTCGGGCCTCCCGGAGCGGGGAAAGGGACGCAGGCAAAAAAACTGGTGGTTTCCACCTCTGTGCCGCAGATCTCAACTGGAGATATGCTTCGCGCGGGAGTGGCTGCGGGCACCGATCTCGGCAAGCAGGCCAGGGAGCATATGGACGCCGGCCGGCTCGTGCCGGATGACGTTGTCATCGGGCTAGTAGAGGAGCGACTGGCGCAGGCCGATTGCAAAGAGGGCTTCATGCTCGACGGTTTCCCAAGGACGGTGCACCAGGCCGAGATCCTCGAGAGGATGCTCGACGGCATGGGTCGCAAGATCGATAATGTCCTGCTGCTGGACGTGGCTGACGAGGAACTGGTGAAAAGGATCACCGGTCGAAGAACCTGCGGAAAGTGCGGAGCGATCTACCACCTGATCTTCTCACCTCCGCCTGGCGATGATACATGCTCCTGCGGATCTGTTGGGCTTGTTCAGCGGGCCGACGACAACGAGGTCACCGTGCGAGAGCGCCTCGCGGCGTATCATGATCAGACGTCACCGCTTATTGATTTCTACGAGAATCGCGGCGTGTTGCGGAAGGTCAGCGGCACCGGCAAGAAGGCGGACGAGGTATTCGAACAGGCAAAAAAGGTACTGGGTCTCGGATAGGAAAGACTTGGAAAGGTTACTGGAAGTCATGAAGGTAAGACCATCGGTAAAAAAGATTTGCGACAAGTGCAAGATCGTTCGTCGTCGCGGTGTAGTAAGAATTATTTGCGAGAACCCCCGTCACAAGCAACGACAGGGTTAGGAGGATATCGTGGCACGTATTGCCGGCGTGGATCTTCCGCGCAGAAAGCACATTCAAATCGCGTTGACCTATATTTACGGTATCGGTCGGTCTTCGGCTCGCAAGATCTGCGAGAAGGTAAAAGTTGAACCGACCCGCAAGGCAGAGGAACTCACTGATGCCGAGGTGAAGAACATTCGAGATCTCATAAACGATGAGTACCATGTCGAGGGTGATCTCCGTCGCGAGATTTCCATGAACATCAAGCGGCTCATGGATCTCGGTTGTTATCGAGGATTGAGACATCGTCGGGGGTTGCCCTGTCGAGGTCAGCGGACACACACCAATGCAAGGACCCGCAAGGGACCGCGCCGAGGAGCGCCGGTAAAGAAGAAGAGCTAGGCGGGAAATTATGGCAAAGGCAACCAGAAGCGGAAAAAAGAAGGTCAAGAAGAACGTCCCCTCCGGTGTGGTGCACATCAAGTCGACGTTCAACAACACGACCATCAACATCACCGATCTCACGGGGAACACTATTTCGTGGTCGACCGCGGGGACACAGGGTTTCAAGGGATCTCGGAAGAGTACCCCGTTTGCTGCGCAGCTCGCTGCCGAGGATGCGGCAAAGAAGGCCATGGATCACGGGATGAGGCAGGTCGTGGTTCTGGTGAAGGGTCCAGGCGCCGGAAGAGAATCCGCCCTGCGTGCGATCCAATCGTCGGGACTGAAAATATCTGTCATCAGAGACGTTACCCCTATTCCGCATAACGGCTGCAGGCCGTCCAAGCGGCGTAGGGTTTGACCTAGAACTCTGGAGGAGTAGACGTGGCAAGGAATACAGGCCCTGTTTGCAAGCAATGCAGACGCGAGGGAATCAAGCTTTTTCTGAAAGGGGAGCGCTGTTTTTCGGACAAGTGCTCATTCGATCGGCGGCCTTACGCGCCCGGCCAACACGGCCAGCGGCGTGGCAAGCCGACCGAGTATGCCAGGCATCTGCGAGAGAAACAGAAAGCTCGCAGGATCTACGGTGTTCTCGAGAAGCAGTTCTCGAACTACTTCAAGAAGGCCGATCGCGCCAAGGGAGTGACCGGGGACAACCTGATTCATTTACTTGAAAAGCGCATCGACAACGTTGTCTATCGCATGGGTTTTGCCAATACGCGTCGTGCCGGGCGACAGCTGGTGCGACACAACCACATCCTGGTAAACGGTAAGCGCGTGAACATCCCTTCTTATCTCGTGAAGGCCGGTGACGAAATCACCATTCGGGAACGTTCGCAGAAAATAGCGAGTATCCTGGAGTCTCTCGAGGCAAAGCAACGACAGGGTTGGGACGCCTGGCTTGAGATCGATCCCAAGGGTTTAAAGGGTGTGTTCAAGGAGGTTCCGAACGTTCAGGATCTCCAGCTTCCCATCGAACCGCAGCTGATCGTCGAGTTCTACTCGAGGTAAGGAAAGAGGAGACCGGTATGTATAGACGCAACTGGCGTGAACTGATTCGTCCTCGTGCGTTGGTGGCGGATCAGGACAGTCTGACCGACAGATATGGCCGTTTCAGCTGTGAGCCGCTGGAGAGAGGGTACAGCATTACGCTCGGCAATTCCCTTCGGCGAGTTCTTCTCTCTTCCTTGCAGGG
>JAUXHN010000260.1 GCA_030621515.1 Deltaproteobacteria bacterium | reverse complement strand
ATGAAGTGGGGGCGGTCTGCTTGACCGGGATGGTAGCCGCGTACATGGGTTGCTGTTCGTGCGAAGGCAGCGTTTTTCGTAAGGGGGGCGGCGGGTCGGTGGTGGTCGCCGGCGCTATGAACGGCCTGGATTCCCGGGCGCCCCCGGGTACTTCTTGTCTTGCTTCGAGGGTAGGCGGCGGCATGGAGTCTTTCCCCAATAGCTCTGTAACGCGATCCTCTGCAGCCTGATGCAGGTCCAGGAGAGCGCCGATCTGCTCCGCCAGCCAGTCCATGTCATTCTCGTCGGGAGGGGTGTCGGACGAGTGGATCGAGTCGATCTTGCCGAGGAAGCTCCTGGCCCAGTCTGTGATGTTGGGGAGTCCGTATACGGCTCCGGCGCCCACGAGGCTTTTGGCGGTGCGCTCGAGCCCGTCGGTCGGCCAGCCATCGCCGAAGGTTTGCCCCATCGAGGACGCCCTTCGCAGGCGCTCCATCTCCCGCCTGAATCCCTGAAACTTCTTCTCGAAAGTCGACAGAAAGCTCAACTGCCGCTTGGCGGCGATCGATTTGATTGTTTTTTCCTTCGACATCGATTTGTTCCTTGCTCGACAAAAGTGAAATGCAACAAGGAAGAATACGGCGAAAGGACCCTTGCGGGCAAGACAATGAAAATTCACACGTGAAAACTTGTGACCCATTTACTACGGGTCAGGTTACTATACGCTTTGTAGGCCGAAACAAATGCATGGGGAGGATAAAAGATGCGCGCATTTACAGCTCTTTTTTGGATCGTGATCGTGTTTGCGGTTTCTTGCGGCAACAGTCCACCCACGATGCTCTTCGACGGCGGTGGGGATACGGATGCCGATACGGACTCGGACACCGACAGCGACTCGGACACCGACTCGGATACCGACAGCGACTCGGACACCGACAGCGACTCGGACACCGACAGCGATTCGGACACCGATTCGGACAGCGACACGGACAGCGACACGGACAGCGACACGGACACCGACACGGATAGCGACACGGACTGCGACGGCACGGAGGTTATAGAGCTGCTGGTGGAGGACGCGACCATCGCTTCTCCCATGTCAACGGATTGGAGTGGCGCGGGGGAGGGCATGTACTGCCATTCGGACACTACCAACTCGGGCACCGCCACGTGGTCGGCGGTCAGCATTCCGTGCGCGGGGAACTGGTATGTGATTGGACGGGTATGGGGAACGGAGGACGACGGGAATTCCATGTACCTCACGGTGGACAGCGGCACGGAGATCGTGTGGGACTTCAACCAGTGCGATACGCCGGGAGGGTGGCAATATGATTTCGCCTCCGCCGCCGGGTCCGACAGTCCCGTATGCGATGACGCCTCCATCACGGATCCTGCGGTGTTCCCTCTGGCCGTGGGCAATATCGACGTGGAGCTCAGGGGGCGCGAGGTGCCGGCATCCGGATACCAGGCAGCGGTCGCCAGGCTCTACCTGGTAACCGATCCTTCTACCGACCCATACTATTTCGGCCTCGGCACTCTGGATATCACCGGTCCGTCGCCGGTGGACTCCAATCTGGTAGACATTTACCACGTGGTGGGCCAGATGAATGTGCCCCTGACCTCCGATGTGACGGGGGACATTCTGTGGGCTGATGATGTGGATTCGGGGAACGGTGACGGCTGCGACGCGTTCCCGACAAGTTCCTTCTCGGGCGCCGTGGCTCTCATCGAGCGGGGAGGAGGGTGTAGCTTCTCTATCAAAGTCAACAACGCCGACGCCGCCGGCGCAGTCGCGGCGATCATCTTCAACGACTCGGGCGACACCCTGGTGACGATGGGCGGCGACGACACGTTCATCCCGTCCGTTTTCGTTACCCAGTCCGACGGAGCGAACCTTGTGGGCTGGTGCAACGCCCACTCGAACGCCACCGTGGTAATCCATCCCGCCCCGTAAAGACAATTTTGCATCTTCGCGAGATCTGATAAACACATTGTCCAGGCTGTTATCTGGAAGGTCATGTAATGATGGACAGGTATTTCAAACTCGAATTGTTTTTCACTTCTTGCCTTGCGTTTCTTTGCGCGAGCGGCATCGCGTCGGCACAGGCGACGGTAGTCTCCACGGTTGAGGGCGGCACGGAGCCGGGGGTTCTTCCCACGCCGCGCGAGTCATCGTCGCCCAGAGCCGTCAACCTGGTCCTGCCCCGGATGAGGCCGGGGCCCGATATCACCCTGGAGCAGGCGCTGGCGGCGGCGGACAGGCGAAACGTGACCCTCAACGCCGCCAGGCTCGAGGTGGACAAGGCGGACGCCCAGCTTGCCCAGGCGTGGGCGCTGGTCCTGCCCGGCGTACAGGCGAGCCTGCAGTACACTCACATGGATCACGAAGACACCCTGGATTTCTCCGACTCTTTCGGGGCGCTGGGCATGACTCTTCCCGACATGGAGCCGATGCTCGTGAACCCGCAGGAAAAGCTGGTGGGCTCGATACAGGCGGGGATGGCTCTCGTGAACGCCCAGTCCTGGTACACGATAAGCGCGGCGAAGATGGGGGTGGATGCGGCGAGGTTCGCGGTGGAGGACGGCCGTCAGCAGCTCCTCCTCGGCGTGGCGCAGGCCTACTTCATGGGTGTAATGGCGCACTCGCTGATAGGGCTTCGCGAGGAACAGGTGCTCTCGTCCGCCCAGCATCTAAAGTTCGCCTCGGCGAGATACAACGTGGGAACCGGGCTCAAGATCGACGTGATACGGGCCGAGACCGATATGGAGCAGGCCAGGCAGGAGTTGCTCGCAGCGCACCTGGCGTTCGACAACGTCCGGGATGCCATCGCCACGCTCACCGGGATGGACGGGCTTCCGGTACCTGTGGAACGTCGGGATATCGAGCCGCCCGAGGGAGACGAGGACCGGCTGGTGAAGAAGGCCATGGCCCACAGGGATGACATCAAGGCCAAGAAGGCGATGATCGGCCTCATGGAAAAACAGCTGGACGCCTCGTGGATGCAGTTCGTTCCCACTCTGGATGTCGGTTGGCAGCTCCAGTACCAGTTCACGGAGATGGCACAGATGGGCTCCACCGATCGTTCCAGATGGGCCCTCGTGTTCACCCTGTCGGTGCCGATCTACAATCAATTTCGTTACGGCGATCTGGATTACAAGCGCGCCTCTTTGCGCCAGGCCGTGTTGCGGGAGGAGGACGCGTCAAGAAATCTGGCCGCAGAGGTTCGGAAGGCTCGGCGGGACTACCTGACAAAGCTTTCCTCTGCCGAGATCGCCGAGCGCCAGGTACGGCTGGCTGATGAGGCGCTCAAGCTTGTGGAGGCGTCTTTCGCGGCCGGAACGGGAACTTCCCTGGACGTTACCGATGCGCGCAAGACCGTTGCCGCAGCAAATCTCAACATGGTGATAACCCAGCTCGAGGCTCAGGTCGCTCTGCTGATTTTACTACGAAACGTGGGCTGGGATATGACGGTCCTGGGCGACCGGTAAATCCGGTTACCGGCCCACGATCTCGATAATGCTTGTTGGAACCCCTCGATAGCTATTATTCTGAATATATAACTGTTGCTCGTGAAAGGGAAAAATGGTCATGAAAAATAATCCCATGTCATATTTTATCGCCCTGATTGTGATTGTCCTGTTCGTTACATCACTCGTCGCATGTGGTCGAGAGATCCCCATGTTCAAGCCGCTCGATTCTGGAACCGGGGACACGGACAGCGACAGCGACACGGATAGCGACAGCGACACGGACAGCGACAGCGATTCGGACAGCGACAGCGACACGGACAGCGACAGCGACACGGATAGCGACAGCGACACGGACAGCGATAGCGACACGGACAGCGATAGCGACACGGACAGCGACACGGACACCGACACCGACACCGGTCTTTTCAATGAGTGCCTGTCCTCTTCCACCAATAGCTGCGATCCCAACGCCACGTGTATTGACCACATCGTGGGTTACAATTGTGTGTGCAATCTGGGATGGACCGGAGATGGTTTCACGTGCGCCAACATCGACGAATGCCTGGCAAACCCCTGCGACACAAACGCTACCTGCACGGACACGCCCGGGAGTTTCGACTGCGAATGCAATCCGGGGTGGGTGGGTGACGGTTTTACGTGCATCCCGCTTCTGGTGCTCACGTATCAGGAACGCTTCTGGTACGGCGCCAACTACGAGGAGCACCGGATACTCATCGGACCCTCCACGTCCATCGATCCGGAGGACGGCAGCTGGACCGAGCTCGCGGACGGAACCGATCTGGACACCTGGGTGGCGAACATGGTCTGGCAACAGGGTCTGCTACTGGATATCAGCATCAATTCGGGACAGTCCGTGAGGGTAGCATTTCACTATCGAGGCAGCTACGCGGACAAGTGGTATCTCGAGGATATTTGCATAGGCTGGGGTGACGGCAGCAACCCGCCCGCCACCTGCGTGTGGGACCACGATTTCGACAACACTTCGCCGCCCGCGTTGCCCTCGGACTGGACCAGCGTTTCGGGAGCCACGGACGGCTACTACAGCGAATGGAGAACCTCCACGGATCAGTGGATCAGCTCGCCGACCTCGGCGCTCATCGACAGATCCAACAACTCTTCCACTGTGCAGGATGAGTATCTGATAAGCGATCCGATTACTTTGCCCTAGCCGAAAAGGGGGAAATGACCATGGAAAAAAGGCCGATATCATTTTTTGTTGCCCTGGTCGTGATTGTCCCGATCATTGTATCGCTTGTCGCGTGCAGCGATAAGATCTCCGCGTTTGCCTCACCCGATTCGGGAACCGGGGATACGGACACCGACGGGGATACGGACACCGACGGGGATACGGACACAGATACCGACACGGACACAGATACCGACACGGACACAGATACCGACACGGACACTGATACCGACACGGATACCGACACCAATCTGGTGGATGAGTGCGCGTCCTCTTCCACCAATAACTGCGATCCCAACCCCACGTGTATTGACCTCACGGTGGGCTACGACTGCACATGCAACTCGGGCTGGACGGGAGACGGTTTCACGTGCGTCAACATCGACGAATGCCTGACAACCCCGTGCGACACCAACGCCACCTGCACGGACACTCCGGGAAGTTACAACTGTGTATGCAACTCGGGCTGGACCGGGGATGGTTTCACGTGCGTCAACATCGACGAATGCCTGGCAACCCCGTGCGACACCAACGCCACCTGTACGGATACGGTCGGAAGCTACAATTGC
>JAUXHN010000288.1 GCA_030621515.1 Deltaproteobacteria bacterium | reverse complement strand
GCAATTTATCTGCTGTTTCTTGCCGCGCCCTGATGAGCGCGCGTTCAGTATGAGATTGGGCCCCTTGAGGAATGAGATGGAGGATTTTCTTGAAGCCCTTTGGGCTTGGCCGAAAGAACCAAATGGTCAATGGGGAAAATCAGGCCATCCTGACCGCGCCCTCATCAGGGCGCGGTGAATGCCGCCCCGAGATCCGCCGATATCAGTCTTCCAGGTCTTCCTCTCCAAAAACGATCGCCCGGAAGCTCTTTATCTCCGTGGCAGAATCTTTCCAGCAATCGAGCGGTAATCCGGCCTTCCTGCAGGTATGCGCCAGGAATTCCTCCCGGTTCCATTCCCACTCGATGGGAACCTGAGGCAGCAGCAATCCGGATCTTCCGCCCCGGGACATTATAAGGCCGTGGACACCGACAACCACGTTCTCCGGCTTTATTGGCTCCGGCGCGGTCAGCACGGAGATCTCGTATGTCAGATCCGCGAGCTCTTCGGGCGATACCGGGGAGAATCGCGTGTCGTGTATCGCAGCAGAACGGGCCACGTCGTTGACACAATCCACGAGCGGAACCCGCGCGATCACATGGCCGATGCAACCCCGCAGCTTGCCGTTCTTCTTGAGGGTCACGAAGGCAGCGCCCTTGTCATCGAGCAGATTCGATTTCGTTTCGGGGTTCGAAGCCCGCTTTCCGCGGGCGGCCGCCTCCACCGATCGCTTCGCCAGCGCCATCAGTTCCCGCCGCTGGGCCGCGCCGTATGGCCCGAAATCCACTTCTCCGGATCGTTCGTCTCTCATACCCTTCTCCAAACTGAACGCCAGCGCGCCGTAACCCACAACGCTTGACTTGTCACCGGCTGTGTCGCCGCTATTCCTGTATCCGAGGCGTTTGACCTCTCGCTTTGCTTCGTCGTAACGACCGAACATGCTCACGAAGGTCAACATCGGACCGAAGCCGCACATACCCTCACGGGGTTTCGAAGCGCTTTCGATCCAATCCTTGATATTCCATGCCTCCAGCAGGCTCAGGTTCTTCTCGTCAAACCCACGCGCTTGCTCGTAGGGGAAGTGGTGCGACAGGTCGGAGCTGACAACAAACAGGACGTCTTTTCTTTTTCCGAAAACATCGTGTAGCGCCACGCCTGCGCGATCTAGAAAATCGTTGTCCGGGACCGCCACAATCAGTGGCACGATTTTTACCCCGGGCAACGCCGCCTGAATGAAGGGGATCTGTACTTCGAGGGAATGCTCGCCGCGAAACATACCCTCGTTCGCCTCAAACAGATCCCCGTGATCGACGAGGATCTTGCGAACCATCGTACGGGATATCTCGATTGAACCGAGCGGCGTGTCATACGCGGGTCTGTCGAGGACGGCCACCTTCCCCGAACGCTTGCGGTGATTCAGAGCCATGACCACCACTGTTCCGTAGTCCCTGCCCTTCACAGCCGCGAATGCCTCCCCCGCGATCGGTCCGGAGTACTGGTATCCGGCATGAGGGCTGAGGATCCCCACGATATCCCTGCCCGCAACGGCGTTCTGCGTGCCCGCCTTGTCGAGGAATCCCGTGACCTGGCGTCGCAGTTCGGACGGATCGGCCGTATAGAAACCACCCGCAACCTGTGAATCGAAAGCATTGTCGATACGCGTCGATTCAGGTTTCGCCTCCTTCTTCGTCGAGGCGGCGGGTGTCTCCATGCCCTTGTCGAGCGCACCCTCGGAAGGGCCCGACGGCGTCGGCCTCTTCTCATTGCACGCGGGCAGAGCGAATGCACAGAGAACCACCATTGATAAAACAGCATTGCCTGTTTTCAAGTTTCACCTCCCTGGGGTTCTGATTTCTTACCAAGCATAGTACCCCATTACCGACTACTGGATAGAGATCTCCTCCACCTTCCCTCCCGCAGCGAGAACTACCCCTTCGATCTCCTCGAGGGCGTCGTCGAATTTCGCGAACCATGCCGGGTTCAGATAGAGCTTCTTCCCTTCCCGCGCGGGCTGGATGTTGACACCCGTGATCCCCACAGGGCGAAACTCCTTGCTCACGAGCGCCCCGGAGGTTGCCACCGAGCGCCGCCACGGCCCCACCGTGAGAAGTATCCTCTCCTCTTTCACATGAAGCTTCATACTCGCCACGAACAGGTTGAACATCACGAAGAACAGGCAAACTCCGGTCCCGCTGAATACGAGACCCCACATGGGCTCCGCCTCGATGTACCGAAAAAACACCACCGAGCCCGCCAGGAAAAGAATGACGAAAAGAAGGAGAACGTTGAGAAAGTGAAGCGGCCAGCGGACCAGGGCGGATGGCCTGAACACGCTCACTTCCCTACTCCCTAACTGAATGAGTTGAATTCCACATGATGATCGGATGTGACTGACAGAATGTGGTTATCTTCGAGATCTTGAAACAGATGCGAGGCGACCATTGCCGGACCGGACCTGATCAGGACGGCCCGCAGCTCTCGGTGATCGACGCTCGAAGGCTCGGTCCTGGGAACCCTGGAGGTCCTGCAAAACTCGCAGCCGGTTACTCCCTCGATGAGGGAATAGCTCACCGGGATACCACGACCGAGCGCCACGACGCTGTACCCGTCGGAGATCACCACCGACGAATCGGAAAGCGGATGCCCGGCCTCCCTCGCGAAGTTGTCCACCATGGATATGGCCGGAACGAGAGCTTCGCGAATGGCCGCGGTTCCCGGATTGGTCCGATTGACCTTTCCCGCGTCGAACATGAACGACAGGAAGAGATGAAACAGAAGCTCGGAGTCGGTGTCTCCCTGCACGCGTCGGAGTATGAACGGGGGCATGGCCTCCAGTATCCGCTCGCGGTAGTCATCGAAACCCTCCAGCGTCCCGTTGTGAGCGAAAGCCCAGTTCTGGAAACGGAAGGGGTGGGTGTTTTCCCGGCGCACCGAGCCGATGGTCGCCACCCGTGTATGAAGGATGAATGCCTCTGCCTCGATATCGCCGATTATCTCCATCACGTGAAAGGGCTTGCCACGATCCCTCGGCTCAACCCTAGAGAGCAGCTCGCCCCGGTTGTAGTACCCCAGCCCCCATCCGCCGGATCCGACCGCAGGAAGCTCCAGGACGGATTCGAAGGGGAGCAGGATACAAGCGAGATTGGATCTCGAGTTTGTGGAGACGACGACAAATTGCGACATTTCGAACCTTCTATTCCGAGATGGGAACTACTGATCGAGATCCTTGTTCATCTTTTCGAGGTCATCCAGGTCGCCGCTCTCACCGGCTGCGTCCACGCCCACCACTTTGCGTATCATGTCGTCTGTCTTCTTGTTGACGACGACCTCCGAGATTCGCTTGACGGCGTACAGGATAATGACCGCCCCCACTCCGATGATGACCACCCACTTCCAGACATCGAGCTCGATCGGACTGCTCGTCGCCGGAACCGCCGGGGGTTCCGCTTGTGCGAGCACCGACATGATCATGGATGCAATATTCACCGCTGGCCTCCTGTCCCAAGTGTATACCCCCAAGCTACCGGCAGTGGCAAGGTGCGTATGCGGTGGTCGGCCGGCCTGAATGGCCGAAATATAGTCGGGTAGATAGGGGCGGTTATTCCCCCTGAGTCATTAGGAAGGATCTATAGTGTCGGACCAGCCATAGGGCCTGGGCGCGATTGTCTACCTTGTAGATGAGCTGGTGGACCTTGTTGTCTTTGGTCTTCAGCTTTACTTCCCACGGAGATTCCAGTCCCGCTCTCACCCCCATGTCGTGGGCTTTAATGTATATGTCGATGATATCTGCATACGGGAATCGCCTGGCCGAGGGGATGTTGAAAGGGAGATTGCGCAGTACGAACGCATCGTCCTCAATAGTCAGAGTCTGATGGTTGAGCATCCGATAGAGCCCGACTACCGTGAGCACGATGAATAACGCGCCGTAAAACCCGTAGAAAGCGACCAGCATGATCGTGACAGAACCTTCAGGTTCTGTTTCCTGGAGTGGCACTCCGGCGAAATAGATGAAGGAGAGGGGCAGAGCGAGTATCGTCATCACAAGGATAGAAAGCATCAAATATGTAACGGAACGACTCTTCTCCTCTGAGATATGCAGTACTCTCTCGCCTTGTTCGTATCGAAGGTATGCAGGCATCCATACAGCGCTCTTTTCCGTCTCAGGATTTTCGCTCGTGACCTCGCCGTCAATGGAGGCCAAGTCGTAACCGCAATCGCAGATGGGACACAGGACAAGTCCAGATTCAGTATCATAGGATGTCGAGGGAATTACCTGCGCACATTCCATACACCTGAATTGTCCCATGGCCGTCACCTCTATCTAAAGAGTCCTTCGAAAAGGAAACCCCCGCCTGTACTAAGTCCCAGCATCTCAACACTAGCTTTCAAACGACCCGTGAACAATCTGTTTCGTAGCTCCATAAGAAGAAACTGGCAATTCAGGGTGTTGTATCCAGCCACAGCGGACGAATTCAGCCGCATGAAACGGCAAAAGGTACGTAATAACAATAAGTTGACAGCCTTGACCGCCGTTGCTAACAAACCGGAATTCGGGCGAATTGTCGTCCGTATTTTCACCCAAAAGGGGGAGCAAAAATGACTCCGGTAATAATGT
>JAUXHN010000077.1 GCA_030621515.1 Deltaproteobacteria bacterium | reverse complement strand
CCGGGTCGCCTTTGCCCTCGGCGGGCTCGGCTCGGGGATCTGTCATGACGAGAATGCGCTCCGCGATCTGGCCACCCGGGCCTTCGCCCACACCTCCCAGCTGCTTGTAGAGGAGTACCTCAAGGGCTGGAAGGAGATCGAGTACGAGGTGGTGCGCGACGTATACGATAACTGCGTTACCGTGTGCAATATGGAGAACCTCGACCCGATGGGGATCCACACCGGGGAGAGCATCGTCGTCGCTCCGAGCCAGACCCTGAGCAACGAGGAGTACCACCAGCTTCGCGAGATCGCTATTCGCACGGTGCGCCACCTCGGTATCGTCGGTGAGTGCAACATCCAGTACGCCCTGTCCCCCACGGGCGAAGGCTACCGGGTCATCGAGGTCAACGCCCGGTTGTCCCGCAGTTCGGCGCTGGCCTCCAAGGCCACCGGGTACCCGCTGGCGTTCGTGGCGGCCAAGCTGGTGCTCGGCATGTCGCTGATCGAGATCAAGAACTCGGTGACCCAGGTGACCTGCGCCTGCTTTGAGCCGGCCCTCGATTACGTGGTGGTCAAGGCGCCTCGCTGGGACTTCAAGAAGTTTCGCGGGGTTTCCGACCGGCTCGGTTCGGCGATGAAGTCGGTGGGTGAGGTGATGGCCATCGGGCGCAAGTTCGAGGAAGCGCTGCAAAAGGCGCTCAGGATGCTCGAGACCGGCGCCCGGGGGGTGGTGTTGAATGAGGGCATCGAGTTCGAAGACCTGCGCGAAGCTCTCGAACAGCCCACCGAGCGAAGGATCTTCGCCGTGGCCGAGGCGCTCAAGACGGGCATGACAGTAGAGGAGATCTACAGGATCACCGGCATCGACCCCTGGTTCGTGCACAAGCTGGCGGGGATGGTCGACGTGGAGCGCCGGCTCTCGCAGAGCGCGGGAGGCGCCATCGAGCGCGACCTGCTGCTCGAGGCCAAGCGCAAGGGGTTCTCCGACGCGCAGATCGCCGTGGCCCGCGGTGAGGATGAACCCGCCGTGCGCGACCGGCGGCGGGAGTTCGGTCTCGCCCCGTGTATCAAGCAGATCGACACCCTCGGGGCGGAATACCCTGCGGCCACCAACTACCTCTACCTCACATACAACGGCACCGAGGACGACGTGACCTTCGAACAGGAGGGGGGGGTGCTGATCATCGGGCCCGGCGCCTATCGCATCGGCAGTTCGGTGGAATTCGACTGGTGCTGCGTCAACGCAGCGCACACCTTGCGCAAGTTGGGCTACCGCACCCTGATGGTCAACCACAACCCGGAAACGGTGAGTACCGATTATGACGAGTGCGACCGGTTGTTCTTCGATGAGCTCTCATTCGAAACCATCTCGGAAATCTACAAGAAAGAGCGTCCCCTGGGGATGATCCTCTCGGTGGGGGGGCAGGTGCCCAACAACCTGGCCCTGCGTTGCCACAAGGAGGGGCTGCGGGTGCTGGGGACTTCACCGCGCAACATCGATCGCGCCGAGGATCGGCACAAGTTCTCCACCCTGCTCGAGAAGCTCGAGGTGCCCCAGCCGGCGTGGCGTGAGCTGACCTCTCTTGGGCAGATCCACGAGTTCACGCGCGACGTTGGCTATCCGGTGATCATCCGCCCCTCGTACGTGTTGTCCGGGGCGGCGATGGCGGTGGCGGTCAATGATTCCGAGCTGGACTCGTATCTCGAAAAGGCAGTCGAGGTCTCCGCAGACCGGCCGGTGGTTGTGAGCAAGTTCGTGGAGAACGCCAAGGAGATCGACGTGGATGCGGTGGCCCGGGACGGCAACCTGGTCTGCTGGGCGGTTTCCGAGCACGTGGAGAACGCCGGGGTACACTCGGGAGACGCCACCCTGGTTCTGCCGCCGCAGCGCACCTATATCGAGACAATGCGGCGCATTCGGCAGATCACGCTCAAGGTGGCGCGGTCACTGTCAATCAACGGTCCGTTCAACATCCAGTTCCTGGCCAAGAACAACCAGGTGATGGTCATCGAGTGCAACCTGCGCGCGTCGCGGAGTTTCCCCTTTGTCTCCAAGGTACTCAAGCGCAACTTCATCGA
Source organism: Deltaproteobacteria bacterium (assembly GCA_030621515.1). Classification (GTDB taxonomy): domain Bacteria; phylum Myxococcota_A; class Polyangia; order JAAYKL01; family JAAYKL01; genus JAUVAN01. Next base: position 17,276 of record JAUXHN010000077.1, on the reverse strand, counting down.
CGTCGCCACCCGGGTGATGATGGGCCGCCCGGTGGAGGGCGCCGAGCAGTCGTTTCTCGATTTCGACTACGTGGGAGTCAAGGCGCCGCAGTTCTCTTTCACTCGTCTCGAGGGCGCCGATCCCACCCTCGGTGTGGAGATGGCCTCCACCGGCGAGGTGGCCTGCTTCGGCTGGGATTTCGACGAGGCTTTCCTCAAGGCGCTGATCTCGGTTGGGTTCCGCTTCCCGATCAAGCGGATGCTTCTGTCCACCGGGCCCATCGAGAGCAAGGTGGAGTTTCTCGAGTCCACCCGGCGGCTGGCCGAGCTCGGCGTGGAATTTATCGCCACCGGGGGCACCGCCGAGTTCATGCGCAGCCATGGCCTCGAGTCCACCGCCGTCAAGTGGCCCCTCGAGGAGGGCTCCCCCAACGTGCTCGAGTACCTCAAGGGCAACAAGATCGACCTAGTGATCAACATCCCCAAGCACGACGAGAAAGAAGAGCTGACCAACGACTACATCATCCGCCGTACCGCGGTGGACTTCGGAGTGCCGCTGATCACCAACCTCCAGCTGGCCCAGCGCCTCTCCGAGGCCCTGCGTCGCACCCCCATCGACCAGCTCAGGGTTCGCCCCTGGCGGGAGTATGGAGAGTAGGGGCGACGCCTGCGTCGCCCAAAGGTGTCGCCCTAAGGGAACACGCGTCATCCAAAGATGATATGATCGTCCGATAGATGGAGATGGGCCATGATGATCGACATCAAGATTTTTCTGATGAACCTGGTGCTGATCGTGGCCATCGCCGGATGCTCGAACGGATCGTCGAGCAGTGACGGTGGTACCACCGATACGGATAGTGATACAGGCACAGACACCGACTCCGATACCGACACGGATACCGATACGGATACAGACACCGATACGGACACCGATACCGATACGGACACCGACACTTACACGGACACGGTTACCGACACCGGCACGGATACGGATACCGAAACAGACACGGATACCGACACAGATACGGATATGGATGCCGGGCCGGATGGAAGCACGGACACCGACACGGATACTGACACCGACACGGATACTGACACCGACACAGACACGGATACCGGTCCGATCGTGTGCAATCTAGGAGCGTACAGCGGCGATTTCACCATCAGCACTCCATCGGATGTCGCAACCCTCGCGGGATACACATCGATCTCGGGAAACCTGTATATTTACTGCCCTTCGTGCACCGACTTGAGCGAGTTGATTTGCCTCACCTCGGTGAGTGGGGGATTGTATATCGAAGACAACATCGCCCTTACGAACCTGGACGGCCTGAGCAACATCACCTCGGTGGGTGGATGGTTGTTGATAGGCGGCTCTTTATACGGCGGCAACCCAGTACTGACAAACGTAGACGGGCTTAGCGCCCTGACTTCGGTGGGTGGGTGTTTGGGCGTTTACCAAAACTACGCCCTTACGAACCTGGGCGGCCTGAGTAGCCTCACCGGCTCGGTGGAGGCAATAATCATTTCCGAAAACTACGTTCTGACGAATCTGGACGGCCTGAGCGGCCTCACGGGCCCGGTGAGTGGGAGCATGCTAATCAGTTTCAACGACATTCTCACCGACCTGAACGGTCTGATTGGCCTCACCTCGGTTGGCGGGGACTTGCAAATCGGTTTCAACGATACCCTCACCAACCTGGACGGTTTGAGCGGCATCACCGGCACGGTAGTCGGATCCTTGTGGATCACAAACAACACCGCCCTCACTGATCTGGATGGTCTGAGCGCCATTACCTCGGTGGGTTTGGAATTGCGGATCAGTTCCAACGCCGCTTTGACCAACATTGACGGTCTGAACGCATTCACCTCGGTGGGTGGGTACTTGCGTATAAGTGTTAACGTCGCCCTGACCAACCTTGACGGTCTGAACGCGCTCACCTCTGTGGGTGAGTACTTGCGGGTTTCCGACAACACCACGCTGACAAGCCTGGCCGGTCTGAACGCCCTTACCTATGTGGGTGAGTACATGGAGATCTCCGACAACGTTGCTTTGACAAGCCTGACCGGTCTGAACGCGCTCACCTCAGTAGTTGATAACTTGTGGATCGAAGACAACGTCACACTGACAAGCCTGACCGGTCTGAGCACTCTCACCTCGGTGGGCGGTGACTTACGGATCGAGTACAACACTGCCCTCACTAACTTGGACGGGCTAAACACCCTCACCTCGGTAGTCGGGTACTTGTGGATCTCAGGCAACACCGCCCTCACTGATCTGGACGGCCTGAGTGCCCTCACCTCGGTGGGCGGGAACTTTACAATCTCTTATAACGACTCCCTCACCAACCTGGACAGCCTTGGCGTATTCACCTCGGTAGGTTGGGCCGTGTACGTCTACTGGAACACCGTCCTGCCCGATTGCGAGGCGTGCGATCTGCTGGACCAGTTTACTACCGGACCCACTTGGATAGGTGTTCACGATAACTTCGACGACACATGCACACCGGTCCCGGCGAATTGTCCGTGAATGTGTTCTCCCCTTTCCAACAAACCCGTGCGGGACATGGTGAAGTGTGCGCAGACTATTCGCGAAAATTGATTCATGACGAGACCTTCTTGGTGTACACTTAACAAGTGTTCGTTTCAGGGGGAGTTGCCGTGGAATTCACAGTCACTGTTGAGAAATTGCACGAGGAGAAACCAGGGTCAGACTATATTGCAGATCCGCAAGAAGCCCTGAATCTCCTGGAAGAACTCCGGCTTCAATCAGGGAAATTTCTCTATGAATACCCAGCCAGACTTCGAAGAACTGTTACGGTTATTCGAAGAAAATAATGTCGCCTACATGATTGTCGGCGGATATGCCGTCGCGTTCCATGGCTACCCGCGATTCACCAAAGACATCGACATCTTTTTTCAATGCGAAACAGAAAATATTCGGAGGCTCAAGGAAGCCCTGTTTAGTTTTGGGTTTTCTCGAGACGCCTTGCCCGACAGGCTGTTTACGGAAAAAGGGAATATCATCAAGTTTGGTATTGAGCCGGTTCGGGTGGATCTTCTCAATAAAATCGATGGGGTGGAATTTGAAGAAACTGCTCTTCGGGCAGTTCGGAGTCAGTACGGGGAAGTTGAGGTCAGCTTTATCAGCAAGGACGATCTGATCGCCAACAAGGAAGCATCCGGACGTGCTCAGGATATTGCGGATCTTGAAAAGCTCAAGCTTTTATAATTCGCCAGCCTGCCGGTAAAATCGAAATTCAGGTCCTTATTCCAACAAACCCGTGCGGGACATTGCGAAGGACATTACGTCGGTGGTGTCCTCTATGCGCATGCTTATCGGTTTGCCCTTTCCGTGACCGGCCCGAGTCTCGACGTGGAGCAGGATCGGCGCGCTCCCGGAGGTTCTCGCCTGCACGATGGCCGCGAACTTGCGCGCGTGGAGCGGGGCGACCCGGGAGTCCGATTGGGCGGTGAGCAACAGGGTGGCCGGATACTCCACGTCCTTCTTCACGTTGTGGTAGGGCGAGTAATCCAGCAGGTACTTGAACTGCTCCGGGTCGTCGGACGATCCGTACTCCGGCACCCACAACTTGGCGATCAGGAACTTGTGGTAACGGATCATGTCCAGGAGCGGCACATTGCACACTACTGCGGTGAACAGATCCGGGCGCTGGACCATGGCCGCGCCCACCAGGAGCCCTCCGTTGGATCCGCCGCGGATCACCAGCTGTTTTGCGGTGGTGATCTTCCTGGCGATGAGATATTCGGCCGCGGCGATGAAGTCATCGAACGTGTTCTGCTTGTTCGCGAGCATGCCCGCGCGGTGCCAGTCCTCCCCGTATTCGCTGCCGCCCCGCAGGTTGGGCATCGCGAAGACGCCGCCGGCCTCGATGAACGGCATGTACCTGGCCAGAAAATATGGCGCCAGGGCGATGTTGAAGCCGCCGTAGCCGTACAGTAGAGTCGGCCCTGGCGCCTCGGTGGAGAGATCCGCCAGCCTGACAACGAACATGGGCACCACGGTGCCGTCCTTTGATTTGTAGAACTCCTGCTCCACCGAGTACCTGTCCGGATCGACCGGGACCTCTACCCGGGACACGAGATCGGGACGGTCGTCATTCCCGAGCCCATGGCGGTAGATATCCCCGGCGTACGCGAAGGAAGTGAAGGCGTAGAAGAACTCTTCGTCCTCGAACCCGCCGTTCAATCCGTAGGCCCTTCCGAGAGCCGGCAGCTCGATCTCGCGCAGGCGCTTTCCGGTCTCGTCATGCAGGTAGAGCCGCACTGCGGCGTGGTGCATCATCTTGACGACCAAGTGGTCCTTTACAACGAGGACCTGGTCGATGGGATCCTCGCTCTGCGGGATGATCTCACGCCAGTTTTTCTCGCCCGGCTTGTCGTAATCGATCTCGATGACCCGGTACCTGGATGCCTTGTAGTTGGTCAACACCACCATCTTGTCGTTCTTGACGTCAGCCCAGAACGCGGCGTCCCTGCCCGAGGTCACCGGCACGAAATCTGCGCCTTTCTTTTTGACAGGGCGGTAGAAGATATCGGCCACTGCCCCGCCGGCGCCACTGTACATGGCCACCACCAGGTGCTTGCCGTCTGGAGATACGCTCGGTTCGTGAATGTCCTCATCCGCGCCTTTTTCGCCGAACACGAGAGTGTCATTCTCCCAGTTGTTTCCGATCTTGTGAAAGAAGACCCGGTTGAACCAGGTCTCGTCGGATTTTGGGGAGGGGCGTCGCGAGTAGAAGAACCCGGACTTGTCTTTGAGCCACGCCACCTTTGCTGAGCGCGTGTTGGGGATCTCGTCTTTCAGCTTTTTGGTCGTGGCGGTTTTCATTATGTAGAGAGTGGACCGCTCGCTCCCCGAGGTGGAAAGGCCGTAAGCCAACAGCTCCCCGTCGAAGGACGGATACCACCAATCGAGGGCCACGGTATTGTCCCCCTCTCCCAACTGGTTGGGGTCCACCAGCATGCGTTGTTCCCCGGGAAATCCCCTGGAAACGTAGAGAACCGGCTGATCCTGATCCGCCCCCCGCTTGATCTGAAAATAGTACTCACCCTTGTGGACGGGCGTTCCCTCCACCGCCACGCGAAACAACTCCGCGACGCGTTTTCTCACCTTGTCGCGGCCGGCAATGCCATCCAGGTAGTCTCTTGCGAGCGTGGTCTGTGCGGCCTGCCACTCCATGACCTCGTTGCTCTCGTCTTCCTCGAGCCAGCGATATGGATCGGCGACCTCTACCCCGTGGAGCGTCTCCAACAGATCCTCGGCACGGGTGGCCGGATACTCGATGCGGGTCTCTTGCGCGATTGGCTCCGTCGCGGGAGCCTGGACGGCCGCGCTTCCGCAACCGGCCGCGAGCCACGCGGAGATCGAAAGGGCAAACAATCGTTTCATCGGTAATGCCTCCTTGGATGATAAAACACCTTACACTGTGAAAGGTCACTTCGGGACTACTTTCGTAGAAGTTCTCAATATTCAAAATACAATTTATTCAACACTTGATGCGGTGTTGTGAATCGTTGAATTGGCGTGTATAGAATTGACCATAAAATGAGGGGAACCACTTCCGCGCTGCAAAAAGGGAGAGGAAATGAGCATCGATCTCGCATTAGTAGACACCATCGTGGCAGACAAGGGCGTGGATCCAACCAAGGCGATCCCGGTCCTGCAGGCTGTCCAGGAAAAATTCAGACATGTGCCCCTCCAGGTGATCGAACGGATCGCGGCGACCACGGAGATGACCGAGTCGCAGCTCTACGGAGTGGTCACCTTCTACTCCCAGTTCAGGCTCACCCCGGTGGGCGAGAAGATCGTCAAGGTGTGCCACGGCACCGCCTGTCACGTGGGCGGAGCCGAGGGCCTCACCGAGGCGCTGGAGGCGAGGCTTGGCGTCAAGGACGGCGAGAATACGCCGGACATGAAGTACACCCTGGATTCTGTCGCCTGCGTGGGCTGTTGCTCCCTGGCTCCGGTGGTCATGGTGGAGGATAAAGTCTTCGGCAAGCTGGATCGCAAGAAAGCAGCCAAGATCATCGACGAATACGATTCCTCGGGAGGTTCACGATGACGCAGGTGAAGAAGAAGAGGGTCGTGGTCGGGATGAGCACGTGCAACATGGCGGCGGGCTCCGAAGAGGTCTTCAGTTTCCTCGAGGAAAAGGTCGCCGGCGGGCTCGATGTGGAGCTGTCGATCACCGGTTGCCTGGGCATGTGCTACGCCGAGCCGCAGGTGCAGGTGTTCGACGAGGACGGCACACGCCACCTGTACGTGGGGGTCAACGCCAACCGCATCGCCAAGATCGTCGAAGATCATCTAATCGCGGGAAAGCCGCGCGACAAGTGGATAGTGAGCTACGACGAGGGCGACACGCAGAAGCTCATGGCCAAGCAGGAGCGCATCGTCCTGGCCAACTCGGGCATCATCGATCCGGACGAGATCGAGGACTATCTGGCGGTGGACGGTTACGTGGCGTTGCAAACGGTGCTCGAGGAGAATGACCAGATGAAGGTGATCCGGACCGTCACCGATTCGGGCCTGCGGGGCCGGGGCGGCGCGGGTTTTCCCACCGGGCTCAAGTGGAAGTTCGCGTACGGTTATGAGAACGACAAGAAGTACATCGTGTGCAATGCCGACGAGGGCGATCCCGGCGCGTTCATGGATCGCACCATTCTGGAGAGCGATCCCCACGCCGTGCTGGAGGGAATGATCATCGGCGCGTTCGCCACCGGCGCCGACGAGGCCTACGTCTATTGTCGCGCCGAATACCCTCTGGCCATCAAGCGCTTCAACCGAGCCATCGAGCAGGCCATCGAAAAGAACTTTTTGGGCGAGAATATCCTGGGCAAAGATTTCAATTTTCATGTTCACCTCAAGGAGGGCGCGGGCGCGTTCGTCTGCGGAGAGGAGACGGCTCTTCTCGCGTCCATCGAGGGGCGGCGCGGCATGCCCAGACCCAGGCCGCCGTTCCCGGCGGAGTCGGGGCTTTTTGGGAAGCCGACCACGATCAACAACGTGGAAACATGGGCCAACGTGCCGTGGATCATCCGAAATGGGGCCGATGCGTTCGCCGCGGTAGGAACCGAAAAATCCAAGGGTTCAAAGGTGTTCGCCCTGGCAGGCAAGATCAAGCACGGTGGCCTCGTGGAGGTGCCCATGGGGATCACCCTCGAGGAGATCATCCACGAGGTGGGCGGTGGAACCGGAACGAATCGCGAGGTCAAATCGGTCCAGCTGGGAGGCCCCTCAGGCGGGTGCGTTCCGCGTTCGCTGTTCGACACCAAGATCGATTACGACGAGGTGAACAAGACCGGGGCGATCATGGGATCGGGCGGTATGGTGGTAATGGACGACACTACCTGCATGGTGGACGTTGCCCGCTATTTCCTGAACTTCACCCAGTTGGAGTCCTGCGGCAAATGTACTTTCTGCCGCGTGGGCACCACCCGAATGCTGGAGATCCTGACTCGCATCTGCGACGGCAAGGGAGTGCCCGAAGATATTGAGACCCTCGAGGATCTGGCGGACCAGATCAAGAACACCAGCCTGTGCGGTCTCGGGCAGACGGCGCCCAACCCGGTGCTCACCACGTTGCGCTACTTCCGCGACGAGTACGAGGAGCACATCAACGACAAGAAGTGCCGGGCGGGCAAGTGCAGGGAGCTGTGCATCTACGAGATCACCGACGACTGCAACGGCTGCATGGTGTGCGCGAAGAACTGTCCCACAAATTGTATCTCGGGCGAGAAAAAACAACTGCACGTCATCAAGCAGGAAGACTGCATTCGCTGCGGTGTATGCCGCGATGTGTGCAAGCAGGACGCCGTGATCGTCAAGTAGCAAGGGAGGCCTGTCGTGAAAAAGGTAACGTTCACACTGGACGGCGAAAAGGTCGAGGTCGACGAGGGGACCAAGATCCTCGACGCGGCAAAGGCCGCAGGCAAATTCATTCCGACCCTGTGCCACAACAAGGAGCTCGTGCCGTTCGGTTCCTGTTTCGTGTGTGTGGTGGAGGTGGAGGGTCGGGAGAATCTGCTCCCGTCGTGCTCCACTTCGGCGATGAACGGAATGGTCGTGAAGACCGACTCGGATCGGGTGAAAAAAGCGCGCAAAACCTGCATCGAGCTTCTGCTGTCGGATCATGAGGGCGACTGTCTCGGGCCGTGCATGAGCGAGTGCCCCGCGGGTATCGATATTCCCGGTTTCATCAAGCACCTCGCAGAAGGTGACGACCGCGCCGCGCTGGAGCTCATCAAGCTGAACATGCCCCTTCCGGGGATCCTCGGTCGCGTGTGTACCCGCCCGTGCGAGGACGGATGCCGACGCCAGCTCGTTGAGAAGCAGATAGCCATCTGTCACCTCAAGCGGTTCGCCGAGGATCAGGTGTCGGCCTCGGGCGACGAGTATCTTCCCGGCAAGGCCAAGTCCACCGGCAAGAAGATCGCCGTGGTGGGTGCGGGACCGGCCGGACTGACCGCCGCGTACTACCTGCAGCAGCTCGGACATCAATGCACCGTTCTGGAGATGCAGGAAAAGGCCGGCGGTATGACCCGGTACGGCATCCCCAGCTATCGACTGCCCCGCGATGTGATCGAGCGCGAGGTCGCGGTCGTCGAAAAGCTTGGCGCGAAGTTCAAGTACAACACCAGGATGGGTACGGATGTCACCCTCGATCAGCTGCGATCCGACTACGATGCCGTTTTCCTGGGCCTGGGCGCGCAACTGGCGTCGTCCATGCGCGTGGACGGAGAAGATACAGAAGGCGTCCTTTCGGGCATCGGTTTCTTGGGAGAGGTCTCCCGAGATGAGTCCCTTAAAATCGGAGACAACGTTATGGTGGTCGGCGGCGGGAACACGGCCGTTGACGCGGCCCGAACGGCGCTTCGCCTGGGTTCGAGCAAGGTATCCATTCTGTACCGGCGCACCAGAAAGGAGATGCCCGCGTGGGAGATCGAAGTCGACGCCGCAGAGGAGGAGGGCGTCGCGCTCGAGATCCTGGCTGCGCCCACGAAGGTGGAGCGAGGGGCCGACGGCAAGCTGCACGTCACCTGCATCGAGATGGAGCTGGGCGAGCCGGATGACTCGGGCCGCCGCCGCCCCATCCCCAAGGAGGGGAGCGAGCACGTGCGTGTGGTGGACAATGTTATTGCCGCCATCGGTCAGAACGTGGATCCGAGCGAATGCTCCGGCCTCGATCTCACCCGGTGGAACTCCATCGACGCCGATATCCACAAGTGCACCACCAACGTTGAAGGTGTGTTTTCGGGCGGAGATTGCGTGACCGGAGCCGACATCGCTGTGACTGCGGTTGCGGCGGGACGGCGCGGGGCCATCTCCATCGACCAGTACGTGATGGGAAAGGCGGTTACCGGCGATCCCGTACATTACGACCACACCATGGGCAAGATCGACAAGGTGGACAAGAATGTCGCGCAGGGGTTCGACGAGATCGCGCGAATCCCCATGCCCGAGCTTCCGGCCGTCGATCGCATCAAGACATTCGAGGAAGTGGAGACCGGCTTCGATCCCGAGGCGGTCCGCGAGGAGGCCAGGCGTTGCATGGAGTGTGGCTGTCGCGATGCCCACGAGTGCAGGTTGCGTTCCTACGCGACTGCGTTTGATGCGGATCAGTTTCAATACATTGGGGTCAAACGAAGCTACGAGCGCGACGCCACGCACCCGGATATCGTTTACGAGACTCACAAATGTATCCAGTGCGGCACCTGTGTGCGCATCACGCAGGAGTTGCTCGGTACCTCGGCCATGGGGTTCGTGGGCCGCGGCATCACCGCGCGTGTCATGCCCGCCATGGGGCGCGATCTGGTCGAGGTGAACGGTAAAGGGCTCGAGAAGATCGTCGAGAATTGCCCGGTGGGCGCTCTCACCCTCAAGAGTGCGTCGGTGGCAACGCTCTCCCCCGAGTTCAAGAGACCGGCGCCGAAGGCTCTGGACTGATTTCCACTTCCTCCAGTGCCTGCTTTCAGGCTGTGGTATTATCCAATCTGGAGGGACAGCAATGACAAATAAAATACTTCTGATTGGCATCGTCCTTTTTGCGGTCGCATGTGGAGGGGACGCGCCGGGTGTCTTCAATTCAGATGGGGGTACGGACGGAGACACGGACGGAGACACGGACAGCGACACGGACAGCGACACGGACAGCGACACGGACAGCGACACGGACAGCGATACGGACAGTGACACGGACAGCGATACGGACAGCGATACGTCGCAGAGCTGCTCCGACGCCCTGGTCTCCTATGATTTCGAGACCGTCAGTGATCTGTTCACCCACGGGGCGGTGACCATGAGCGAGGATCCCTGGGAGCGCGAAGATCTTTCTGTATTGCCCGCAGGCACCACCTGTCACGGTGGTATTGGAAAATGCTGGGTCACTGCGGTTGGTACGTCCACGAGTCAAAACTACGAGGACTGCACTGATGCGGAACTGCTTTCACCTGTTCTGGATATCTCGGCCTGCGCTTCCACCTCCAACAACCTGGGCCTGAGGTTCTGGCACATCTACCGGCTCGAAGACCAGTCCGGTGGAACGTATTACGACGGCGCGGCGGTGCAGCTTTCGGGGGACGGAGGATCGACGTGGGAGGACGTGAGCGTCACACCCCCGTACCAGGGAACGATCAACGGAAACTACGGTAGTTGTACGGGCACGGCGACCATCGACGGTCACGAGGCCTGGTCGGAGGATATCCCGGGCAATGACTGGACCCAGGTGATGATCCCCATCGTGCCCGCGCTGCGCACGGACCAGTTCCGCATCAGGTTCCTCTTCGGTACGGATCAGGGCGTCACGGACGAGGGGTGGTACATCGACGACGTCGAACTATTCCTGAACTGATATATCCTAATTCTACTTCGGCATTTGGCGCATTAAGCAGGCTAAAATTCCAGGGAAGATTCGTCCGAGAATACCTCGGGGCCTACCCAACGCACTGTGGTTTTTTCTATCTGTTCATCATGACGAAGACCGGTGTTGATTACGAAGAAAGAGCGCGGTGAGTACGCTTGAATGAAGCTTCTGGCCGAGCGCGATAGCTTCGGCATCTTCATGTCTGTTGATTTTACTTCGATACCGGTGAGGCCTCGCTTTGAGTCAACAACAAAGTCTACTTCCGCACCGGATTTCGTACGCCAGTATCCCAATGATGCGGAGGGGTGAAGAGGAGGGATGAGTTTGCACAATTCTGCTGCGACCCAACTTTCGAAAATGGGCCCTCTGTCGGGACGTTCGTCAAAAGGCGTGAATCCCGCTCCGGCTGCTCCGAGAACTCCCGTATCGCAGAAATAGATCTTTGGCCGAGAAGTAATCTCGGAGCGTTTGCCTCCGAAAAACGGTTTGAATTTTCTGATGATGTTGCTCTCTTCGATCAAATCGACATAGTTAGAAATAGTACTGCGGGAAACTCCGCAGATGGAGGCCCACTCCTCCAAGTTGACAAGATTTCCAGTCTGGCCCGCTATGAGGCGGAGAAATCGTCTGAACGCGTCTATGTTCTGAATGTTGAAGAGATCGGAGGCGTCACGGATTATAAATGCAGAGATCAGTTTTACAAGAATTTCATTTGGTGAATCAGACAGCCAGACCTCAGGGTAGCCACCGATTTCAATATGTCGCCTGGCTCTTTTTCTGATCTCATCGGTTCTTACGAGGGGGGGCAAATCGGGTAAGTCCCACAATATTTCTGACAGAGAAAACGGGTGCATGTGGAGGCGTTCGGCTCGACCGGCCAGTGACTCCCGTGTTTTTGCTCTCAAATGAAATGCTGAAGATCCAGTGACAAATAGAGGTGCGTCAAGGCCACCGTCGATCAGGCCCTTGATCAGCAATCCGGCTTCGTCAAGGTGTTGAGCTTCGTCGATGAAAACCGGAGTGTCATCGAATAGTAGCCCTTTCAGGTCTTCGAGTACCAGCGTTGGAGATTGACACCAGTCGCGCACCAGAGGTTCCTCGGCATTGATGAACAGGGGCGCTGTTTCGCGGTCTAAAAACCAGTTCCACAAAAATGACGACTTTCCGACTTGCCTGGCGCCGACAACGAGATGGGCCTTGCGGCTGATTGGCCAATGTGAAGTGGTGGGAAGGTAGCGCGGAATAAACGGAGTTGCCAGATGATGGATGGCCTTTTCCGGGAAGGCATCTGGATTTGCAAGCCAAGGGTTTGCCAAGCGAAGGATTTCTAGAAGCGTCGAGTTCATAAGGAGTAATATAGCAGGGTTTATTAACTATTGTAATATAAACTAGTAAGGTTTTTACATGTTTGAGAAGTGATTGAGCAGGGATAAAAACCGGCACGCACCTTTGTCAGGGGCAGATTTGTTCCATCTGCTGCTGCAGGTTCCCCATGCGCATGTCGTTGAAGAAGCCCAGGTTGAGAATGGTTCCCGGCCCGGGGTTGACCGGGGGATCGTGGGACTGGGCGTCGAGGTAATCCTGGTAGGTGAACGAGATCTCTTCCCCTCCCGGGCCGCCCGGCTGGCCCATCACGCTGTCCTCCTGCCTGGCGGCGCCGACGAGCGCGTGGAGCGCGGATATCTGCGAGTCCTGGTCGGCAACGGAGTATGCGACGCCCACTATCTCATCGAGCGCACCGCAGAACACCTGGCGATACTCGGGAGTTTGAATGATGATATCCGCCAGCGGTTTCGGCGGCGGGCCGCAGGGCTCCAACAGGTCGACCTCGATGGGGTTCTGGGGATCGCTGGCCGTCTGCGGGCACTGGAAGATGCCATATGAAGCGTTCAGATCCCAGGGCACGAACTGAAAGCGCTGGTCCGTCGTCCGGTGGTAGAGATAAAAATTGTGGGCGGACACGAAGTAGCTGTCCAGGTTCGAGATCGCAAGCGTCCAGGCCTGGAAGCGAGCGTAGTGCTCCATGTCCAGGATCGCGTCGAGGGCCTCGGGCCCGGAGGTTCCGTCGAGAACCTCGTCGATGGTCCTGATGAGATTGACCAGATCCGAGAAATCGTTCATGCCCGGATCGTCCTCGTTTGTCTTGAGCTGCAGGCCGCAATCCTCGGTCTCAGGTTCGCAAGGGGGGCTCGGGATCCCTTCGGGCGGGTTGCCGCGGTACAGATCCGGATCTTCTCCCCAGTAGGCCAGCGGACAGCCATCGTAGCATTTGTACAGGTTGCCGCCGTGCGCGTTGTCCTGCGTGCCGAAGCGTTCCTTGAGGAACCTCGAATCGACCTGCTGCACCATCGTATAGACGCCGTGAAGCTCGTCGTCCACCCACACCCGTGCGTAAGCCGTGCGCGGCGTGACCATCCCGAGATCGTCGGCCATTGCGTGCGCCAGTCGCTCACGCATTATTGAAGGATCTCTGAAGTTGTTGTTCAGGTTGAGCCGGTCCACATGATGGAAGTTAAGCCCGTCGACGTACTCCTCGAAATGAATCTTGAACGACTTCATCTGGTCATCCCCGGAGAACCACAGGGATGAGTTGCCCTTGAGCCGGACCCCCACGTCGGCTACCTCCTCGTCGTCGAAACGGAACACGGCTCTAAAAAAAGGCTTGTCGTTGGGATCCGCATCGGCGGCGGCGATCATCTCCTGGTAGGCGGTGCTCTCGAAAAAATCGATATGGATATCGACCACCCGATCTTGAGGGAAAACGCAATCGAACTCGGCGATATAGTCCACTTCGCTGCCCGCGTCCGTGCCCGCGTCCACTCCTGCGTCTGCGGGGATCGTGGATTCCGCCGTGCACGCCGTGAACAGAAGAAGCGAGGCGCCAATGATGATGGCCCTTGAAAGAAGGCTCGTCTTTCGCATGTACGTTACCCCTTGATATTGATGTGTTCGGTGAACAGTGGAATGAAACCCCATATTGTATGGCAGGGCAACCAGAGGGGGTTGCCCCTACTAGGCGGCGTCGAGGGAGAGCCGCCGCCGGAGCTTTAATAGGGCCTGCACCTGGAGCTGACGGATCCGTTCGCGGGACAAGCTGTAGTGTTCTCCGATCTCCTTGAGGGTCATCTCTTCCCCCTGGTTGTCCAGACCGAAGCGCCACCGGATGATCGTGCACTCAATGGGGGTCAGCACCTCGAGAACCGAACTCATGTCACGTTGCCAGGCTGAGAGCATGGTTGTATCGAAGGGATTTTTTGCGTTCTCGTCCGGCAGCAGATCCACGAACCGTCGGTTGTCCGCGCTGGAAATCTCCCGATCGAGGGACGAGGCGGGCGATACCTTGTGCCTTCGCACACGCTCGAGCTTGCGCCGATCCAGGCCGGTCTCTTTGGTGAGTTCCGCGTCTGTGGGTGCGCGACCGAGCCGCAGGCTGATTGCCTCCGTCGCGCGACCGAGCCGCTGCTGTGCATCCAGTGCATGCACGGGCACCCGCACCGCATGTCCCTTGTCCGCCAGCGCCCTGCCGATGGCGTGCCGGATCCACCAGGAAGCGTAGGTGTTGAAACGAAAACCGCGTCGGTAGTCGAAGCGCTCCACCGCCTTGATCAGACCCAGGTTTCCCTCCTGGATAAGATCGATCAGCTGCATCCGACCGCGATCGTAGCGTCGCGCAATGGAGACCACAAGCCTCAGATTGGCCTGAATGAACGCGTGCTTTGCAGCCTGAACACGCTGCGCGTGTTGCTCGCATTCCCGCGCCTGGGCGTCGAACTTCTTTCCCCGGCTGCGGCCTGCCGCGCGGCTGCCTTTCACGACAACATTGTGAGCGGCGCCTATGAGATCTCTTTTCAGATCCACATTGTGTATCTGCGCGCCAACTTGCCTGGTCATCTTTCGGTACATGGCCACGGCTCTCGTTGACGGGGAGCGTCCGGGCTTGCGGCGCAGTTTTCGAGCCTCCCCACGAAGCTCGTCAAGTGAGCGCTTCACCTCCTCGATGTCGAAATCCTCATGGTTCGGATCGGGCACAAGGAATTCTTCGACCGCCTCCACTATCGAATCGACAAGGGTCGGTTCCCGCAGTACGACGCACCATCGTTCTATCTCGAGATCGGCTAGCTTGCGAGCCTCCTCGATCTCCTCTTCGGCGCCGAGCACAGAGTGCTCCGAGAGATCCTGTAAGTATCGATCGAGGGTCGGGTCGTGTCTTCTCGGATAGACTTTCACGGACCTGGCTGTTCCTGTCGTTTTTGTAGGCGAGTTGTTCTCAGTAGTTGTTTCCATAAGATACTCCGCAAAGGCCCGATTGCGCGCCGGGTTCGCTATTGCCGTCAAATAGGTAATCATCATTGAGAGCCGATCAATCCCCGGACCTGCCACTTTTTTCTGTCGCCCCTCGATATTTCCCATGTTCCACGGTCGTTTTTCTTTTTGCCCCATTTGACAATTTCGGTGTCTTTGGGCTCCTGTGTAGTTTCATCTGGGAAGGCCAGGGCGCTCCAGGGAAGTGCTCGTTGATTCTTTCGAAAGCGGTCAAGATATTGGAATGTAAAGAGAACAAGATTGATAGACATTCGAATCATGGGATTTCATCCATGATTCAACTGGCCAGATTTCAGTCACATCGCATCGTCGCTGCGGTACTTTGCATGGGTGTTTCGGCCCTCGCCACGGCCGGATATGCATTCCTGGTCGGCCCGGTCCTCAGGTCGTTTTTTTTTCAACAGGCGTCGGATTTTGATCAATTTGCGGATACTACTCCGTATTTTCTCTCGGATCTTGCCCCCAGGATATCCGGTGCACAGCCTCACGTGATCGGACTGATAATCGTAGGCGTCGCCGCGGTGAAGGGGATCTTTTTTTTCGGACAGAGGTTGTTCTCGGTGGGAGCCGGCCAGAGGATCCTCTGTCGGTTGCGCAAAGAAATGTACGTTGGTTTGCTGCGGCTCAACCCTCTTGCGGCAAGCACGCCTTCTACCGGTGAACTGGTGTCCCGGTTTACTGTCGACGTGGAAAACGTAGAGCTTGCGGTTACCGGAGGGTTGCTGGCGGTGTTTCGCGACACGCTCCAGATCCTGGCTCTTGCCGGCCTCGCGCTTATGCTGGATCCCATCCTGGGTCTGGTGGGACTCGCGGCCTTTCCTCCGGTGGCCTTGCTCATCATTCGGATCGGCCGTGAGTTGCGACGCCGCAAGAGCAAGGTGTACCAGGCGTTCGGTAACCTGAGCGAGATGGTGGAGGAGACGGCGAACGGCCTCGGGGTGATACAATCTTTCGGCGCGCAGGGCCTGATGACCGACCGTTTCGAGAAACGTAGCGCCGGGCTCATGAGGAGTGCCGTGAGGGCCCTGGTTCTGAAGGCAATGTCTTCGCCGTTGAACGAGATCCTGGGAGCGGGGGCTCTGGCGGTGACGTTGTGGTACGCCCATGTTCGGGTTGATCAGGGCGCCGTCGCGCCGGAGGTGATCATCTCCTTCTTCACCGCTCTTGTGCTCCTGTACCAGCCCGTCAAGGGTCTCGGCCAGGCGCAACATACCATCCAGTCCGGACTCGCCGCCCTGGACCGGATCCAACTGCTCACCGGATCCGGGGAAACAACCGAGCCGACCAGTGAGCTTCCGGATGTGGGCGGTTCTTCGGGAATTCCACGATTGGCGCTTCGGGGTATCGAGGCAGGTTACGGCGGCGGGGAGCCGGTGCTCAAGAACGTGGATCTGGATATCGCCCCCGGTTCCCGCATCGCCGTGGTGGGATCCTCGGGTGCCGGAAAGACGACCCTGGTGAACCTCCTCATCGGCCTCCTCGTGCCCAGCAAAGGAGAGCTTATCGTAAACGGCGTGCCCTACCCGGTCGACCCGGGGGCCGCGCGCCGCATCTTCGCGCCGGTTTCACAGGAGCCGTTTCTCTTTGACGATGATATCGTCGGCAACGTGAGGTGCGGTCGTTCCGGCGCCTCACTCGAAGAGGTCGAGTCGGCCTGCCGCGCAGCCGGCGTGTGCGAATTTTCTGATAAGCTCGAAAAGGGGCTCGCCACACGGGTGGGTCTGGGCGGTCGGAAACTGTCGATGGGTCAGAGGCAGCGGGTCTGTCTGGCCCGGGCGTTGCTCAGTGACGCGCCGGTGCTCTTGCTCGACGAGGTGACAGCGTCCCTCGACGGCGCAACGGAGAAGAGTCTGGTGGAAGGGCTCACCGGGTATCTTGGAGGTCGATCAGTACTCGTGGTGACGCACCGAAAATCGACGGCCCGATGGGCTCAAACGGTGGTACTGTTGGAGGATGGGGTCGTGAAGGTGTGCGGTTCTTCGGAAGATCTCCTCGACTCGGATGCCCGTCTGGTTCGCCTGTTCGGTACGCCGACAGATCAGGAGGAGAGCGTTGTCTGAGATATTGTCCACAATCCGAGCTGTGATG
>JAUXHN010000084.1 GCA_030621515.1 Deltaproteobacteria bacterium | reverse complement strand
GTGTCGGAAAGGGCTTTGCCCTGAAGCACTGAGAGTCCTAAGGGCTTTTACTGAAGTGTCTTTTCGTAGGCCTCGGGCCTTTTGTGTTCTTCATTTCTGGCCGCGGGATTTATTTCCGCGGTACAGGGCCAGGCGAAATGCATCGTTGAAGATGTGATCGAAGTCTTTTCAGCGGCGTAGCGCACTCACGACATCGGCAGCTCGAAGAAGAAGTCAGAGCCGACGCCCAGTTCGCTCTCCACCCATACACGCCCCCCGTGGAACTCGATGATGCGTCTGACGATCGCCAGGCCCACGCCTGTTCCTTCGTATGTTGTCTTGACAGCGCCGGCCCTGAAGAACTCGTCGAAGAGCATCGGGATATCGTTCGGTTCAATTCCGATCCCGGTGTCCTTCACGGCAACTATAAGTCGTCCGTCGGATTCGGTGGTCTCGATGACGATCCGGCCCTCTCGAGGCGTGTACTTGATGGCGTTCGATACGAGGTTGTTCATCATCTGGATGAGACGTTCCGGTATCGCCTCCACCAGCAACGGCCCCGGCCCGATCTTCATTTGCGGTTCTATTTCCTTGGAGTCGAACTGGTCCCGGTAAGACTCGACGACCTCCTCGATGAGCGCAACCATGTCCACGGGCTTCATCTCGTCCTTCATCTCGCCCGCATCTATTGCCTGCAGGCTGAGTATATCGGCGATGAAGACGTGCAGGGAACGGAGTCGCTCCAGGATCTTTTCGACAACTTCCCGCTGGTTTTCGGTGATATCCCCCATGTATCCGTCTCGAAGGGCCATCAGGTAGCTCTGGGCCGCGGAGATCGGCGCCTTGAGATCGTGGGAGGCGACCGTCAACAGGCCGCGGCGCGATTCTGCCAGGCGCTCGAGTTCGTCGTTCTTGAAGGTCAACTCGGCGCTCAATGCCATCACCTGAGACTGCCTGAGCATCCGTTCCTGCACCGCCGGGATGATCACCACCGCGAAGGTGCCCATGATCAGGGAGATCATCGCCGGGACGCCGAGCGCGAACAACCAGTCGTCCGCCAGCTCGACGTCGAAGGATGCACGATGGGTGATAGTGCGCGAGCAAGCCGAGCTTCTCCGATATCCCGAGCAGGAACAGGAGCGCCGAGGCCACGAAGATCTGGACAACGGCGCGCCTGGGCGTGCAGAGAACGCAGCAAAAAACCGCGTGGAGCAGGAACAATATGATGAACGGGTTCTCTACACCCCCGGAGAAGTGAAACAGAAAAAACAAGGCAATGAAATCCAGGTTGATCTGGATCCGCACGAGCCACTGGTTGATCGACGATACCTCGGCCCTGGAACGATGTATCTTGATGATGACGACGTACAGCACGCAGTTGTACAGAAAGATGCATCCGACGACGCCGTACAGCCACCGGTATGGGAATTGCTCGCAGATCAAGTACTGGCAGAGCTCTATTCCCACCAGGGCGGCGGCCGCAGCCAGCCAGCGCATACGCACGAACAGCCTGACCGCCCGGTGAAGCGAGGGCGCCCGCATCATGGCAGGCGTCATCTCGACGGGCTTGTCGAGCGGGTCGGCGTGGAATCCCTGTTTCTTTTCAGCTCCCATCGCTGATATTGATTTACCTCCTGAACGCTTGTGCGGTTTCTTTCAGGGCCATCTCTGCCGCGTCGACCAGCTGATAGGCTACAGGAGAAGCTGTGAGAGCGGGGTGGGTTCCGATCTGGAAGGCGGCGATGTCGTCAAAGGTCATTTTTTTCTGAATGCACGCGCTCACAACATTGATCATTTCGCCCACGGCCCTTCCGCCCATCAACTGGCCGCCGAGTAGCACACCGGTACGTCGCTCGAAAACAAGCTTGATCTTTACATTCTCTGCGCCGGGCATGCAATCCGGATAACGATTGGGTCCCTGTGCGGAACCGGTCACATAGTCGTAGCCGGCCTGCTCGGCCATATTCGCGGTGAGTCCGGCGGAGGCCAGGGCAAAGTCGCCGATCACCGTGGATACCACGCCGATAATGCCGATGTTCTCACGCCGAGTCCCGAAGAGATTGGCGCCGGCGATGCGCGCTTCGAAAGCGGCCATGGACTCCAGTTTCAACGGTGACGGCCTGCCTCCGAAAAATGAAATCTTCTCGGCGCAATCCCCGCAGGCAAAAATGTGCAGGTTGGAGGTTCTCATGTAACGATCCACCGCGATCGCGCCCGTGGCGCCGAGCTTGAGTCCCGATTCCTTGGCCAGCTTCACGTCGGCGACAACACCGACACTTATGATGACGGCGTCCGCCTCGAGTTCTTCGCCACCCGCCAGCACGACCTTTTCGACCTTGTCGCTGCCGATGAAACCCCTCACCTTGACACTGGTCTTCAGGTTGATTCCTCTTTTTATTAGTACCTCTTCCGCTGCCGCGCCGAACTCCTCGTCAAAGGAGGAAGCCAGGCAGTAAGGGAGCTTCTCGACGATGGTCACGTTTTCGACGCCGGACTTCCCGCACTCATCGGCAAGCTCGACACCTTTGAACCCGCCGCCTATTACGATCAAATTCTTTACCTGTTTCAACTGCCCCTGGAACGCGGCGAGCATCGACATATCCTTGGACAGGACCACGATGTTTTCCAGGGCAAAGCCGGGGATCGGCGGCATCGCGGGGTAGGAACCTGTGGCGATCACGAGTCGCTTGTAACCGATCGTGTCGTGATTATCGACTTCGATTAGCCGTTTCCTGGTGTCGATTTTGGTAGCTTCGCCCTTTACTATCCTGACCTTTTCGGTTTCCAGGGCTTCGTCAGGCATCAGGTTTTTCTCCGGCGTACCGATGGTGCCGAAAATGTAGGGAACGCTGCAGGCGATGAGCGCCTGTTGATCCTTGCGAAGAAGGACCACATTCCTGTCGGGATATTGCCTGTGCGCGGTGATTGCGGCCGACACGCCTGCTGCGCTTCCCCCAATCACGACAATGTCACTCTGTGTGATAAACATGAGTTCTTCCTTCATATAATTGAGTCGAATTTGCACACCGCATAGCAGTTCATGCATTGTGTGCATTTGTCGACATCGATGACGGCGACGCTCTTTTTTACCCAGGTTATTGCGTTCGAGGGACATGCCTTGAAGCACAATCCGCACTTCTTGCACAGCTCGGGAACTACTTCGAACTTCAACAGCGCCTTGCACTTTTTGGCCGGACACCTCTTTTCAAATATGTGAGCCTCGTATTCCTCGCGAAAGTACTTGATGGTAGTTTCCACGGGATTCGGCGCGGTCTGGCCCAATCCGCACAGCGAGGCCGACTTGATCATTGCGGACAATGTGATGAGGGTGTCTATGTCCTCGGGACGCCCCTTGCCCAGAGTGATGCGATCGAGAATATGCAGCATCTGTTGGGTTCCCTCGCGACACGGCGTACATTTTCCACACGATTCCTCCACCGTGAACTCGAGGAAGAATTTTGCCACGTCCACCATGCAGCTGGTGTCGTCCATGACGACCATGCCGCCGGATCCCACGATGGCGCCGGTCTTGACGATCGACTCAAAGTCCACCGGCGTGTCGATCAGGCTCTCGGGAATGCAGCCTCCCGAGGGTCCTCCAACCTGCACGGCCTTCAGCTTTCGTCTTTTGCCGGGAATTCCCCCGCCGACATCGTACACGATGGATCGCAACGACACCCCCATCGGTACTTCGATCAGCCCGATGTTCTTGACGCATCCGGTCAGTGCAAAGACCTTTGTGCCGGTGCTCTTTTCCGTTCCCAGGCTTTTGAACCAGTTAGATCCTCGAAATATAATCTGCGGGATGTTGGCCCATGTTTCTACGTTGTTGAGGACGGTCGGGAGATTCCACAGCCCCTTGTGGGCAGGGAAGGGGGGTCTCGGCCTCGGCATTCCGCGCTGACCCTGGATCGACAGCATGAGCGCGGTCTCCTCGCCGCAGACGAACGCCCCCGCTCCGTGGTACAGCTCAATTTTCAGGTCAAAGCCCGAGCCCAGGATGTCATCTCCGAGGAGTCCGTAGTCCTCGGCCTGGGCGATGGCGGTCTCCAGTCGTTCGATCGCGAGTGGGTACTCTGCGCGAACGTAGATATATCCCTGATGCGCGCCGATGGCCTTTGCGCCGATGATCATTCCCTCCAGCACTGCGTGCGGATCGGCCTCAAGGATGGAGCGGTCCATGAAGGCGCCGGGGTCGCCCTCGTCGGCGTTGCACAAAATGTACTTCTGGTCTCCGCTTGCATCGGCGCAGAACTTCCATTTCAGGCCCGTGGGGAAACCGCCGCCGCCGCGTCCGCGGATGCCCGACGTGGTTACTTCCCTGATGATCTCCTCGGATGTCATTTCGTTCAGCGCCTTTTCGGCCGCCATGTAGCCGTCCCGCGCGATGTAGTCGTCGATGATTTCCGGATCGATAAGTCCGCGGTTCCGCAGGGTCACCAGAAGTTGGTTGCTGAAAAAACCGATGTCATTGATTGCGGGAATGGCCTCCTTGTCCTCGGGTCGCACAAACAGGTGCTTTTTGACCACACGCCCCTTGAGAAGATACTCCTCGACAAAGAACGGCACGTCCTCCACTTGCAGTTTCTGGTAAAAGACTCCGTCGGGGTAGGAGACGAGCAGGGGACCGGCGGCGCAGAAACCGTTGCAGCCGGTAGTGGCCACGAGGACTTCGTGGGACAGATCCTGTTTTTCGATCTCGGCGATGAGCGCGTCACGGACACCGAACGATCCGCAAGAGACGCACCCCGTGCCCGCGCAAATCATGAGATTCGTATGATAGGTTTTCCTCGTTTTCTCCATGAATCACACCCTGTTTCTAGTAGGTGGTTTCGCTGCCCATCGACAGTGCGTACTCGGCGACAGGCTTGCCGTCGATCACGTGTTCCCTGAATATTTTTTTCGTCTTTTCCTCGTCCAGGTACACATACTTCACCGGTGAAAGATCGTTGACTTCCACCGTCATCATGGGCTCCTGGCTACAGAGTCCTGCGCAACCGGATGAAGTAAGGATGACATCGTCCGTGTTGTTTTGCTCGATAGCCGTTATCAGCGTGTTCATGACGATACGAGCACCCGCCGCGATCCCGCATGTTCCCATGTGGACGGTGACCTTCGCGCGGTACGCCCCATCCCTCAGGTTGAGCGTCCCTTTCTTGGACTCCTTGATCTTTCTCAAATCCTCAATCTTCAATTTCGCCATTGATTCGACCTCCGGCGGTATGGCGGCTTGGATTTGCGCGCCTTTTTTGAAACAGGTTACGTATCAATGCCAGAACTTCGGGATCGCCGATGTAGATCCCGTCCAGTTCGGCTTTTATCTCCCTGGTGTCCAGGAGGATCTTCTCACCATCGATATTGGATTCGTACCTGAAGTCGACGTCTGAATTGCCCACGATGAGGGTCACCAGGGTCGCGCCGATATCTGCCAGGGGCTTTCGATCGATATGGTCGACCTGGAAGACAGCCGTGACTTCCGTGCCCAGGCCCGGTTCGGACATGATGTCCAGGCGGCCCTCGGCTTCATGGCAGGCTTGCTCCAGGAGCGGTATACCCAGGCCGACACGTCGAGTTTTTCTCGTCGTCGTGAACGGATCGCGTACTTTCGCCAAAATATCGCGCTCCATTCCGCGCCCATTGTCCCTTACGGTGATCGAAAGCTCGTTTTTTATTGAGTTCTGGCGAACGCCGATCTCCACCAACGTCGCCCCGGCGGCGGTGGCGTTCTCCACGATATCGAGGAGATGTAGCGAGAGGTCTTCCATCTCAACAGCCCCCCGTGTCTATGATAATTTCCCGGCCTCTTTCCCCGGACAGCGCCAGCCGGATCTCGTCCATTTCCGGGCCGGCCGCTCGAAAACGAGTTGAAACCGTTCCGATCTCGTCCAGCTTGTGCGCATCCGAGGAAGTGATGAATGGGAACCGTTCGTATTCTTCAAATCGGGCCCTGCCTTGCGCCAGGCTCAGCCCTTTTGAGATCTCAAGGGCGTCGAAGTCCAGTCCATCGGGGATGAATCCCAGTTGCCCGATAACGCTGAAACCTTCGCGGTCGATGTGGGCCGCCACGGCCAGGCCTCCGAATCGGTGAATCGCGTCGACGACCTCGCCGAGATCCAACGTCGTAGCTCCGATCAGCAGCCGTTCGTTGAAGCCGACGACCTCGTCGAATTCATTGGCGATCACCTGCATGCCGAAGAGGTTCTCGTCGTTTTTTTTCCCGGGTGTCAGGTTGTCGAAAACCACATGCTGGAGCGCGGCCGCGCTTTCGAGCGTTTCAAACAACGCTACGACATGGACTTCCTCCGCCGTCGTCACTTCCATTCCGGGAAGCACGCGCAGATCGCTCCCCTTTGCGGCGGCAATCACGGCGCCGGCGTTTTGCGCGGTGTTGTGATCGGTAACGGCGATCAAAGAAAGCCCTTTTTCACGGGCCTTCTCGACAATCTTCATCGGTGTCAAGTCCAGGCCTGCGCAAGGAGAGAGACAGGTATGCACGTGCAAGTCTGCCATCAAAACACCCAAAGATTCCCTTTCTTCAATCAACTTACCTTCCGATTCACAACTGATTCACAAAGCATGCCAGGAGCCGGCTTTCTCTCAGTTTCCGGTGATCCCCAATTCGTACAATCTACCCACCAGCTCAAAGGCGGGCAGTTTGCTGAGCAGTATGGGGATGCCTTCTTCTTCGGCTTTCTCTACGGTGTCGTCGCCAGGTTGCCTGTCGCCGATCAGGATGATGCCGCCAAGCGATTTCATCGTAGCCACGGCCACGATATTCTGGTGAATCTGCAATGTGATCCACACGTCGCCCTCTTCGGCGTGAGCTATTACGTCGCTCAAGAGATCGCTCACGTAGCCGCGAGAGATCTCGACATCCAGGCTGTTCGCGCCGGTCTTGACAGACAGATCCAGCTTCTCGACTATTTCACTCAGTTTCATGGCGGTCCTCGGTCCATATTCTGATTGTTAATGTGACGCCGACTCCTGGATCAGAACGAATCTCCATCTTGTCGGCGCAGTTTTTGATGTTGGAGAGCCCCATCCCCGCTCCAAATCCCATCTCCTTGACCCAATCCTCGGACGTCGTAAACCCGGTCTGCATCGCCTTCTCTACGTCCTCGATGCCGGGTCCCCTGTCGCTCACCTCGAGAACAATTTCATCTGGCTTGATCCGATATTTCATCGTCCCTTGATCGGCGTGAATCACGACGTTCATTTCGGCTTCATATGACGCAATCGACAGACGGCGGATGATGTCGGGACGGATACCCAGGCGTTTCAGGTTTTTCTTCATTCGGGTGGAGGCCTTGCCCGCCCTGTCAAAATCCTTTCCGACGATGTCGTAGAAAAGATAGATTTCCTTGTCGTCGGCCGCGATGTCCTCGAAAATATGACTTGCGCGAAACTGGCGGACCTCCTCCTCCTTGTATTCCTGCTCCAGCTTGAGCAACACACCCCCGATGATGTCCCCCTTGGTGATGATGCCGACGAGTTTCTTGCTGTGGCGGTCGACCACGGGGAAACGGCCGTATCCTTCCGGATCCTCCAGGCGTTTGATCGCGTACGCCACGGATTGATCGGCAAACAGGTATTCGGGATCAGTGGTCATTCTCTCGCCGATGGAACAATCGTCATCATCGCCGGCGAGCCATCGTATCAAGTCTTCCGTACTGACAATGCCGACCAGTCGATCGTCCTCCACGACCGGCGCTCCGGAGATGCCGTAGTCGCGCAGAACCTCCCGCAACGTGCTCATCGCGGCATCCGGAGCGATCGTGACGACCTGGCTGCACATGACATCCGATATGCTCAGCTCCAAAAGCAGTTCCCGAGTTTTCACCAGCTGAAAATCCATTATTCAAACGCCTGTCGTCAGCGATTGCTATTCGGCACCACTGCTGTAAAGCCCCTTTGCGTACAATCTGCCGCTGGCCTCAAACAGGCCTATTTTTGTCGACATCAGCACGATGTTTTCTTCTTCGGCCCGCGCGACAACACCCTGAGCAGGCGTCTTCCCGCGAACGATGACCACGGCCTTGATCCCGGAAATCGAGGCGGTGTGTATGATTTGCACGGTGTTCAGGCCGGTCAACAACACATCCGGCGTATCATCGCGAGCCAGAATATCGCTCATCAGATCGCTGGCCACGACACGTGACACCTCGTCGTTCAAGGCTTCGTCCTCTCCGTGGCGAATCGTTGCTTCCAGGATATCGGCCAATTCTCTAAGGTTCATCCGAAACGCTCCTGTATTTCTCGACAATGTTTGCGGTGTTGAATGGATCCACAAGGCCGTGGGTATCTTCACCCACGACCACGACGGGCGCCAGGCCACACGCTCCAACGCACCGGACAGCTTCGAGGGTAAACATCCGATCCTCGGTCGTCGCTCCCACCTCCACGTTCAGCTGTTCCTTCAGGTTATCGACTATCCTGTCCGCGCCCTTGACGTAGCAGGCAGTGCCGAGGCACACGCGGACAATATGCTTGCCCCTGCGCACCATTGTAAAAAACGAATAGAACGAAGTGACACCAAACACGTTCGAAGCCGGGAGACCGAGGCCGTTCGCGATGTAATTTTGGGTTTCTATGGGCAGATAGCCCAGGATCCCCTGAACTTTTTGCAGCACGGGAATCAGGCCGCCAGGCCTGGATCTGTACGCGGCCAGTGTCTTGTCGATCAATTCCTTGTGTTCCGTCATCTTATCCGCTTCAAGCAGCGCGATGAACTTGCGGTTCACTTCTTCCTCGTTGCCGACGGAGGGGAACGCCTTGCCCTTCCTTGTCCGGGGAAGCAATTCCAATAAGCCGTCGCATTGTTCGCACATCTGTCGGTGGTGGTAGTTGTGGATTTCCCCCTTTGGATGGCACAGGGGGGACCTGACAGCAGAGCGCGCCGGCCACTGCAGGCCGTCATCCTCTATTCTGTCGTAGGTAATTCCTGACAATCGAGGAATCTCCGGTAGGATTTCCTTTTCCCATATTTCGCGGCTCGTCCGGTGTTCCCAATCCAATCCAAGTCGCCTTGCCAGTTCGACGAAAATCCGGATCTCCGACTTTGCCTCGCCAGGGGCGACAACCGCAGATCGTGTTCGGCTGACGCGACGCTCGCAGCTTGTATAGGTTCCATCATCCTCGGACCACGCCGCCGCAGGCAGAACAACATCGGCGTGTTTGGTCGTTTCGTTTTCAAGGATGTCTTGCACGACGAGGAACCCCACTGACTTGGGAGCCCTGGTCATGCTGCGTAGCGCAGATTCGCCAATGGCCGGATTTTCGCCGCAGCAGTACAAGAAATCAATCTTCTCATCTACCTTTGGGCCCGTCAGACTCTTGAAAATGTCAACAAATACCGGCATGAACCCCATATCCACGGCGCCCTGCGAGTTGCAGAGATCGCCGAGGTGGTTGACTCCTCCGTATTCCCTGTCCAGGTTTCCGAGTATCTGCTGCAGCCGCGCGAAATCCTTGACCAGACCGGCGACTGAAGATCCGTAGACCAGCATGACCGGGTCCTCGGCGTCCAGAATCGCGACAGCTGCGTTGATTGACTCCGGATCAATCCCGGTTATCGAGGTCACCTTGCCGGGCGGATAGTACTCGGCGATCTTCTTGAGATCATCAAATCCTTCCCTGGAAGAGCGCTCAATAAGCTGGCGTATTATTCCGTTGACCAGAACCGACTCTGTTCCCTTCTTTATCTGCAGGTGTACCGTAGCAAACTGTGAGATCGTCGTCGGGCGCGAATCGATTACTATCAACTTGGCGCCGCTTTTTACCGCCTGTTTGATAAAGGTTCCAGCGACCGGGCTATCTGCTGTCACATCCGAACCGATCAAAAGAATAACAGGCGCCTTTTGCAGGTCGGCGATGGAGTTGCTCATGCCGGTCGCGGCGAAAGGTGACGTGATTTTGTTCGTACCGATAGCCGTTGCGAACAGTTTTTTCATCAGGTACAGCGTCTCGTTGGTCGCCCTTGCCGAGCAAATGGCAGCAATCGCATCGGCGCCGCTCTTTTCTTTTGTTTCCTTGATTTTGGCGGCGACCAGATTCAGCGCCTCATCCCACGAGGCGTCTCGCAGTTCGCCGTTCTCACGGATCATCGGTTTTGTGAGGCGTTTTGGGCTGCTAATAAAATCGAAACCGAAGCGCCCCTTGACGCACAATCGTCCCAGGTTGGGCAGGGCGCCCTCGACCCCGGTGACCTTCATGATCTTATTGTCCTTGATATGCAGATCGAGCTGGCAGCCCACGCCGCAGTATGGACAGGTGGTGCGGACATGCCGGGCTTCCCAGGGGCGAATCCGGTAGCGGCTTTGTTTTTCCACCAGGGCTCCCACGGGACAAGCCTGAATACACTCGCCGCAAAAAACGCAGTCAGATCGTTCCAGCGGGCTGTCGCCCCCGGTGATGATCTTGGAGGTTGCCCCCCGGTATCCGTGCGAAATTGCATTGTTCACCTGGATGTCATTGCACGCCTGGACGCAGCGCCCGCACAGGATGCAGCGCGAGGAATCCCTGATAATCAGCGGGCTGGACATCTCTATTTCATAATGTGGGTCCAGACCGGCCAGATCGCCCCCGTCGGCCTGATAGAGATAAGAGAGGGCTTGCAGCCTGCACTCGCCGTATACATCGCACAGCTCGCCGCTTTGATCGTAGGCCTCTGCCTGCTGCTGCAAATCGGTCCATTCGGATGGATCCTTTAAGCGCGAAGCGCAATTGTGATTGCCCGACTGAAGAAGCAGGCCGACAATGTAGCGGCGGGCCGTGAGTACGGTCGGGGAGTTCGTGTGAACGACCATTCCTTTTGAAGCGGGCATCGCGCAAGCAGGCGCGAGCGCGCGTCCACCCTCGATCTCGACTACGCATATGCGGCACGCTCCCGTCGGATTCGCTCCCTTGAGATGACACAACGTCGGAATGAAAATGCCGTCCGACCGGGCCACATCGAGAATGGTATCGCCGGGAGAAAATTCCAACGTGCGTCCGTTGATAGTAATGGTGTTCTCAGACATGGTTTTCTCCGGTTCCATTACATCGCCTTTTTGTAACAAATAAGGCCGCATGCCAGGCATCGCTCGGCTTCTCGCCGGGAAGCCGACTCATCCAGACCAGGAATCGCCTCGGACTGGCCCCAATTGTTCTCGGTGCCTGCCTCGGCTACCCGGATCGGAGCATTTTGCCTTTCCGAAACATCTACTTGTTGCACTTCGGTCACAGTCAGGATGTCGTCCGTTTCCGCAGCCAGGTGGGCCACCGGAGTTATCGGTTCGCCGGAGAAACACATCTGGATTCCTCTGACGATACGCCGTCCGGACAGGATCGATTTCACAACGGCTGACGAGTCGCTGACGCGGCCCTTTTCTGGGGTGCTGAAGACGCCATTATCGCCACCGCGCGGCAGGGTCCTGAATATGTCCACTGTTTGCCACAAACATGCTTCCTGATTCGAGTCCGGCTGTTCCTCGTTTGCCACGCTCGTAAAAACCAACTCGGGAAGACGACCGGAGGCCACGATGATGGTGTCAACCTCGATCGTTTCACTCTGGACAGGCTCGTTGTCGCGAGGGCGGTGCTCCTCAAACACAGCGCGTGTCAGACTGTCGGAAACTCCTTCAAGCGCAGCAATAACTGTGGAAGATCTGACATCGATCCCCTCTGCGGACAGGGCATCTCGTTCGGCAAGTTCTTCGGGCAGCTCATCAATGCTGCGGTTGGAAACGATCGTTACTTTTTTTGCTCCGAGGCGGCGGCAGCTTCGCGCCACGTCCAGCGCCATTTTTCCGCTGTCAACGATGACAACGTGCTCGCCTACCTCGACCGGTTTGCCCAACGTTTCCAATGCGAGAAAGTCCAGCATCAGAAATGTATCGGGAACATGTGCCGCGACCCCGCCTCCCGGACGAAGGATCTTGCGGCTGTCAAATCCTCCGGTGGTCACGATGATCGTGTCATACCCGTCATCGAAGAGCGAACCGAGAGTAAAATCCAGCCCCATGGTCTTGCTTGTCTGGGCCTCGACGCCCATTTCGAGGATACCCTCAATCTCGTGGTCCAGAACGCCTGGGGGAATGCGGTCTTCGGAGATCACGTAGCGAAGAATTCCGCCCAGCTTCGGCTTTGCCTCGAAAATTGTGGGCTGATGACCCAGTCGGGCAAGATAGTACGCCACCGTCAATCCTTCGGCTCCCCCACCGATTACCGCTGTCTTGTGACCGCTATCGACGCATTTGTAAGGATTGACGTATTTGCCGGTGGTCATTTCATAATCCGCCAAAAAACGTTTCAAGGAGTTGATGCCGACTGCGTCATCGACCAGATTTCTGCGGCATGCGAGTTCGCACGGCGCTGGACAGATTCGTCCGCAGATCAGGGGCAGTGGGCATTTTTCCTTGATGATCCGAATGCCCTCCTCAAAGTTGCCGTTTTGAACTTCGCGAATGTATCCGGGGATATCGATGCCTGTCGGACATGAACGCTGACACGGCGCTGTGCATTCTTCGGTTGTGTACTCACCGATGATGCGAATGGTGGCCGACGTGAGCGAGATGATGTCTTTGGGGCAGGCCTCCACACAGGCCCCGCATGCAACGCAGCGCTCAGGGTTGAACACGGGCAACATGTCATCTCCGATGGCCACCGCCCCGAACTGGCAAACCTTGACGCAACTGCCGAGGCCGATGCAGCCTATCGGGCACAACTTGCTTCCCCCGTACAGCATCACAGCGGCGTTGCAATCGCTCGCCCCGTTATACGAATAGATCGAGTCTGCCTCGTACAGGCCGAAGTTGCAGGTGGTCATGGCGATCTCCGGTTCCTTTTCCCCGACCGCCTGTCCCATGATCTTGCCGATAGCCCTGGTGACCTCGAATCCCCCGGCGACGCACATGTCGCACGGGGCCTGTCCCTCGGCGATCGCCGCAGCGGCGGCGGAGCATCCGGCGAAGCCGCAACCTCCGCAGTTGGCGCCGGGAAGCGCGTCCGTGATCTCCAGCACTGTCGGATCCTCCCATACATAAAAAACACGGGAGGCGATCGCCAGCGCAATGCCCGCAACCATGCCGAGGAGAAGCAGGAAAACAGTAGTTGTGATCAACATGGCATCGATCCTTACTGCTGCACCAGAGCGTTGAGTGAACCGTCTACACCGCTGAAACCAAAGAAGGCCAGAGCCATCAGGCCGCCGGTGATCAGCCCTATCGCAGTGCCCTGGAGCGGTTTTGGAACATCGGAAATAATCAACCGTTCACGGATACCGGCCAACAGAACCAGCGCGAGCGTGAACCCGGCCGCGGATGAAAACGCAAAGACGATGGATTCAATAAATGAATAGTCGCGCCGGATGCAGAGAATGGCAACTCCGAGCACAGCGCAGTTGGTTGTGATCAGTGGCAAGAAGATGCCCAGGGACTGATACAGCGCCGGGATGGCCTTCTTGAGGAACATCTCCACAAACTGTACCAGCGCGGCGATCACCAGGATAAACGTGATTGTTTGCAGGTACTCCAATCCAAACCGCGTGAAGATATGATGGTGAATCGGATAGGTCACTGCGGTTGCCGCCGTCAGGACGAAGATCACCGCCAGCCCCATGCCGACGGCGGTATTCATTTTCTTTGACGTTCCCATGAAGGGGCAGCACCCGAGATACTCCGCCAGCAGTATGTTCTTTATGAGAACGGCGCCGATGACGATGATGACGTATTCCATTAAATCCCTCTTCCGTTGCTTTCCAACTCAAGAGCTGCTTGGAGCAGAAACCGCGTTCATTATTGCGAGAAGCACGCCCAGGCAGATAAACGCTCCGGGCGCCTCGAGCATGAAAGAAAACGAATGTGAGCGGTAGACCGCAGACATTATCTCCACATCGAACAGTGTTCCTGCGCCCACCAGTTCCCTGAGCCCGCCGAGAACTACCAGGGAGATGGTGAATCCTGTACCGATCCCGAGCCCGTCAAGGGCCGACGCAAAGACTCCGTTTTTCGAGGCGAATGCCTCGGCGCGCCCCAGAATGACGCAGTTGACCACGATCAACGGGATGAATATGCCGAGCGCCTCGTAGACGGGATAGAAGAATGCCTGCGTCGCCATCTCCACGATAACAACGAATGTGGCGATTATGACGATATAGCTGGCAATGCGGACCTTGCGCGGAATGACCTTGCGCAGCGCCGAGACAAGGATGTTGGACCATGTCAGGACGAAAATCACCGCCAGTCCCATTCCCAGCCCGTTTGTGGCGGACTTTGTGACGGCCAGTACCGGACAGAGTCCCAGCACCAGACGGAATGGAGGTAACTCCTGCCACAAACCCTTGGTAAATTCTTTGAAAACGCTCATTGTGCCTGCATCTGTTTCTTTACTTGCGGATATATTTCGACGCTGTTTCTGATCGCTTCGCAAACGCCTCGGGCCGAATACGTGGCGCCGGAAATGGCGTCCACTTCGCCTCCCTGCGGCTTCGTCGTGAAGTTGGTGCTTGTCGCCAGGCCCTTGAAATACTTTGTGAACTGATCCTCGGCGATCTTCGAGCCGATCCCCGGCGTCTCTTTGTGTGAAATGATCTGGATTCCCGTCAACGTGTCGTTGCCGATGTCGTAGCCCACCATGACCTTGATATCGCCGCCGAACCCACCGCCTGTAGACTCATAGGCGATAGCCCAGGGCTCGTTGCCCTTTTTTCCTATGAACAAAAGAACATCTTCGCCGTTGACCGAGATTGTTTTTCTGTCGTTGATGATATCATTTTCGGCCTTGTCCAGTACCAGCTTGACCTTGGGTCCCTGCACGTTTTGAAGAATCTGGTCTTCGATCCTCTCGGCGGTCGCGGCGCGAAAACCCGACAACGCCAGGGCGCACACTCCAGAGATCAGAGACAGGACAACGATCATCCGGATAATCTCTTTCATGACGATGCCCCTCCTTCCACAGTTTTCCTGGTGATCTGTGCCCTGGTGGGTCGCACAACGATCGGCGTTGCCTTCAACTTGTCCAGCAACGGAACAAAAAGGCTCATCAGAAGACATGCGAACACTACCCCGTCGGGGTAGACACTCCAGACTCTCAGAACCACCGTTATCATTCCGCAGCAAAGGCCGAAGGCCACCATCCCCCATCGGTTGATCGGCGCACTGGAATTGTCGGTACTCAGAAAGAACGCCCCGATCATGACGTTGCCTGTCACAATGTGAAACAAAGGGCCGGCATACGCGGCGCTGTCAACCAGTCGGAAAAGACAGGATGCAATGATGACTCCCAGCAGAAAGCACAGGGGGATCTCCCAGCGGACCAGACCACGGGCAATCATATAGAGACCACCTCCGAGCACGCACACAATGGCCGATGCGCCGATGCCGCCTGTCTGGTTGCCGAGGAATAGATTCCATGTGTTGAAATCCTGAAGGCCCGATGAGCCGCTGGCCTTCAAGACCGCCAGTGGGTACTGCATGGAAAAGCCCAGATCGTAGTTGATCAAAGCCAGGTCGAAGTCGAGATACCCGGCCCA
Organism: Deltaproteobacteria bacterium; assembly: GCA_030621515.1. Lineage (GTDB taxonomy): Bacteria > Myxococcota_A > Polyangia > JAAYKL01 > JAAYKL01 > JAUVAN01. The sequence goes on along the minus strand of JAUXHN010000084.1, from coordinate 2,430 downwards.
CGGTTTGGTGATCCGCAGGACGGCCCAACCCACCAGGGCAGGACTCAATGGATTGGCGCCCAGCCCGCCGAAACACAGCTTTCCGATGGTGATACCGATAACGCTGGCCACGACGACCATGTACGCCGGCGTGTTGGCGGGAAGAAGCAAGGCCAGCAACAGACCGCTGACCGCGGCGCTGCCATCGGCGATCCTCACGGGCTTGCCGAGTATTTTTTGCATTGCCGCCTCGGCGATCATCGCCGAAGCCACCGCTGTTCCGATCACTCCCGCAGCACATACGCCGTAACGGTACAGACCCATGGCGATAGCGGGGATCAAAGCCAGTAAAGTGTTGTACGAAAAGTCCGTGATCCTCGCACCGCTGTGCCAGTGTGATCCTGTCGAGACAGTGAGGTCTGCTGCTTTCATTTTTCGACCGTCTCCTCTTTCACTACGAACCTGGCGTGCGCGAGAAGATGCAGCAGCGGTCTTCGGGCCGGGCATACATACACGCACAGGCCGCACTCGATGCAGTTTTCCGCTCCCAGTTCGGCGCACTTGTCAAAAATGCCGTATTCGGAAAAGCGTCCCAGCAGGTTCACCTCGAGATTCACGGGGCAAACCGCGCTGCATCTGCCACAGTTCATGCAGGCCGTGCTCTCGAACCGATGAACCTCCGCCGGCTTTTGAACCAGAACTGAATCAGAGGTGGCGGTCATCGGCTGCTCATCCGAGAAGCAGGCATAACCGTGCATTGGACCGTTGATGATCAGCTTGCCTCCCGGCGGGAGCTTCACGTCGAGGTTATCGAGAGCCATCGAGACAGGTGTTCCGATCCGTACCAGGATGTTTTTCAGTTCGCCTCCCGACTTGCCGCAACAGGTGACGATCTTGTTCACAAAAGGTCGGCCCTCTCGCAGGCATGAGACCATGCCGACCAGGTGCTCGATGCTGACTACCAACGTGTTTCCAACCGTGCCGTTTCTCTCTGTTGTCAGAAGAAGTCCGGCACCCTGTTTTTTCGCCAGGATCTCCGGAAGACCGTTGGGATATGTCGCTCGTACTTTTACAATCTCGGCCTGATCGACCGATATGTCATCGGCGGCGTGAGCCGAGTTGTGCGGGATCGCCACGACCACCTTTTTTGCGCCGGTCGCGCGGCTCAACATCGCAATGCCGTCCGACACGTCGTTCGCACGCTCGAGCAAGACCTGCGCGTTGACCGCGGTCAGCGGTTCTTGATCCAGGGCGCTGATAATCAGGGTTTCAACTGTGGCGCCCTGAACCACGGCGTCGAAACCGGGAAACCCCGCGCGGATGATCATCGCCAGGATTTGTTCTGGGGCAGTATTGGCGAGATCCTCGATGCCGTTTATAGATGAATCATATGAATCAACTTCGACTGTCTTGATCCCGACAACTGCGTATTCAACCGCATCGGCTCCCTGAAGTGAATCGATCTCTTCTACGGTTCCGGTAACCGTCGACATGAACAGTCCGGTCCCCTCGCGCGCCAGATTCTGCCCGGTCTGAACGGAGTCTCCCACGGCGACGCCGACGTCGCCGGGTGATGCTTCCCTCCACAGGAGAGTCGCTCTTTGCGGCAAAGGCAGCGACTCAACCGGAACAGCCCCGGTCCAATACGGTATCCTGGGTGGAAGATCTCCACAAAACGCTCTCAGTCCCATGAGCTTTTTCCCTTGTTATTCATCTTCATGGCAATAGCCGCAATCTTCGGAATCGTGGCAATTCATACAATTGCCGCCAATGTACCGCTCATGGTTCTCATCACCCTTGAACGGCGCGATCTTGTCTTTCATTTTGTAGTGGCAGGATCGGCAGTTCTTCTCGCGCTCCATCCCCATCATTTCCACGCCTCCCTTGAATTCATGGTGGCAGTCGGCGCACCCGGACTCTTTTTTATGAAGCTCGTGATCGAAATCGACCCTGCCGTTGTCTGTCTCAAACTTGATCATCTCTGGAAGAGGCTTGTTCACCCTGGCGGCTTCTTCGAACGCAAAGCCCACGCGAATATGACAGATGTCGCATTTTGATATCGATTCACCGAGTGTCTGGTGGCACTTCAAACAGTTGGCTCCGATACCTCTTGGATGGGGATCTTCGGTTTCTACTTCGCCGGCCGAACCGTAGTAGTGGCATGCTCGGCAACTCATCTCGCCATCGGAGTTATGGTGGCATTCATCGCACCGGGCCAGATCGACGTGATACAGATGATCAAAAATCACATCGCCGCCTGCTGATCCGAACCAGACCTTCCCGGGCGGTCCCGGCTCGTCAGGGAAGGTGTACCCCACAATTCCGATGGCGATGCTGATGGTCAACAGCGCTATCGAAAAGAATTTTTGTGTCTTGCTAAACATGGTTGTCTTGTCCGGTTATCGGTTCGATTACTCCTCCCGTTTGGTGGTCAGCCTGTTGATGGCGTCG
>JAUXHN010000346.1 GCA_030621515.1 Deltaproteobacteria bacterium | reverse complement strand
CTACGCATATATCCATTCTTCGGGTCTACGCCGAGGGGCCGGTGAGGCGGGGGAGGTCGACGGTTTGCAAGTGGATCATTTTACGATTTGTGATTCCGAGGCCCATGTCTTGGGCCAGTTCGAGGTACCTGGGAGGACGGCGCACGTCGGCCAGGGTGCGCAGGCCGTTCTCCGCTCGAAGAAGCTCGATCAACTCGAACGCGACGGCGTCCATGGCGACGGGATCCTCCGTGGCGTAGATACACTCATGGGGAGCATGAGCGGCGCGGTTGTACTTGGGACCGCCGTTGTAAAGCACGGCCGAGCCGTCGATGATGTTGAGCTTGACGCGGCTCCTGATCTCATCGAGGGCGTAGAGATGGGCGATGGACTCGTTTATGGTGCCGTGGTTGACATGGGGTTTTTCGCAGACGCCGAATGTCATGTTCTTCATGGTGCACGTCACCCCCGCCAGGTCGTGATCCTTGATGGGCGGGACGTTGATGATGGCAGTGGTCCAGAGAAATAGACTGGAGAGCTTGACGCGGGCAGGGCCGGCGTGGATCCAGCTCTTGTGGTAACGGTGATCCTTGTGGGCGAGAACGCGCATCTTGTTCGGGTTGGTCGCCTGTGTGTAACGCCCGCCCATCATGTTGCTTGCGAACATGTCCAGGATCAGGATGTTGGAGTCGGGAACGCCCGCGTCGCGCACGGCGTCAGCCACGGCGTACACCACCTCGACCATCGAGGAGGCCATCTTCGTCCCGAGGCAGTTGACCTTGATGCCGACGCGATCGGTCGGCGAGATGAAGCGGGACCATGCGCGTGAGGCGTCGGTTTCGCGGGCCAGGGTCGACACCGCCCTGTCCACCATGATCCTGGATGCCCGTGGGTCAGGGAAGGCGCCCGCCCGCATCCCCGGCATGTGGACTTTCACCACGTGCCCGGGTCCCGATACGGTTTTGGAAACGGCGGCCCTTGCTGGATCGCCGAGGGCGTCGGACGAAGAAAGTCCCAGGAGCCCCGCGGCCGTTCCGGCTGCCGCGAGCTTCAGCGCCGCGCGGCGTGTCAACGTGACATCGTTATCGTTCTTTTCGCGCTTCATTTGTCGTTCACTTGTCACCTTGACCGAGTATTGTATACAAGAAGAGTGGCGGGTGGCGAAACGGAATCTTCTGCGCGGGAAACAAGACGGATGAGTAGAAATCTGCGAGTCGAGCTTTTTGATTCCCTCGAGGAGGAGAACGAGGCCGAGTATCGTCGCCGGGTGGCGATGACAGTGGAGGAGAGGCTCGCCCAGTTCGCTGTTCTTCAGGCGAGAATGTGGGGCGAGGACTGGGGCGACAAACCCATAGTCAAGGTCGCGACCTGGGAGCGCGTGGACTGGTATTCTCCCTCTCTCTCGGACGAAGATCAGGCCGACGCGCAGGAGTTGGAGAAGGCCGGACGGAAAGAGTAGAGACGTGAGGGATTATGACAATGTCAAGCAGGCTAACCAATAAACTCACCCTGGCCTTATTGGTGTTCAGCTTTTTTGGGTGTGGAGGCTCTCAGACTCCGCTGTCGGAAAACGTGACAAAGCCCGCAGGCCCACATGAGACCGAGATTTCCGCAGAGTCGGAGGTCGATCCCGACCTGCTTGCGGTTGCGCGCTCGCTGCCGGACTTGAGGGGCTGGACTT
>JAUXHN010000335.1 GCA_030621515.1 Deltaproteobacteria bacterium | reverse complement strand
CGACACGAAGTGGCGCATTTCTGGCCGCGGGATTTACTTCCGCGGGAAAAAATGAACAGAAGGCCTTCAGGGCGGTTGAGCGAAAATCTAGCCGGAGGGAGTGGCGGTCGCTTCGATGGATTCCGCCTTGGGGGGAGCGCCGAAGCGGGTCATGAAGGCGGCGCCGGCCGCGACGAAGGACACGCCCATCAGTACTACCGACCCCACCATCGGGATGAGGCTGACTATTAGAAACAGCACTGCTCCGATGGCCAGCGCGCCCACCGGTGATTTGCGCCCCTTGAAGATCGGGATCCGTTCACCCAGCCACGTCAGGAACGCCGTCAGTCCGACCACGATGAACGCGAGCAACGCCAGCAGCAGGAACGGGATCAGCGGGATCCCTATGACCGTCACACCGAACAGTATGCACAGGGGAACGGCTGCCAGGAACATGATCATGCCTGTCAGAGCCGACTTGCCCGGTCGCCTCGTCAGGTACTCCCGTACCCGAGCATACCTGTCAGGCATGAAGGTCAGAATGAGGATACCCATGACCAGCAGCACCGCCACGCGCATCATCTTGCCCAGTATGACGAGCAACACCACGACCGCCCCGAACTTGCCCTCGTCCACGGAACCGAGGGCGATCCTGGAAACGATACTCCCGATAGGCCCGCCGATCCCAACCCGATCTCCATGCAGCGTGGCGCCGGGCTGAACATCCACAGTACCACCCACTGCGACCGCGTTGCCCTCCACCAGCGCGCCGGGCTCCAGGATCACCGAACCACCCACCGCGACCGCATCGTCGTGAACAACGCCGGCTATTGTGAGAGAACCGCCAAAAACCACCGCCTCGTCGACCTCCTCCCCCTCCTCGATCCGAAGGGACTTGCCTACCTGAACACGCTCTTTCCGATCCCAGTGTTTCCCGTGTCGCTTGTCGCGCCGCTCTTTCAGTTTCTTCTCTATCTTCCGCTTGATCTTCTTCCTCAGGCCCAATCCCGTCTCGTCCGGATCAATCTCGTCAACAGGGTCCTCTATCTCCTCTTCCCGCTCCCGCACATCTTCCTGACTCGCCTCCTCATCGGAGACAGATGTCTTCACCTCCGTAACGAGCGCAGGCTTCGCGACCTCCACCGGCACCGGTGAAGGAGTGACAAACAGGACACCCCCCTTCAACTCCGCGTCCAGGTTTCCCGCCCGCAGCAGGATCTCCAGCACGTCGGGCGCCGGGTGCCTTTTTAGCTGAAGCGTGATCAGCTTGCCTGCGACGGCCGTATCGGTGATCACGAGCCCCCACCCGAGTTGCTTCGTCATCACCTGCAGCGCCTGCGCGACCGTGCCGTCTTCCAGGCTGACGGTCACTTTCTTGAGCTTCCCGGGCCACTCGCCCTTGAATTTCGTACTGCCCGAGTCGGACGGAGAGTCCTCGACCTGAGGCGCCCCATCGACCGGATCTGCCGACTGATCCGCGGCCGATGACGCCGACGAAAACATCAACACCGATCCAAAAATGGAGAGCACGAGACCAATTTTTCTGTTCTTCGTTTTCATCAGTCCTCCCAAAATTACCACTCGCTGTTTCCATTTGGCCATACGGGCTGCTCGGCTAAATATTTCGTTACGCTCTTGCTTTTTCCCACCCAGAAGAGCAGCGAGCCGATGGCGATGCCCAGAACGCAGAAGGCCGCCACGGCAATGGTGGCCGCCAGAGGCAACGTGCCCGCCACCGTGACCAGCACGTCGAGTGCCGTGGCCAGATCTCCGACGAGCGCCGCCATGTATCCGAGTATGGGACCGGTTTGTACCACCATCAGCACAACCACGGGCACCGAAACCACGACCAGGGCGGCCAGCCCCATCAGTATCTGCCGGGTGCCCCTTCTCCTGTTCGCCTTCTTGAACCTGCACTCGAGATTCCCGGTGAACTCGGGAGGAACCTGCTCCTGTTCGAATCCGTTCAGGGCTTCCGTCAGGCGACGCTCCTCATCGAGCATCGAGGCGCAAAGCTCGCAGGACCCCAGATGCTCCGCCTCTCCGTTCTGAGGCGTGGCAGCCGGGTCGAGGGCCAACTCCATGATGCGCATTTCGTCGAGATGCTTCATTCTTTTCCTCCACTTTTCGCGGCAGCCGAGCGCAGTCCGGCCCTGCCGCGGTGCAACCAGGTCATGACCGTTCCGATGGGGGCTTCCATGACATCAGACATTTCGCGATAGGACAGCCCATCGAAATGGTACAGGGCGACCGCCTCGCGATGGCGTTCGGGCAGATCATCCAGGAGCCCGGCCAGCAGGCCGATCTCCTGCTTCGCGGATATTTCGCGCTCCACATCAATCCTCGAGTCTGCAACCTCCATGGATCCGTCAATCGAGACTTGCTCCCTCTTGCGAGCCCGGATCCGATCTATGCAGAGCCTCCGCGCGATTGTGAACAGCCAGGGCAGAACCGCGCGATCCCGCTGGAAGCTCTCACGATGAAGAAACGCCTTCAGGAAGGTCTCCTGCGCCGCGTCCTGCGCGTCAGAATCCCGCAGATAGCGCAGGCAAAGATTATAGACCGGTCGTCTGTACAGCTCGACGATCTTCCCGAACGCCTTGTTGTCACCGGCGAAGGCGCGGTGAATCAGCACTGATTCCCCATCCCGGCTCCGACGCGCGCCTGGTTCGCTTTCGAGCTGCAAGGTTACTCCGTGGT
>JAUXHN010000307.1 GCA_030621515.1 Deltaproteobacteria bacterium | reverse complement strand
GGTGGCAGTGGGACGGCATTAAAGAGGCGATCAAGCACTCTTCTTCAGCTCCGTCCGTAAGAGTGGATCCTATTAAGGAATTTTGGAATGCGCACTATCGCAACGCATTGTTGCCCACCATTAGATTCAAAGTGCCTCAGGATGATGATTACTGTCCCAATAATCCGGACAATTTCAAAGGAGAGGTTTGGGGGGCGGGATGGTTGGGCAGTAGTCCGTCAATGCAAGATGAGCTGAACACTATAATGACTCTCACCAAAGGCAAAATCGGCGGGGGAGTGGATCCGCATCCGTTCTCTTCCATGCATGTCCACCACATTGTTTACACCCATGTGACAGGACCGTAGATATTTTTCGACAGCTCTCTCCCCGTCGGCACGCTCTGCGGATAAATTTGAGCGAGATTGTCCCTCTTTACCGGTCACGGCCCACCGTCGGGTGTCTTCGTATCTCGGATGTAGGGACACATCACATGGATCGCGATGGCGTCTTCGGGCTTGTCGCCAAATTCGAGCTTCTCCGATGAGCGTATTACAAATCGACCGTCGCCGACCTCACGTATCTGCAAAGGCTTGCCGGAGTAAGGATCGACTCGCGCTTGCTCAAACGCGGGGCTGCCGAAGATCTCAATCCCGGGACACGACGACGTCTCCTCGGCAACCTCTCGATACTTTGTCAGTAGCCGCAAGGCGCCCAGGTAGAAGCTCGTCTGGCCGTTCTTCTTAACATAGTTGCGAAAAGCTCTCAGGCTCAGATATGTGACATAAATAGGGTTTTCCTCATTGGGACGGGCCTTTGGCGGATCGCGAATCCACTCCAGCCATCGAAAGGGGTTTTTCATGTCGGCTTTGTAGCTGTCGCCGGCATCATCGCTCGTCACTTTCATATTGGAAAAGCACTCAGCGGCGGTGTCTTCCGGCCTGCACGAAAGGGTGTATCCCAACCTAGTCTTGTGTATGGTCATGAGGAGGGTTTGGGCAGCTGAAGGGGCGAACGGGAGCGGATCCTCGGATTCTCCAACCACCTCCCCCGGGGGAGACCACTGAGGGCCGAACAGCATCGGCAGCGCAGTATACACGGCCAAATCGACGGTCTCACCCTCGAGATACTTCGAAGGGTGCGGCGAAGTGGCGATGAGCGCGGCGAGCTCCTGATCGATAAGGGTGAGAAGCGGTGCTCCAAGCGGCTCGCGTCTGTTCAGGAGCCACTCGAGTACGGGAACCACCCTCCTGCACACACCTGCGATTGCGATCGCCGGCTCAAGGATCGAGGTGCCTCCCCGGTGGAAATCCTGTCCGAATCGGATCAGGTCGAGGAGACTGACTACAGCGTTTTGCGTCTCCCCCTTGCGGGTGGTTTCGATTGCCGATGTCGCGACGAGCGCGTCGAGGCGAAGATACTTCTTACTGGAATAATCGACTCTGCGCACTCCCGGTAAGTATGGGCTGCAGGCGTTCTTGTGGGAAACTGCCTTGCCTATGCGTTCCATCGATGGAGCGCAGGCTTTCAGTAGATCCTCTATCGGCTCTCGTTTAGCGATGCTGTCGCGCAAGGGCCGCACGGTTCCGAGCCTCCTCGGGGGGAAGCCGTTCTGAGAGAACGCGTCGAAATCGAAGTAGGAGTTGCTGAGCTTAGCCATGCGTTCCTTGCTGAGCGCCGCGACACAAGGATCATCTTCTCCTGCGGGTTCCACCACGGCGATGATGTCCCCAGTCGCGGTGCCCGGGAGTGGCTGTCCCCGCAGCACGGGACGCGGGCATGACTTCGATTGGTTCTTTTTGGCGAGGTCCAGAAACTCTTTCACGATGATCTTCGTCTGCTCTTTGGATGAGAGTCTGTCCAGCGAATCCCGGAAAACGGGTGATCTCTCGTCGGCATCTTTGTCACCAGAACCGCCGCTCCCGCACCCGGAAAAGCCCGTCAGCGCGAGAACCGCAACAAGCACCCGGAGATGTCTGGCATTCATGAGGCCCTCCTGAGGTTGGATTGTATCGGAATGAGAGGGATTGGGGAAGGACGCCTGGCCGGTGGGGGTCCCTCTACACACCCCAAAAGTACCACAGGGCAACCGCGCCCACCGACACACCACGATGATGTGGATAGTTCGTGCAATGTATCTTCACGGACAACTTCCCGGAACGGGGGTGCAGGTGTCGTCGAGGTTGTTTTCTACATCAATTGTGCCTGGAGGAGTGGCGAACTGGTCTATCAGTTCGCAGACTTCGCAATCGGGAAGGACCGTGTTGTCGTTGATGTTCAAGCTTCCGCTTCCGTACAATGAGATAACGTTGCCCAGTCCGTCCAGATTCTCGAGGGCAACATTTTCCTCGATCATTATCCCCCCCCCCCCAACCGAAGTGATGCCGCTCAGACCGTCAAGGTTTGTGAGGACATCGTTGTTGAAAATAAACAAGCTACCGCTCATCGAAGTGATATTGCTCAGACCGTCTATATCGACGAGGTACCACTCGTATTGAATATTAACGGTCCCCACTGAGGTGATGCCGCCTAATCCGTCCAGATTAGTGAGGGCGTTGTTGAAAAAATACAAATAGCCCACCGAAGATAGAGCGCTCGGGCCGTTCACATTGGTGAGGGTCCAGTTGCTTGCGACCCAGAAACGCCCGTCAACTGTGGTCAGGTTCGTCAGACCAACCAAATTGGTGAGGACGGGGTTTTCTCTGATATAGAAATTCCCGTCAACTGTGGTCAAGTTCGTCAGACCAACCAAATTGATGAGGGCGTCGTTACCCTCGATCTCCAGGTCTCCTCCCACCGAGGTGAGACCACCCAGACCTTGTAAATTTGTTAACAGATCATTGCCGGAAATCATCAGAATTTCCGCTACCGTGGTGAGGTTGCTCAAGCCATCCAAATTCGGGAGTGAATCCAAACCACCTAATCGCAACCAATAACCCCCTACTGAGGTAAGGCAATTTAGTTGGCTTAAGTCCACGCACCAAGGACACAATATCTCCAGGCTTCCCGAGATCGAAGTGTATCCTGCAAGCTCTGCAATATCCGAAGGTTCGGAGATTGTATAATCGCCGCTGTACTCTCCCAGATTGCATTCGAGCGGGCCGGTATCAGTTTCTGTATCGGTGTCAGTATCAGAATCGGTGTCAGTATCGGCATCGGAATCGGTATCCGTGTCGGTAGCGGTATCGATGTCCGTGTCGGCCCCACCGTCTCCCAAGGACAGAGCGGTCGAGCACCCACCGCAAACCAGTACTGTCGCAAGAGCAATCAAAAACAAGTATCGCATCGCCCTACCTTTCGTTTTGCACGTAAAAGAATTCAAGGAATACAATCGCTTTCCCACCAGGCGATGTCGCCGCTTCCGCTGGCCGCGCTGAGAATGTCCAGGTCGCCGTCTCCGTCCACGTCCGCCGTGTACACCGAATTGGCGCCGACGAATGTTTCATCCACCGCGTGCTTTGTCCAGGCAGTCCCGTCACCCGCAGTGTTCTCCCACCAGGCGATGTCGCCGTCGACCCAGGCCGCTCCGAGCACGTCCATGTCGCCGTCTCCGTCCACGTCCGCTGCGTAAACCGAATTGGCGCCGTCGAATGTTAAATCCAACGTGTGCTTGACCCAGGCAGTCCCGTCACCAGTCGTATTCTCCCACCATGCAATGTCGTTTTTAACCCAGGACGCGCCGAGCACATCAATGTCGCCATCTCCGTCGACGTCCGTCGCGTATACCGACCAGGCGCCGTCGAACAACCCATCCACTTCATGCTTTACCCAGGCGGTACCGTCGCCCGTGGTGTTCTCCCACCAGGCGATTTCATTAGTCATGTATGCCGCGCCGAGAATGTCCATGTCGCCATCTCCGTCCACGTCCGCCGCGTATGCCGAACTGGCGTGATAGAATGTCCCATCGACCATGTGCTTGGCCCAGGCAGATCCGTCG
>JAUXHN010000276.1 GCA_030621515.1 Deltaproteobacteria bacterium | reverse complement strand
CAGTCCGAGCAGGGTGGCGATGTTGGCCACACCACCGAGAATCGGTGTGCGTTTCTGAACGATCGGCACAACCTCAAGGGTTGCTTCTTCAATGGCGTTCGAGACCTCAAGCTCACCCTTGTTGGCTCTGGTGAGGCCGGCCTTGATCACCTTGGGAAGCGCTGCGTTGGGGGCGGCGTTGCAAAGCTTGATGGCACGATCGATGTTATTTGCCATGACCAGCTTTTGAATCTGCCCCATAAACGCGTTTGCGTTGATGTTGTACTTAAAGAAAAGGAAAATAAAGCGTTCAACCATGATGCCGAGACCGATCACTGACGTGAATGCGATCACATACATCCAACCTCCACCCTGGGAAAATGCCTCTGCGATTGCCTGCATCTTCGTTTCCTCCTTCGTAGGAAAAACGCCCGTCATGGGCGCTTGAAGCTCTGATTTTCTTTGTTAAAACAACCTTGTTCGGCCACCGATAAACAGCCGAACGAGCGCCATACTACCACATGATTTTTCCGTTGACCAAGAGAAATTTGAGTTCTTTTTGCATTCACATTTCATCAGGTTTCCAGCGCTATTCCCAACCCTCGTCCTCGTCTTCCCAGCCTTCGTCCTCGCCCGAACCGGCATCCACCGCCCCGCCCCCTGCTGCCTTGGCAGCCTCGGCAGCCTCGCGTTCCCTGGCCAGCTCAGCTTCGCGCTGCGCCATTTCCTTTTTTTGTTGGATTCTGGTTTCCTCGCGCTCAATACTGATATTGATTTCCTTAATGTATTTATGAACAGGATCGTTTTTCTTTAAAGACGAGCCTTTTTCATTTTTATAATTGTTGAAGTGCCTTCTCGACTTTCCGAGACTCCCGAGCCGATCCAGGTTGTCCAGGTCCGTTGCCACGAAGTACAGAACACCCAGGTTGAACAGTGCGCTCAGAAGAGAGCTATCCAGGCTGCGCGCCTTTTCCAAATTAACCCTGGCTTCCTTCCAGCGACCGGCACCCCTCAGAGCGTTGCCGTAGTTAAGGTAGAGTATCGGCCATGAGGGCGACAGGGCCAGGGCCTTCTCGAGTTTCTCGATGGCGATGTCGTAGTTGCCGGAGAGAATGTATTGGATTGCCAGATTGTTCATGGCCTCGACATAGTACGGATTTTTCTGGAGCGCCGTCTCCAGGTCCGCAATGGCCTCGACCTTGTTGCCATCTTTTTCGAGTTTAATCTGGGCCCTGAGAAAATAGACTTCCGCAACATCGGGATCTATTGCGAGGACCTGGTCGAAAATGGATTCGGCCAATTCGAACCGACCCATGCGCATGTTGGCCTTTGCCACCCTGAACATCGCTTCTGCATTTCGTTCGTCCATGCGCAAGACCTGCTTGGCCACAGCGATGGCGTCCGCGTATCTTTTCCCCGCGATCAAGGTATCGGCATAGCGATTCATGATACCGGTGTTCCGCGGGTATGCGGTTGCCTTTTCCTTCATCAACCCGATGGCCGCAGCAACGTTGTTGAGCCTCATCTCCAGCCTGGCGAGGGCCGCCAGGGCCGGAAGGTAATCGGGCTGCAAGCCGATGGCTTGCCTGTAGTATCCACGCGCGCTGTCATCGAGGCCCCTGCGCTCCGAAAGCACACCCAGGTTGTAAGCCACCTGGTGCGCCTTTCCGTCTATCTGGAAAGCCCGCTTGAAGGCCTGTTCCGCCTGATCCAGATTTCCATTGGCGCCGGCCTTGACGCCCTCGTTGTAGTAGCCCTTGGCGTTCTCCGCCATGATGTGCTGTTCAGGAGCAGCCACACCAGGTCCGGTGGGTACTGCATCTCCGGTGCTTTGATCGCCGGCTCCGACAGGACCTCCAACGCCTCCACCGTAAGGATCTTCCATGACCGGACCGCCGGGCTTGGCTGTCTTGTCTTTTTTCTTCGCGCTGCCGCACCCGAAAACCAGCGCGCTGGACGCCAGCAGGACGACAAGAAATACGAAGAATCGTTTCATCAGTGCACCTCGCCGGCCCACGGCGGAACAGTTGTCGTATCATCTTCGAATTCCACGAAGCCGTTGTGCTGTCGCGGATATCCATCCGGATCGTACGCATTCATCCGCTCCAGGGCGAGCAGCGTCCACTCGTTGCTGATATTGCCCTTGCGGGCCATGTCGATTGTGATCTTGTACTCGGCCTGCGCCTTCTCCTCCATGGCGGAGACGGTCTCGTCGAGCTTGGCTCTCACCTTGTCCTCGATCTGGAACTGGAGATCCTCTTGCTCGTCCTTCGGCATCTTCATGATGTACTTGATCTCTTTTTTACTCATTCCGGCCAGGCGCAGCATCTCCTTGAGTGACGGCATGGGCGTATTGAGGATAGCCTTGGCGTAAACCTCGTAGGCGTACCCGATCCGGAACTCGGCCGCCAACGACCACTCGGGGCGACGGTAATCCTGTATCTTGCGGTAGCGCGACTCGAAGGACTTGACCTTCTCCGCGCCTTCTTTTCTCTTTTTATCTATCTGCTTCTGGCTTCCGCTGATCTTGAACTTCTCGAATTTACGCATGTCCTCTTCGATGAGAAGAAAATGGCTCTCGGCCGCGTACTCGGCCGATATGGATCCCGACTCGTTCACCAGTCGCTTGTAAAGCGAGATGGTCCTGCTCCACGCCTTGACCTGGTTGCGGTGCTTGTTTCGTTTGTCTTCTGCAAGGCTGACCCTGTAGGAGGCCTTGACCACGTACTTGCCGGCATCGGTTGTCCGCTCGTACCGCTTGATAAAAGATCCGAAGGCATTGATCGCGGCAGACCAGGATTTTGCACGGTATTGCATGTCCGCAGACATGTACGCCGCCTCGACGCTCTTCTTGCCGTCGTCAACCTCCCTGGAGTATCTCTGCCAGTAAGGGATGGCCTCCTTGTAACTCTGAAGGTTCGTTAGCCAGAAGGCGGAGTTGTAAACGGCATCCGTTCTATATTTCGAATCCTTGAACCGTTTCTCATCAGCCAATATCTTGAACAACTTGAGAGATTTTTCGTACTCGAAGAATTTGGCTGCGGCGCTGGCCTGCTTGAACAGGCACTTGTCCACCCACTTGCTCTGGGGGTATTCGTCGACGATGCGGCCGAACAGCTGCATCGCAGTATCGAATCGCTGGGCGTTCTCGTAAGAAAGCGCTGCGTTGTGGAGAGCCGCGTCGGCGCTCTCGTGCTGGGGCGCCTTCGCGACCGCCGCCACCAGTTGATCTCCGGCCTCGGTGCAGACCGTGGTTTCCTTGGTCTCGTTGCACTCCCGGAACTTGTCCATGGCCCGTTGCATGGCGACGTCGCCCAGAAGGCTGCCGAGATCGATGGCCTCGTCGTCGGGTATCTCAACGCCCTCCACCTTGCATTGCCGCTCCTGCTCCAGCAGGGCTAGTCGCTCTTTCTCGTCGAGGTTGTCCTGGTCCACGGCCATGTTGAGAAGGACCTTCCAGCTCTGCAGGGAAAGCTCGTCCTTCTTGCAGTATTTTTCATAGACGATGGTATAGCGCGTCCGGGCCTCGTCCCAATGCCCATATCGATAATAATTTTGAGCGCTCTGATATTCAAAAACTGATGTCTGGGGTGCTCCCGGATTGTACTTGAGGTAGTTCTCTCGCTCTATCATCAACTCGGCCAGCAGCGCCGGCATTTCAATGGGCCGGGGCGCGGGGGGGGTCCCCTCGAGCTCGGGAATTTCCTCGCGGATCGTAAGCTGACCCTCGGCCATGGCGTTGTCCATGATTCGCTCGACACAGAGCACTACCATATGCGCCGATTCCTCCCGATGACGATCATCGAGATTTGAATCGCGCACATTGATGTACTCGCTCTTGGCCGGCTGGTACTGGCCCGACCAGTACAGCGCCTCCGCCATCTGGTAGGCGAGATCGTAGGCATCGGGTGTGTCCGGGTTTTGCTCGATGTACTTCTTGTAGGCGGCTGCAGCCAGGTTGTACTCCTCGAGCGCGAAACCGAGTATCTCCTCGTCTCCGGTGGCCTGCCCTTTTGATCTCAAGGCCTGCGCATTTTGGTGATGGGTAACCGCGGAGTTGATGAGCGCGTCCTGCGCCATTGTCGCCACTTCGTTCTGCGCGTCCGGGTGGTCTTCGTTGGACTTCCACCACGCGCTGTCCTTTCCGAAGTCGTCCAGCTTGCTTCGCGCGGCCAGCTCCTCGTCGAATCTGCGCATTTCCCGGTACGCGTTTGCGATCTTGTCCTGCACGAACGGCGCCTGCACATTGAGAGGCCATCTCTGTAAAAAGAGTTCCCATACAGCGATGGCATCTTCGTGCTTTTCATTCTCAAAATAAATGTCTCCGAGGCGTGCGTAGACCTCCTGGGTCCAGGCTCTGTCCTGCGGCATCAGGTTTGGATCTTGTAGTCGCTCGATGCCGGATACCGGATCGGGCATCTGGTCGACGTTCCAGTCATCCGTGAAGAAGCACACCGCCAGGTACTGGATCGCCTCGGGCCGCATCCCGGAACCCTTGGAGCCGGACTTGTCGGCGAAGTCCACAACATCGGAGAAAGCCCTCAATGACTCGGGATACATGTCGGCCTTGAAATAGCTCCAGGCGAGCTTGTAAAGGCCCTTGTCGTAGAAGCGATGAGAGGGATCCTCGACCAGCTTCTTGTATGCCGACATGGCGGTCTCCACGCCGTAGCGCGAGGAATCGAAATCGAAATGATAATTCCCAATCAGCCACCAGCTCTCAAAGAAGAACCGGCTGTTGTCCGCAATGGGTTCGCAACTGGCGAAAGGATCCACGAAACCCAGATCGGGAGCCTCCTCCTCGACGCCTGTATCCAGTGTCGCCGACGGTCGCTCTTTTTTGTAGGGATCGTCAGAGAGGGCGGCGACCCGGAATGAAGTGGGGTCGTACGTGTACTTGTTGGCACAAACCAGATTCAGC
>JAUXHN010000277.1 GCA_030621515.1 Deltaproteobacteria bacterium | reverse complement strand
GTCGAGTGCGCCGACGGGAGTCTCTACACAGGTATCACCACAGACCTGGAGCGACGGATCCTGGAGCACAACAGCGGCAAGGGAGCCAGGTACACGTCGGGGCGCGGCCCGGTTCGGCTCGTTTACTCAGAACCCGTCGCGAACCGGAGTGAGGCCGGCGCGCGGGAAGCTCACATCAAGAAGCTGAAGCGAAAGGACAAGATCCGGATGATCGATTGTCACAGCATTTCTACGATTAATAGCAGCAAGTGACATATTGTCTCATCCAAGATCTCCCCACGACCGGATATCGCCCGTCTCTTCCACCAAATCCCAACCGCATTCAAACCCCTAACTGCTTGATTTTTTTGCTCATATGCACCAGTGCCGCACGCTCTGGACGCGTGGGGCGAACAGTTGGCACCAGCCTTGCGATAGAACCGGGCATGAACACTCAAGCAATACAACAGGAAAAAACAAGCCCCCGGTTCGAATCCTCACTTCACTCGGAGTTTCCCGCCCTGCGCCGCATGGCGTGTTGGCTAACCGGGGACGAGCACAGGGCCGAGGATCTACTCCAGGACACCCTGGTTCTCGCCTTGCGTTTCAGGGGTAACTTCCAGGAGGGCACAAACATGCGGGCGTGGCTCTCTCGAGTGATGCGAAATCGGCACATCAGCATGATGAGGCGAAAGAGACTGGAGCGACGCATCATGGAGACGGAAGGTCGTTACTCGTTGACTTACTGGTCCGTGGGAGCAATGGGCAGGCGCACCACCGGTGATGGCGGCGACGTCCATATGGACGACGGGTTCTGCGATCAGGTGGTTGCGGCAATGGACGGTTTGCGCCCCGAGTTTCGCGAAGTGGTGATGCTCTGCGATGTGGAGGGAATGTCTTATGCCGATGCCGCTTCGCGGATATCATGCCCGGTAGGCACGATCATGTCTCGCCTTCACCGGGGTCGCCGCGCTCTGCGAACGAAGCTCGGGTCGAGACGCCATTTAGAGCAAGCCGCCTGACTACGGGCAGTATCGGGCGCGAGACCGATCGTTCTCCCAGACGTCACAGCATTTGACGCGAACCCCCGGCGCCGAGAGTTGCGCCTGTACACGTTCGCAAATGATCCTTGCCAGGTTCTCCGAGGACGGGTTGATCTCGGTGAACGGCTTCACATCGTTCAAGTGGCGATGATCGTAGGGTTCGATGGCGGCTTCGATCATACTGTCCAGATCGTGAAAATCGAGGGCCATGCCGGCGTCGTCGAGATCCTTCGCCTCGAGATGAACGCGCACCCTCCAGTTATGGCCGTGAAGACGCTCGCACCTGCCCTTGTACCCCCTCAACTGGTGTGACGCCGAAAAAACCAACTCTCTGAAAATCTCGAACATTTCTGAAAACACCTCTATCCAGAACTCCGGGGGTACTGTTATTGACGCGACTGCGAGCATAAGTCAATTCAGACTGTATCGAACAACTTATTAACATTTTCATTTACCTGATGTTAATATGGCGAGAATGAAAACGACGATCCCGAACGGTCCAATTCAATCGCGCGCACTTTACGTTGGCATGTTGCTATCGTGCGCCATCTTGCTCTTCTGCCACGCGGCCCACGCCCAGGCCCCGACGGGAATCGTCAAGATCACCTCCAAACCCGAAGGAGCGACCGTCAAGGTCGCCGGCGTGACGAGGGGAAAGACCCCTGCGCTTCTGGAATTGCCCTGCGGGAAACACAAGATCGTGATCTCGAGTCGCGGATACAAACCCGCCTCGAAGCACGTGGTGGTCAAAGAGAACAAGATCCTCCACGCCCACGTAAAACTTGTCGCCACCCACCCCTCCAAGAAGAAAGCGGCGAAGTCGAACATCCTCGTTCGCAAGCTCGAGGAGAGCACCGAACCCGGCACTGTCACCATAGCCACAACCCCGCCGGGCTTGACGGTCTTCATGAACGACTACCTCGTGCCACAACCGACCCCGGTGCTTTTTGACGTGCGCGCCGGGATATACGAACTGATTATTGAAGACAATGACGAGGTGGTGCTCAGGAAAACCGTGTTCGTCCAGCCCGGGCAAACTCTCTCTCTCGAGTTGAACATCAAGAAGGTCAGGAAAATCGATTACGACGACCCCTGGAAATAGACGGCGCGAACCTGAAAAATGTTGTTATTTTACGGTTGATTGGGCAGTTGCATCACTGGTAAACTTCGTGCCGATTTTCTTAGTTGAACTGAACGCTTGCGATGGAGAAACGTATACATAATTAGAAACGGTAAGAATCGGCCCGGCGCCGAAGGAGGATGGTCTCGTGAAAGATCCCGATAGCAGCAGCGACGTCAAGAAGGAAGAAACCGCAGAAGACATGTCCCTTGCCGATCTGCTCGGAGGAGGAGACGATTCCTCTTCGGATGAACCAAAACGAGTTGACCACCGAGCCGACGAGCCCGATTCCGGCATGGTCAACCTGGCCAAGATGGTGGCCGGTTCCTCCGTGGAGGTTGCGCGAACGCCATCGATAATGCCTCCGCCCATGGAGGCCGCCGACTCGGGCAGGGATCCCTCCGGTGTCGTTCAGACCCAGACGGGAATTCAGGCACCGGCGCAGACCGAGAAGAAGAGCCAGGGGCCGCTCTTTGCCCTCATCGCGGTTGTGATCGTCGCGGTCCTTGCCATCGGGTACTTCGCAACCAGGAACGGCGACGATGACGGCATCAAGGCAGCGCTCGAAGCGGAACGCGCGGCGCTCGAAGCGGACCGCAAGGCCAACCAGGATGCAATGGCCCAGATGATGGCCAAGCTCGCGGAGATGGACAGAGACAAGGGTTCCGCCGACGAGGCCACATCCAAGGAAATGGCCGCTCTGAAGGCCGAACTCGAGGCAGCAAAAGCGAAGGACGCTGATCTCGCAGCCAAGGAAGCGGAAGCGGCCGCACAAAAAGAAGAGGAAGCGGCCAAAGCCAAGACGGACAAACCCAAGAAAACGACCACCAAGCCCAAGAAAAAGGTCGATGCCCCGAAAACTGTGACCCCCAAGAAGAAAGTCGAGAAGAAGAAGCCAACCAAGAAGAGCGGCACTTCGGAACTCGATTCACTGCTGAGCGGCCCCAAGAAGGAAAAGGGAAAGCCGAAGACCGCACCGGCTAATGACCTGGCAAAGAAACCCACCAAGGCCGAAGTAAAGAAGGCCATGGGCCCGGTTCAGGTTCGTGCCCAGAAGAGTTGCGCCAAGTACTCCACCGGCACTGTCCAGGTTCAGGTCGTAGTCAAAGGCAGCAACGGCAGGGTCAAGGCGGCCAACCCCAAGGGCGCATTCGCCGGAAACCAGGCCGGGAAGTGCGTGGCCATGATGGCGCGTTCGGCCAAGTTCCCGAAGTTCTCGGACTCCTCGTTCAGTTTCACTTACCCGATCATTCTCAAGTAGTTCGACTGTGCTCACTACAAGTAGCGCGCTGGCGACGGACTCCCTGAAACAGGAATGAGCCCAATGAAGAAACCCTCACTCGGAACGTCCGCCGCGTTCATCGTTGTCTCCCTTGCGATAGCTTTCGTGCTCCAACCCGTCACGGGGCGCGGCGCGCCGAACGCAGGCGTCGACCTGAAGGCACACTTCGACCCAGCGTCCGTCCGAACAGGCGAGATAACAACTATCTCGGTCGAGGCCGTAATACCAGGTGGATATCACCTGTACTCCATGACTGTGATCCCTGACGGTCCCCTGAGGATGCAGCTGGAGATCGACGATGCGGCTCTGGAAACCGCCGGCGAGTGGCACGCCCCGAAACCGTCCGTGGAATACGATAAGGGTTTCGAGAAATACGTGGAATTCTACGCGCGCACCGTGACCCACAAGCGGGCCTTCAAGGTTGTCGGCGCTCCAAGCGCCGATGTTATCAAACTGAAATTCAGGGGACAGATCTGCAATGACGACCATTGCATCCCTTTGAGGGAGATCATCGAGGTAGAGCTTTCGCACAGCAAAGGCGAGGCCCGCGCCGATCACACCGGAATACCCACGCTCACGGGAGAACTATTCGACGAAAACAGGTCGGCCCCCGGCGAGGTGGACGCCGATAGCGAATCGCCCGGAGACGAGGGATTGCTCACTTTCCTGATCATCGCATTCCTGGCGGGGCTCGGCGCGCTCGTAACACCGTGCGTATTCCCCATGATCCCGATCACCGTGAGTTTCTTCTCCAAATTCGCAAAGGTATCCATGCGCCGCTCGGTGTCCATGGCTTTCATCTATGCCTTTGCAATGATCCTCATGTTCACTCTCGTCGGCGTGATCATGTCCGCGATCTTCGGCGCGGACAGCATGCAGAACATCGCCGCGCATCCCGCGTTCAATGTATTCCTTGCGCTTCTGTTGATTGTTTTCGCGTTCAACCTCTTCGGTCTTTTCGAGATCCAGATGCCCAACTGGCTAATTTCCCGCTCCGCGCAAAAAGAACAGGAACTCTCCGGCGGCGATGGCTCTTTCAGTCGTCAGGCGGCGGGTGTCTTCTTCATGGCGGTCACATTCACTCTGGTGTCGTTCACCTGTACCGTAGCGTTCATCGGCGCCATCCTCGCGATGGCCTCTCAAGGCGAGTGGTTCTACCCGATCGTCGGGATGCTCGCCTTCTCCGTCGCTTTTGCCCTTCCCTTCTTCTTCCTGGCGGTCTTCCCCTCCTGGGCGGAAAAACTGAAAGGCAAGGGCGGCGACTGGATGGTCGCAGTGAAGGTGGTTCTCGGCTTCGTGGAACTCGCGGGCGCTTTCAAGTTCCTCTCCAACCTGGACCTCTATTACGAGTGGTCATTCATTACCCGTCCCCTGGTGCTAACGTTGTGGACTGCACTGTTCGGGCTCGCCGGGCTTTATCTGTTGCGCGTTTTCGCGCTCCCTCACAACGATCAAGAAGCCAGGAACATCGGC
>JAUXHN010000201.1 GCA_030621515.1 Deltaproteobacteria bacterium | reverse complement strand
GAATCGGTGTCTGAATCGGTGTCTGAATCGGTGTCCGTATCCGTGTCGGTTCCCGAGTCGATGTTGCTTGGATCGTCATCGCCACATGAGAAGACCAACATGGCGCAAGCAAGCGTTATTATGAGCGAAAATTTGGCTGGCATCTTTTTCTCCTTTTTTTAGAACCCACCATATTAATTATCACATCTGTTTTTTCAAATCCACATTCAGCATCTGGGGATCTTGTCGCCCATTATCTGTGCGGGTACGGCTCACTCGGGGTCGGCTACTTCCGTTTCGCAACCGAACTGTATGATAAGACCCGCGCCTTCCTCGCTCTGGAACCAGTCGCATGTCTGAGGGCATACATAGATCATTGTCGGGTTGGACGGGTCGTCGTAATACCAACCATGGGAAACGCTGTCACAATCATCTGCGGAATTCACCCGACCGATGACATGAGAATCTCCATCGTACGTGAAGACAATATTCACCATGTTCGGATCGAGGGTTTCGCCCTCGGGAGGATCCGGAATGACCCATTCACAGTTTATCTCCGAATTGCTGATCACCGATGCCGTGAGGGCAGTAAATACCGGGTCGAAATCCTGTAGGCAGAGATCTCCCGATACGCCGCCGGTAAGGGTGACCAGGTCGGAATAGACATTCCAGTCGAGTGGTGGGATGTCTTCGGGGGCTGAGAATTCGCAACAGGGTTCGCTGAGGCTGATGGCGCAGGCATCGTCCTTGCTCAGGTATGAGAAGATCCCGTGGAACAGATAGTCGGCAAACAATACCGGATCCAGGGCCAGGAACGACGCATTGAAATCGACCGCGCTCATTTCATCGGCATCATCGGAAACCAACACGACATGCTTGGTCGAGTTGATGCGGATCATACTGTGCCAGCCGTCACCGGTCAGAGTATTGCCGTCCTCGTATGTTTCGAGGAGCCATTCGAGAAGCTTCACGCTCGGTACCCGGGTGCTCAAGTGTAGGTAGTCGGGAAGGTTCGTGTCATCGGAAACGGGTCCAACCGACGGATCGCCCTGGCACCCGGCGGCATCTCCGAGAGGAGGATCGATGCAGATGCCGTAGAATTCGTTAGTACCACCGCCGGAATTTCCGCAATCTCCGGGGATGCACGAAATGATCACGATGCGAGCATCGATGCCGCTGGCCACGATGTCTGCTGAAAACGAATTCATGTTTGCTCGCACCTGAGCGATCTCGAGTTCCAGACTCGGCGAATTGTCGATTACAAATATGATGTCAGCGGGTTGCAGTGTATTATCCACTCCCTCTTCGATTGACTCACACTCGTCGAAAGTATCTGTGTCGCCATCAGTATCGCCATCAGAATCGGTATCGCCATCCGTATCGGTATCGGTGCCGTCTCCGGCGGTGTCCGAATTGCTGCTGCAAGCGAAGCCGATCGCAAGAAGGATCGCCAACATCACCAACGCCGTTGATTTCATGAGCATTTTCTGGGCCTCCCATAAAAGTGATATTGTTGATACTTGGTTGTCAATATCAACAAGGGATGAATTACGTTACTTTGGGTTAATATGCACTATTTATGCCGCTCATTCAGCGGGCATGTTTTGTTCATGTTAGACAAGTACATCGGATTGATTGAACATAGTTGAGCCAGGAGGCGGGTGCGAAAAAAATGCACACATGGTTTCCATGGCCCTGTAAACAATGCGCATTTTTTGCGCGATCAATCCGGATCGAGAGGAAGGAGGCGGACGATTGAGCCCAAAGGAGCCTACAGCGAGAAAAAAACTCAAGGTTCTCCTGGTCTTGTGTTTGTTCGTGGGTATCGGTTGCGCGGTGTTGTACCGGCTTGTGATGCCGGGAGCGCTTTTCCTTTCTCGCTACATGGCAAAGGAGGATCATTCGGTAGATCTGCGCCTGGAAATCACCGAGAGATCATTCGTTGCAGGGAAAAGAGAGATTCCGATGAGGGTTTTCTCTTCACGAGCCGATCGCGGAAAGACTCTTTTGGTCATCCACGGTGTCCACTGGAAAGGCTACCGGGAGCCCCGCCTTATACACTTTGCCAGGAACCTGGCGAGATTGGGGTACACCGTCGTGACGCCCAATATCGAGGATCTGCGAAATTACGATCTCAGACCGAGGGCGGTGGATGATATCGAACGCAGTGCGGTCTGGGTCCTGAATGAATCTGGACTCGTGAAGGACGGTGAGCAGATAGGCCTTCTGGGAATCAGTTTCGGCGGCGGCCTCTGCCTCAGCGCCGCGAACCGGGCCGGTCTCGCGGGCCGGGTGGCGTTCGTTTTTTCCTTCGGCGGGCACGGAGACATGGGCAGAACTCTCGATTACCTGGTGACGGGGAGGATGCCGGGGGGGGAGGAGCGCCCGGCTCATATCTACGGCCAGGCGGTTGTCGTTCGACACTTCGCCGCCCTGTTCGTGCCGGCGGACCAAGTCGAGGACTTCCGCAAAGCTGTTTTCGAGTATTTGCGAGGTGAGAAGAAGGCTGTGCGAGAAAGCCTCGGGAGTCTGGGCCGTGAGTCGCGGGTGATTGTCGAGCTGCTTCTGGAAAGGGACGGCGACGCGCTGGGGGTCATGCTTGTTTCAAAGAGACGGGAGTTCACAACCGGGAAGGCCATGTCGCCGGTCCTCGAAGATCCTCCGGATTGCCCGCTCTTTTTGCTGCACGGCGCAGCCGACAACGTCATCCCCCCATCCGAGACCAGGCTCGTTCACCGGTGGGCGAGCAAGGGAACCGAATCGACCGCCCTCGTCAGTGAGTTGATAAAGCACGTGGACCTGGACGGCGACGAGGCCGATGCGCAGTTGATGGAGTACTGGAAGATGATCCGGTTCTGGACGGAGATGCTGCGGAGTTACTGATCTGTTCTAGATTATTGACTTATTTTGGGGTCAGACACATTTTTTTTCTTACGGAAGAGTCCGGGGATGTCATCCACCAGGATCAGGTAAACTGCGGGGATCATGAAGAGAGTGAGAATTGTGCCCACGCCCAGCCCCCAGGCGATCGTGTTGGCCATTGGGCTCCATGTGAGCGATGCGCCGCCTATGCCCAGAGCCATGGGAAGCAGGCCCCCGATGGTGGTCAGCGAAGTGAGGAGGATCGGTCGCAGACGCAGTCGTCCGGCCGCGATGACCGCGTCCTTCGCGGGGGCACCCCTCGCTCTTTCGCTGTTGACAAATGACATGAGCACGATGGCGTCGTTCACTGCCACCCCGGCGAGAGCCACAATCCCATAGAGGGTAATCAGAGAGAACGGATTACCTGATATCCACAGGCCGAAGATCGCTCCGATGAAGGCAAATGGAACGGTGAAGAAGATAACGAAGGGCTGTATGTACGATTTGAACTGGGTTCCGAGAATCACGTACATGAGCAATATCCCGAAAAGAAAAAGCTGAACCAGTCCTGCAAAGGTGTTCTGGAACTCTTGGAATTCACCGGAGAAATCGAGCGTCACCGAGGGATATCGCCGCTTGATTTTTACGAACTCTTCCCTGATGCCGTCATTGACATCCACGGAGCTCGGCCCGTCCGCCGCCAGATTCGCGAACACGGTTATAGTGCGTTGACCCTTGTAGCGCCTGATCAGCCCCTTGGAGTATTCCAGTCGGTACTCTGCCACGTCGCCAAGAGAGATGTTCGTTCCTGTGGGCGTCAGGAGCGGAAGGCGCAGCAGATCCGCAGGGCGTTCGAGGGCGCCCGCGTCGAGCCGAACCACCACGTCCAGCTCCTCGTCACCATCGTAGATCTTGTCGGCCACCACTCCGTCGATGGCGTATCGTATGGCCATGCCCACCTGGGCCACGCTCAGCCCGTGGATGGCGGCCAGCTCCGGATCCACGTGGAAACGAACTTCCTTCTTGCCCGGCTCGAAGTCGTTGCCGATCTCCATCACGCCGTCGAGGTCGGCCAGATATTCCTCGAGCTCTCCGGCAGCGGCTTCCAGGTGGTCGAAGTACTTTCCTTTCAGCTTGACCTCCACCGGCTTTCCCACCGGAGGTCCCTGGTTGATCTTGGCTATCTCGATGTTTGTCGGACCCGAGATCCTGTCGAGCCGTCCGCGCAGATCGGCCATGATCTCGTCCGAGATGCGATTTCTCTCGTAGACGGGAACCAGGTCCAGCCAGACCTGTCCCACGCTCGTCCGGAAGACCCAGTCCGAGTCTGTCATGACCAGGCCGGCGGTGGCATGGATCGCCCGGATTTCGCTCTTCGGTAGCTTCTCGATCACCTTTTCGAATTCCTCGAGTGTTTTTGCAGTAGTGTCCAGATTGGTGCCCACCGGCATGGTGACGCGAACCTGGAGAGTGTTGATCTCCTCTCCCTGGAACATCTTCACACCCAGCAGGGGGATCATCGCTATCGCTCCGGCAAGCACAACGAAGATCAAACCCAGGAAGACGTAGCGAAACCTCATCACGAAACGCAGACCGCTGGTGTAGGAGTCGGTCAGGTTGACGAGCCATCCGGGGGTAGGGCGTGGCTCGGCCTTTCCACGTCCAGGCCATCCGGCGAAATGGGACGGCAGAATGAACAGCGCCTCGAACAGTGATGCGGCCAGGGCCAGGCTCACGACGATCGGCACAATCCTGAGCCACTTGCCCATGATGCCGGGCATGAGCATGAGCGGCAGGAAGGCGGCAATGGTGGTGGCGATGGCGGAGAAGACCGGGGAGGTCACTTCTTCGGTGCCGTCGATGGCGGCCTGTTTCCAGGATTTGCCCATCTGGCGGTGTCGGTAGCAGTTCTCGATGATGATGATGGCGTCGTCGACCACGATACCGAGCACCAGGACAAGGGCGAACAGGGAGCTTCCGTTGAAGGACTCGCCCATGTTGAACATGAATATGAAGCAGATGAGAAAGCTCATGGGTATGCCCATGGCGGCGAGAATGGCGTTTCTGAAACCGAGCACTACCAGGAGCACGATCAGGACGGTGATGAAGCCAATCCAGGCGTTTCGCACGAGCTTTGAGAGCACGTCGTTTACCTGATGGGAGGAATCCTGGGTAAAGGAGACATGGAGCTTGTCGCCGTGACTATCGGCGAAGGTCCCGGCGATTCGCTTCACCTCGTCCGTCACGTCGATGACGTTTGCGGTCGTCTGCTTGGTGATGGTGAGAGAGACCGCGGGTTCCTTGTTCAGGCGGCTCCGGGTCCGTTCGTCCTCGAAATCCTCGCGGATCTCGGCCACGTCACCGACTCGAACAGTCTGACCCAGGGCGGTGGTCCGGATGATGACCTTCTCGATGTCCGAGATCTTCCCGTATTCGCCTACGGTCCGGACGAAGAGTTCCTGGCGCCCTGTAGTCAGGCTTCCCGCGGGGATATCCAGCCCGTGGGCCCCGATGGCGGCCTGGATCTGCTGGATGGATAGCCCGTGGCCCTCCAGCTTGACCGGATCCGCCTCCACCCACACCTCCCGGTCGCGCACACCCGTGAGCTGGACCTTGCCGATTCCGGGTATGTCCAGCAGTTCTTCCCGGAGGGTCTTGGAGAGCTCCATGAGTTTCTTTGTGGGCAGGTCTCCGTGCATGTGGGCGGAGATGATGGGCATCATGTCGGATGTGCTGAACGACTCGACCTTGGTGTCCAGCGCGTCCTCGGGAAGCCCCTGCACCTTGTCCACCTCTGTGCGCAGGTCTTGTAATCGCGTCGCGAACTCCTCGGTGGACATCTCCTTGAACTTGACTGAGATGAAGCAAGCACCCTCCGCCGACTGGGACGTGATGGTGTCTATGCCCTCCACGTCCTGTATCTCGTCCTCGATGGGTTTGGTGATGAGCTTTTCTATCTCCTCGGGAGATATGCCGGGGTAGGGCTTGATGATGAAGACCCACTGCATGTCGATCTCGGGGAACAGCTCTCGCGGGAGGCCGATGAGGGCCACCGTGCCCAGACCCATCACTGCGAGCATCACCAGGTTGACCAGTACCGGATTGTTGACCGAGAGTCGCGCCAGGGAGAACCTACCGGGCGCCATCGACGTGCTCCGCTGTTTCCCCCGTGTTCGTCACTTGGATGGGCGAGCCGTCCTTGACCTCGTCGTATCCCACCACGATCACCTCGGCGCCCGCCGCCAGGCCGGATGTCACGATCACGTCGTCATCGATGCGAGGTCCCAGCTGTACTGAAATCTTCCTTGCCGTATCACCGTCGACGACCATCACCGATGAGGCGTCATCCTTGATGTGAACGGCTTCCATCGGCACGACGAGAACGTTCTTGTGCGTGGCGAGCTCACAAACGGCGCGCACTATCTGCCCCGGGCGAAGGAGCCCTTCCTCCCCGGAAGTGACTATCTCCACCGGGAAGGTCCTGGTCAGGCGATCCGCGGCCACTCCCAGCCTCGAAACCTCGGCGATGATGCGGGTCGCGGACTCGGTCTCGGAAAGGAAAACACGTTGACCGATCTCCAGGCGAGTGAGCTGTGAGGCCGTCACATTCATCACCAGTTTAAGTTGATCGACATTGACCAGGCGCGCGAGCGGGATAGACGGGCCGACGGTCTGGCCCAGGTCGACCATCCGTTCGGCCAGCCGGCCGGCGAACGGGCATTTCACTGCGGTTTCCTTGAGACTGCGCGCGGCGGCTTGCTGGGCGGCCACTGCCAGTTCGAGCGCTGCCTGGGCTCCCTGAAGTCCTCCTTGCGCCGAGTCGAGCTGCTGCTCCGTGGCGACATCCTGCGCCTTGAGGGCTTCCGTCCTCGACATGGTGCGGCCCGCCTGGTCCACCGCCACCTCGGCCTGTTTGACAGCCGCGCGGGCCTGGGCGAGGCCGATCCGGTAACCTTCCCGGTCGAGCTGGAGCAGGGTTTCTCCCTTTTTACACTCGTCACCGAGGGCCTTGTTGACCTTCACGATACGTCCGGCCACCTCAGCGGTGAGCACCACGTCCTTGTTTGCCTGGAGAACACCCGTGCGCTCCAATTTTTCGGAGACGGTACCCGGAGTGACGGTCATGGTTCGGACCGGATACCTCGCCCGATCCACCTCGTGAACCAGCTCGTCCGAGCGCTCCGGCGCGCGGTTCAGATACGTGATCGTCCCGCCGATACCGGCAACAACCACCAAAACGATCGTTACGATTAGTCCGGTTTTCATAACGGGGTTACTTTAAACTGCAATTTGCTTATTTGCCACTGAGCTTCTTCTCTATTTTCGCCCAGGAGTCCCGCAGGGTGATCGTTCGGTTGAAGACGAGTTTGTCGTCGGTGGAATCGTACCTGTCCACGCAGAAGTACCCGATCCGCTCGAACTGGAAGCGGCTTTCCGGTTTTGCTCCGGCAAGGCTGGGTTCCGCGAGGCACCCGGTCAGGACTTCGCAGGAGGTGGGGTTTATGTGTTCGACGAAGCTGTGTCCGTCCTCGACGGCGAGGGGATTTATGGTGTTGAACAGCCGGTCGTACAGGCGGACTTCGGCCGTGACGGCGGTGGACGCGTTGACCCAGTGCAGAGTGCCCCTGACCTTGCGACCGTCCGGCGATGTTCCCCCGCGCGATTCCGGATCCCACGTGCATCGAAGCTCGATCACCTCGCCATCGTCGTTCCTGATAACTTCATTGCAGGTAATGAGGCAGGCGTACCTCAGGCGAACCTCCTTGCCGGGAGCCAGGCGGTGCCACTTCCTTGGCGCTTCTTCTCTGAAGTCGTCACGCTCAACGAAGATCTCGCGAGAGAACGGGATCGCGCGTGTTCCTTTTTCCTCCTGGCCGGGGAAGTACGGGGCCTCAAATTCCTCCTGCTCGCCCTCAGGGTAATTCTCGATGACCACCTTGAGAGGATCGAGCACCGCCATCACGCGCGGGGAGGTCTCGTTGAGATCTTCGCGAACGGCATGCTCCAGCATGGCCAGGTCGACCGTGTTGTCCCTCTTGGCCACGCCGACACGATCGCAGAAGTTGCGAATAGAGGCCGCCGTATATCCCCTGCGACGAAAACCGGAGATCGTGGGCATTCTCGGGTCGTCCCAACCGTTGACGAGGTTATCGCTCACGAGATCCAGGAGCTTTCGCTTGCTCATCACCGTGTAGCTCAGGTTGAGACGAGCGAATTCGATCTGTTGTGGATGGTACACATCGAGCTGTTCGAGGAACCAGTCGTATAGCGGGCGGTGATTCTCGAACTCCAGGGTGCACAGGGAGTGTGTGATTCGTTCGATGGAGTCTTCGAGTCCGTGGGCCCAGTCGTACATCGGATAGATGCACCACTCGTCGCCGGTGCGGTGATGGGAGGCGTGGCGGATCCTGTAGATGGCCGGATCCCGCATGTTCATGTTGGGCGACGCCATGTCGATCTTTGCGCGCAGGAGGTGCTCTCCGTCTTCGAACTCGCCGTTCTTCATCCGGGAGAAGAGATCGAGGTTCTCCTCCACCGAACGCTTGCGGTGCGGGCTGTTCTTTCCCGGGCGATTGTAGTCCCCGCGATACGCGGCCGTTTCTTCCGCATTGAGACTGTCCACGTAGGCCTTTCCGTCCTCGATGAGCTTGACCGC
>JAUXHN010000003.1 GCA_030621515.1 Deltaproteobacteria bacterium | reverse complement strand
CCCAAGGTTATCAAGGCCGGCCTTACCCGCGCCAACAAGGGTGAGCTGGAGGTCTCGAACGCCATTGAAGAAGCAACCCTGGAGGTTGTGCCGATCGTTCAGAAGCGAACACCGATCCTCGGTGGTGTGGCCAACATCGCCACCCTGCTCGGACTGCTCGGTACCATCGTGGGTCTGATTCAGGCGTTCTCCGCCCTCGAGTCTGCCGCACCCGACGCCCGTGCAGCCGCTCTGGCCAAAGGTATTTCGGTGGCCATGAATACCACTGCCTTTGGTTTGATCGTGGCCATCCCGTGTATGTCGGCGCACATGTTCCTGGCCTCGGTGACCACCAAGATTCTCAACGAGATCGATCAGCATTCCGTCAAGTTAGAGAATCTGCTCGTTTCTCGTTACCGTGCGGGTGGTTCGCAGTAGCGTTGGAACTTCCTTGGGTTTCGAGTTGTCGATCAAACTGAAGAGCTTGCTCGACGGTTTTGAAACAACTCTGTTTTAGGAGGACGCCACATGGCAAAGAAAAGGCGAAAAGAAGAACCATATGAGGGTGATCCGCTGATCCCGATCATGAACCTGGTGTGCATGCTGATTCCTCTCCTCCTGTACGGCGCGGTATTCGTTCGGTTCATGACCCTGACGGTGAACGCCCCCAAGATCTCGCGCGCTCCCGCACAACAGCCGCCCGATCAGAACGAGGCGCTCAACCTGACGGTCATGATCACCGACCA
Source organism: Deltaproteobacteria bacterium (assembly GCA_030621515.1). GTDB lineage: Bacteria > Myxococcota_A > Polyangia > JAAYKL01 > JAAYKL01 > JAUVAN01. The sequence goes on along the minus strand of JAUXHN010000003.1, from coordinate 56,530 downwards.
GGGGTTCCATTTCAAGGTCAACCCCAAGCATCGGATGTCCTGGATGTCCCAGGCAACCGAGACCGCATCGTCAGGTCCGGACATTCCCAAGAAGGACGACGATTGGGATTTCGATGAGTTTGCGCGAAAGCTCAAGGAGCTGAAGGCCGATCACAGGGAAGAGAGAAATATCATTTTGGGCGCGGAGGACGATATTCAGTTCGAAGTGCTTATAAAGGCGATGGACTACTCGCGCGGCACTCTGGAAGAACCGCTCTTCGATGTGGTGACGCTGACGCGCGGTGTGGTGTAACAGTTTTTTCGAGATGGCGGCTGAGTAGAAAACCGATCATTTCTACGGAGGGTATCGAATGGATCCTAACACGCCGGGAAATGCCAGTCAGGTAGACGCAATTTGGGCGGCAAAACGCCAGGCCAAAAAAGACAAGCGACGCATGCGGTCTACTCCGCGGCCGAAACTGCTCATCAACTCACTGATGGACGCCTTCACGATCATCCTGTGCTTCCTTCTCAAGAGTTTCGGCTCCGATCCCGTGCAGATTCGTGAGTCCGATGACCTGAAACTGCCGAGATCAACGTCCGTGCAGCCGCTCGAGGACGCGATAGTCATCGCAATATCCACAAAGGCCATCATGGTCCAGGATATCAAGGTCGCCGATCTCAGGAACGGCGCCGTGGACGAAAGCATGAAGCGGGATGGACAGGAGGGGCTGCTCATCAACCCGCTTTTCGATTCACTGAAGGAAAAGGTGCAGCACCTCAAAATGATTGCGGCCAGGACAAATCAGCCGTTTGAGGGTAAGGCACTTGTTGTGGCACATTCGGGGACCAGTTATCGTTTGGTAACAGAGGTTTTATATACGGCCGGTCAGGCGGAGTTCGAAAAATTTAAGTTTGTCGCCGCAGAAGGCGGCAAAGCGAATTAGGGCAACTGGTCAATTTTCCCGTTCTGCGATCTGTCAGGGGATAGGGGGTCCGTTCCAATTGCCACGACGATCGACCGGAGTATAAGGGGAGTTCGTCGATGGCTTCTTCGACACCAAAATCCACTTCTCAAAAAACGGGAGTTAAGCCTCAAGCGCGGGGATCCGCGCAGCGCAGGAGTGCTTCCACGAAGAATCTCCCGAAAGTTCTTCGCATAGGAGTGATTCAGGGCGGAAAGATCATAGAAGAAAGGATCATTCGCCGCCAAGAGACGATCACGATAGGACCTTCCGAGAAGAACACTTTTGTCATTCCAGCGCAGGATCTTCCGTCGTCCCGATTTGATATTTTCGAAACAAAGGGCGACCACTACACACTGAACTTCAGCGCCGCAATGAACGGCCGGATCTCCACCGATGGGCAAGTGGTGGAACTCGCAGATCTGAGATCCAGCGGTCGTGCCCGAAAAAAAGGAAAGTTCTTCCAGATCCCCCTGAACGACAAGGCTCGTGGAAAGGTGCTGATCGGTGATTCCACCATTCTGTTCCAGTTTGTAGCGCCGCCGCCAATCCAACCACGACCGCAGCTTCCGTCGTCTGTGCGAGGATCTATGCTTGCCGGTATGGGTTCTTTCGTGGTGATCGCCTGGCTGTTTTTCCTCCTGGTCGAGGTCGGCGTGGTCGTCTGGTGGGAGATGACGGACTGGCCCGTGGTCTCCGACTGGGACAGGTTCATGCAACTCGAAGAGCTTATTGCCGCAGAAACGGCTACCTTCGAAAAAGAGAAGAAGGCTGTTCTGGATGGAGAGGGCGACGAGGTGGCCGAAGACGACGAGGGAGAGGAACAGGAAGAGGAGCAGAAATCGTCCGGTAAATCGAAGGCCAGGGACGATGGGCCAAAGAGGTCAGCGGCCGAGATCGCTCGCGAGAGAGCGGAAAAGCGGGCAGCGCTGGCGCAACAGATCGCGGAGCGAGGCATCAACAAGATTCTCGGTACGCTGGGTGGAGATGCCGAAGGAGCCATCGCCGACGTTCTGAGAGGCGGTGACGTTGGTGCCGACCAGGACGATCTTCTCTCTCAGGTGGACGGAATCGGTGTTGCTACCGGAGAGACCGGTGGGTCTCTGAAAGGCCCCGCCGGCGGAAAAGGAAGCGGTGAAGCTGCGGACATCTCCCAGTTGAAGGTGAAGGGCGGCGATAAGTCGGTAAAGACGGCGGGTCCCGGAGCAGAGAAGAAGATCAAGGGCAAGGTGAGGAAAAAGAAGCCGATGGCGTCGGGTGGTACGGGAATGATGGCCGCCTCGGATGTTGCCAAAGTAGTAAATCGCAGACTCGGCGCAATCAAGGGATGTTACGAGCAAGCGTTGAAACGCGACCCCACTTTGCAGGGAAAAGTGACCATCCGGTTTACAATTTCAGGGAGCGGAAAAGTTACTACGGCGAGGACCACGTTGAACGAACTGACTCCCGCAGTGGGAAACTGCATGGTGAGCGCATTCAAGCGATTCCGGTTCCCGCCACCGGAAGGTGGAACCGTAACCTTCGAATACCCATTTATGTTCACCCCTGCTGGATGAGCTGATCGGTTTTCGATAAGAATATTCGTTTTGTAGTTGGGTTTTGACCCGGGGGATTAGATTTTGAACAGTTTGTGACGCTCAGGGAACCTATTCAAGGTCCAGACGAAAAAAACATTTCGTCGATAGCCAGAAAGGACTCCTTGTGCTAGTAACACAAAGCTGTCTTGTAGATAGGTTGAATCCTCGTGGGGAAGAGTGTGTTTCAAGAGAGGCGACAGTGATGGGTAGAGCATTGAAAGGACGTGTTCTTCTGGGCGCGGTCGCGTTAATTGCCGGCATTGCATTGCTCGGCAACGTCAGTGCCCAGAGTGTAGCCCCTGATACGCAACCAGATCTGGACGTGACGGTTGCCGCCGATGACACAAATCTCTCGGGAACACAGATGGTTGCGTGGATAGATCAGCAAATGGGCGTGGTGCGTGGGATTTACCACCGCGTGCAGAATATGCTCGATCGTGCGCGCAAGGAAAAGGACACTCTCAAGATCACCTGCCTTGATGACAAGTTGACCCAGATTCACGTCAATATGAGGGGTGTCGAGGAGCGAAAGTCGGCGTTGGAGGTTTCTGTGGGGGCTGGTGATACCGCATCCTCCAGACAGCAATTTGTTATTTTGAAGATCTACGTTGCACGAATACAAGGATTGATGGCCGAAGCCGAAAACTGTATCGGTGACACAGATGTTGTTATTGGTGAATCGGAAACCATTGTAACCGTGGATGAAGATATTACTCTGGAGGACCCAACGGAACCGTTGAATGTGGAAGTAGGGGTGGACCAACCTCCACACGCGAGTGCGTTTTTTTAAAATAGGATGTGGGCGCTGTGGTGTCGGCTAACGGGTCGGCACACACCATTGTCAGAAAATTATAACTCAAGAATGTAATGCGTAGTTTCTATGCCGGCTTGATCGCGCTTGTCATTTTTGTCGCCTGTGTTGCGGCCGATGCACAGATATGGCTTGAGGATCGCGAGGACAAGGAGGGCGCCGGCATCAAGGTTAGTGATTCTCTGGTCCTGCACCTGGGCCTCGGCGCTGAGGCCGGCTACGATACAAACACTTTCTACGAGGCCGGGGACAAAGATCCCGCCGTGCGGTTGAGGATCACTCCGTATGTCGATCTGGCCACCAGAGACGGCAAGCGGCGCGTGCAGGACGACGGGGTTCTCGATGCGACCCCGCCGAAAATAAGGTTCCGGCTCGGTGTGGCCAGCTCATACGACCATCATTTCGCTCTGAGTGATAATTCCAACGTCGATCAGGTTAACGGTAAGAACGCTTTCGGCGTGGCCACCAACCTCAAATTCGAGCTGTTTCCCGAAGGCAACTTCGGCCTGATTCTCGACGCGGCTTACATGAGGACACTCACACCTTATGAAACAGCGTACGATGCCAACAACCGACACGACATCAGACCGGGTATCGGCTTTCGCGTGAGGCCCGGCGGGGGCACCCTGACCTTTGAGACCGGTTACCGCCTCAACTTCGTCATCTGGGAAGACCCGAGCATGGGAAATCAGAACGACAAGCACACCCATGATGTGCGTTTCCACACCTCGTGGAAGGTGTTCCCCAAGACCGCTCTGGTTTCCAGGTTCAATTTCACGCCGACGGTCTATTACGGCAGCGCCACGATCAACAACAACTCATTGCCCATCAGAAGTCTTTTTGGAATCCAGGGGCTTATCACCTATCGTTTCGCCCTGCTCCTGCTGGCTGGATACGGAGCAAGCTTCTACTCTGCCGGGCCCAACTTCGACAGCGTCCTCGCCCAGGCGGAGTTGGCGTTCTTTATCACTCCTTTTTCCAACATCAGGCTCGGCGGACAAAGAGATTTCGTGGACTCCATGTACGCCAATTATTTCGTCAAGAACGGTGGATATCTATCGTACGAGCACATGTTCGGCGGCGTCTTCCTCGCCACTTTAAAGGGCGAGGTGTTCTATCGTGACTACGCCACGAACTCCGGACCCTTCCACCCGGGGATCACCGTTACTCCTGCTAATTACGAGAGAGCCGACGTCTGGGCGAGCGCGTCGCTCCTTCTGGAGTTCCGCATCAACGATTGGCTGTCCCTGCACGCATCCGGCAGTTATCTGGCTGACATCACCGAATTCGAGTACGACGTTATGGATGATGCATCGGGAACGACCACTACCTACAACGCCGGATTCAACAAGTTCGAGGTGTTCGGTGGCGTCCGGGCGCACTACTAGATGGTCAACGGCACGGCCTCGGATCTTCCCGCAATTTACCTCCCGACAAATTTTGGACTTGTTGCAATAGCCATCGTCATCGCCGGGATCCTCGCGGCGGCTTGCGGCTCCACGCAGCCCGTTACACCCAAACCCATTGACAGCGGCGATTCCATGGACACCACCCTCGGACCGGGCGACGTGTTCGATATCCGTGTTTACGACGAGAAGGAGTTGACCGACACATTCAAGGTGGCTTCCGACGGCACCATCGAGTATCCGCTCCTGGGAACCGTTGTAGTAGGCAGATTGACCCCCACCGAGGTGACGAAGCTTCTGGAGCAGTTGCTCATCGAAGGAAACTTTCTCAAAAAGCCTCACGTGTCGGTTCTGGTCAAGGAGTACAACAGCAAGAAAGTGTCGATCTTCGGGCAAGTCAAAAAGCCCGGCACCTTCCCGTACCAGGAAGGTATGAGCGTGGTGGAGGCTATCTCCCTGTCGGGCGGGTTCACGTCAATGGCCCGTGCCAACGATACCACCGTCACCAGGATCGTGAACGGCGAAGAGAAGCAGTTCACGGTGCCGGTGGAGGCCATCGGACAGGGAAAGGCGTCCAACTTCATTCTTCGTCCAGGTGACATCCTCTTTGTCCCCGAACGGGTCTTCTGAGCAGGTAATTTCATGGGTATGTGTTGACGTTGCGGATAGTGTAGCATACAGTATCCATTGTAGGGTAAAGTAGTACAATTCATCCCATCATGAAGGGAGTTCTCAGATGTCAAAGAGCGACAAGCGAAAGCAAAGCCTGTATTTCCCCGAGGAAATGCTCAATGAGATAACCGCTGAGGCAAATCGTCAGGATCGTTCCCTGTCCTGGATCGTGCAAAAGGCGTGGAAAATCGCCCGAAAGGACATCATGAAGTACCCGTCCGTCAACGAACCGGATGAAATAGACTCAAAGCCCTGACGTTCGAAGAACCTTGCAGGGGTTCAAATACCAGTCGTTGCAGGAGAGATCGGTTCGCGGTATGGACGGAACCAGGATCTTCTACGAGCGTGGTGGGACCGGGGCGCCACTGCTGTTCTGTGACGGGTTGCTTTGCGAAGGCCATGTTTGGAAATACCTGATCCCCGCCCTTCAAACCGATCACGATTGCCTGCACTGGAACTACCCGGGCCACGGATCGTCCCAGGATCCATCGTACTGGGCCGATCTGTCTATTGAAAGGCTCGCGGACGACGCCGCTATCGTAATCGATCACGCCGGGGTCAAAGGCGTCACCGTTGTGGGACACAGCCTGGGTGTTCAGGTCGCTCTGGAGCTGTGGCACAGGCACAGGGAATCGATTTCCGGCCTTGTGCTCCTGTGCGGCTCTCCGGGTCGAATAATCGAGAGCTTCCACGAAAGTGCAATTCTCGGGTATCTGGTGCCACTTTTCGACGTGATCACCCGGTTTCTTCCGAATCTGGCTTCCAGAGCGTGGCGCTCGCTTCCATCAGACTGGATACTGCGAACAACTCTGCGATCCCACGAGGTCAACAATCGCCTCATCCGGGCGCCGGATCTGGCCGAGTATGTTGCCAGAATGAACAGGGTAGATATCAGGATCGGGCTGCACATCCTGGAAGGGGCAGGACACCACGACGCGACCCCCTATCTTTCGGACGTGGACGTTCCCACGCTGGTCATAGCAGGTGAAGAGGACAGTTTTACACCCTCGAGGCGATCCAGCCTGATGGCCTCGGCCATACCGGGGGCACAACTGATGATGGTACCGGGAGGGACCCACTCCCTTCCCATCGAACAGCCGGATCTTGTCATCCTACGGGTCAGGCGCTTTCTCAACGAGCGATGATTGGGCTTTCCTGGCCGGCCCACCACTTCTCGACATCATCTATCAGATAGGCGCGGTGGCAGTCGGGAAGTGACGCAAGGAGGGTTGTTCCATAACCCATGGTGTAGAGTCGTTGATCCATTATCGCGACCACCCCGTGATCATCCCTGGTCCTTATGAGCCGTCCGAACCCCTGTTTCAAGGCCAGCGCAGCTTGCGGAACCTGATAATCGGTGAAGGGAGTTTTGCCGTCTTCCTTCAGGCGGTCGATACGGGCGGCAACCACCGGATCGCCAGGTGATGCGAATGGGAGCTTATCTATGATGACGAGCCGTAGCGCATCTCCTGGAAGGTCCACCCCCTGCCAGAAGCTCGTTGTGGCGACGAGTACCGAGGATCTCTCCTGCACGAATCGGGACATGAGAACCGACTTGGGCGCGTCCCCCTGAATGAGGAGCGGTCCGGGCACCCTGCCGATGAGATTTGCGTGGATGGCGCGCATGTTCTTGACGGATGTGCACAGCAACAGCGCTCCGCCACCGGTTATTGCTACCAGACGTGTTACCTCGTTCGACACGTGAGACGCGAAGTCGGGATCTCGCGGATCAGGAAACTCGGACGGAACGTAGAGCATGACTTGTTTTTCATAGTCGAATGGCGCTGCGAGGGACAGCTCGTCCGCATCGAAATCGATTCCCAATCTGGAGCGCAAGAACTCGAAGTTCCCGCCGGTAGAAAGCGTCGCGCTGGTCAGCACGACGGAAGGGATGGAAAAGAGCACGCCACGCCGAAAGAAGTCGGAAATATCGATGGGGGAAGCTCCGAGCACCACGGAACGCTGTCGCGTTTCCATCCAGTGAACGTAACTCCGCGAGTCCCCCTCGATGACATCCGCTAGATCTCGACGAACCCCGGTGATTCGAAGGGCGCAGTGATCGACAGCCTGATCACGGCCTTTCAGCGAGTGAAGAGACATCTCCACCGCTTCCAGGGCCGAATCGAGCTTGTGGTAGATCTGAATGACCTCGGCCGGGATCTCGCGTATTGCAAGGTGATGTCGCCCCTGTTGTTCGTCTCTGAACGCCGTGAACATAGCGGAAGTTTCGGCGCGCGCGTATTTCACGAGATTGGGGCGTCTCGTCTCATTGGGATCCTCATTGATTCGTGCGCTTTTCACCGAGTTCATCGTTTCGGTCATCAGGCGGTCAACCCGACCGGATGATATCCTGATGCTGAAGAACTCGGTGGCGATATCCTCGATCAAATGGGCCTCATCGAAGATCACCGCATCGTGTTCGGGCAGAACGGAGCCGCCCTGGAGCCGGGTGGCTAGATCCGCAAAATAGAGGTGATGGTTGACGACGATGATACGCGCACGCCTTGCCGTATCTCTCGCCCTTGTCAGGTGACAATCAGAGTGGAAAGGACACTTCTGGCCGATCCTCGTCTCGCGGGTAGAGCACACTTCTCGCCAGAGAGGTGAGTCGTCACTGAGCCCCTCGACCTCCATGCGGTCGCCGGTCGGGGTTGTGCGAGACCATTGTTCGAGCCGGCTCACCTCATGGGAATCATGAGCCAGGACACGAGGTGAACGAAGGAAGTTCTGGAACCTTCGAACACAAAGGTAGTTTTCCTGACCCTTCAAATAGGTTGCCTGTGCGGAAACCTTAAGCGCCTCCTCGAGAAAGGCCAGATCCTTGAAAAAAATCTGTTCCTGCAGGTTCCGGGTACCGGTGGAGATCACAACGCGTTTCGAAGAGAGGATCGCCGGAACCAGGTATGCAAGTGTCTTTCCCGTACCGGTGCCGGCTTCGGCGAGGAGCACCCCGTCTCCCATCACTGTTTTTTCGACTGCCGCTGCCATCTCGATCTGCGAATCGCGGCGTTCGAACTTCGACAGTTTCCTGGAGATGGGCCCGGACGGCCCGAAGATGTCCGTCACGTCGGTCAAAAGATGTACTTGATGATGAGGTATGCAAGCAGGCAGAACGTGATGAGAAAGACCCCGGTGGAGATCGGATCGATACCCGTAGCCTTGAGGATCCTCCGCGCTTCTCGCTTCGCCTCTTCGGTCAGAGTGTCATCGTTGATCAATTGCTTTGCATTCGCGCGAGCGGACTTGAAATCACCCTTTTCGTAGTGACGCTTCGCGGCCTTGATTTTTTCTTGCGCATTGTCCACGGTCTGGATTCTAGAACTCTGTGTGCGGACAGGTCAATTATCGTTGCGAACACATTCTTCTTGGTGGTAAGTAATTCCAACGTTCTTTTTCATTTTTTTCGCTGCATGGACAAGGGCGAAATGCTTTCGCTCTGGGAAGCCGGTTGGAAACCGGCGCGGCCCCCGCCACTGTATCCGGGGACGAACGCGGCACTGCCACTAGATCAAAAGATCCGGGAAGGCGCCGCAAGTAGGTTGATCCGGGAGCCAGGAGACCTGTCCAGCGGCACCTCCAGTCTACGGGGTGTAAGACTTCACGGTTCCCTGACACGCGGTCTATTCGAAGCGTGTTCGAAGCTTGCCTCTCGGACGAGGGGAGAATTGCTCGTCGCCCGGGTCGGGGCGAGGGCTTATTCAAGGGGAGCCAAGAGGTAAACACCATGGGAAAATCAATTATTGGGATGCTGGTCATCATTGGGGCTCTCGTGCTGCCGTGCGGGTGCTCGGACGATGACGACACGGACGCCGGGATCGACGGTGGGGCAACGGACACGGACACCGACACGGATACGGACACGGATACCGACACGGATACGGACACGGACACCGACACCGACACGGATGCCGATGCCGGAGCCCTGGCAATCATTGGGAGCTATACGGAGAGTTGGGGCGCCGTCCACGAGATCACCGCCGCCAGCTGGACGACGGTTTTCCCGCCGTACGGCGACGCGGGGCCCACGACCAGCAAGTGCCACATCGAGGCGTACGACAACACAGCCGGGTACCTGACGGCCCAGAACGACAGCGTGGACAGCTACTACCCGGACCTGTGGTCCCGGTACGACTGGGCCCATGACAGCCAGGCGGACGGCGGGGTGAGCCTGTATTACTGTCAGGTAGAATACGCGGCCGCAGACGAATCCACGGCCGCCGCCAATACCTCGGCGGACCACGGTGATATTTCGGGAGGTTGCAACGGCTTTTCCTGGGCGCAGTTGATCTCAGACTAGCTTTTCGAGGATTTCTCGGTGGATCCTGTCCAGGTTGTGCAGCCTTACAGATACGGCGAAGGCGCCGTCGCTAAGACGCTTCAGCTTGACGATCTTGCCGTGGAACGTCCGATCGCCAGCGTTACCATCGGGAAACCCGAATCGCACCCGAGAGCCCGGAGGTAAACCTGCCGGGCAGGAGAGCACGGCCATGCCATCGTAGTAATCGATGAGCATCGTTGTTTCGAGATGGCGCTCTGTGATGTTGCCACTCATCGACTCCTCTTATCCAATGCGGCTTCGCGCATCTCCCTGCGCTCGTCCTTCTTGCGAATCTGGGCTCGGTGATCGTATTGCTTCTTTCCCCTGGCCAGTCCTACGAGCACCTTGGCCCAGCCGTTCTTGAAGTAGATCTCCAGCGGAACCAGCGTGTATCCGCGTTCTTTTATTCGAACCCCGAGTTTCTCGATGATTCGTTTTTGCATCAGGAGCTTTCGCTCTCTTTTGGGCTCGTGGTTGAAGTGGGTCGCGTTTTCGTATGACGTGATATGTGTGCCCACGAGAAAGAGTTCTCCTAGCCGGTACGTGACGTAAGAGTCCGTGAGATCGGCCTTGCCCTGGCGCAGGGACTTCACCTCGGTTCCAACAAGGACGAGACCGGCCTCGAAGGTGTCCTCGATGTTGTAGTCGCGCCTGGCCCTGCGGTTGCGACAGACTATCTTTTCGCCGCTTCGTTCCATACCCATGATGCGTTCTTTTAGCTCGAACGATATTGTGAGGGCAACCCCATCCCGGTCGCTTTCACTCAGGGCGCCCTCGCCAGGGAAAGCACATCCACCCTGCAGGCGCCCGCCTCGACAAGAGCCTGTGCGGCGGCTCGTACGGTGGCGGTGGTGGTAACCACGTCATCGACGAGAAGCACTCTTGCGTCTGCCAGGCGCGGGGTTGAGCAGGCCGTAAAGGCGTCTCGAAGGTGCTTGAGGCGTTGCGCCCGATTCAAACCCGCTTGCGGCATGGTCTCACGTGTTCTTCGCAGCGTGTTGGTGTCCAGAGGCACACGGTAAACCGCAGCGGCGTACCGGGCAAGCAGGGCGGACTGATTGAATCCCCGCTGTCGAAGCCGGGAGGGGTGGCTGGGAACAGGCATCACCACATCCGGGGTTGCAAGAACCCCATCCCGGCCTTCCCCTGCGAGGGGAAGGGGAAGTTGATGGAGGCCGCCTTCACTCCCATCCCGGCAAAAGAGCAGTCTTCCCAGCTGCGTACTGAGCCAGGGCGCCGGCCGGTATTTGAATCGAAGAATGGCTTGCTTGACCGCCCCGCCGTACAGGAAAGGCGCATGGGAGCTCGAAAACGCGGGTCTGTCGGCCAGGCAATGTCCGCAGACGTGATCCTTGCCGGTTCCGTCGAAGGTCAGCCCGCAGATCGGACAGCGCGGCGAGCAGGCGGGGACCAGCGATTCGGCGCAGACGGGGCAGAAAGCTGCTGAAATGGAATCACCGCCAGCCGCCGCAACAAAGTTGTCGCAGGCCGAGCAGCGAGGAACCCACAACAGGTCAGCCAGCGCAGTCAGGATTCGTATCGGAGCCATTGTCCCCATGTAATCGGTCGATCGAAGGAAAAGTTGCGGTTTTTTTTCTGCTCCACTCTTTTTTGTCAACCTTTCCGCATCCTCATTTGTCTTCTTGCATGAAGACGCCTATTTCGGCGGGACTCTTGCTTTGCATGCAAAGGAGATAAAAGGATGAAAAATTCGCACTCGGGTTCTGCGATAAAACTGCTCTCAGTTCTGTTAACGGCACTGATAATAGGCGGATGCCTCCACCGGCGAGAGGTAATAACGGTTCGCCCGGACGGTAGTGTCGATGTGGTGTGGTCGGTCGCCGGCGATGAGGATGACGCGCTCCGGGGCTTGGCTTTACCCACAGGAGGGCCCTGGGCCGTTCGGCATTGGACCGAGACTCAATCGGACGGAAAGCAAAAGTTTCACTACGAAGCAAAGGCCGGTTTTGCAAGCATCACCGATCTCGACAAGGCACTTCGGTTTTCAAAAAGCGACCTGAAGCTCGAAAGCTCCTTGAGCACAAAGAAATCGAAAGGAAAAACATTCTACCGCTTCGAGAGGACTTATCGGGGACGAGACTGGTGGAAGTTCGAGCGTCTTAAGCAAAAATATGTGGACACCAAGCTACTCGATAAAGCTTCAAAGGTTCGGTTCGAGAAGCTCGCGGACAATGAAAAACAAAAGCTCATTAATGGCCTCATCGACTTCGAGGCACACAAACGGGCTCTGATCTTCACGGACGGCTTGGCCCAGAGCATGACCCAGGTAGACTTCCCCGGCGATCTTATCGCGCGAAGTTACGCAGCTCTCATCGAAGCCTACGGCAGGACACTCACAATAGCGCGAGTCAAACAGTTGCTTCTCTCGGACAAGGAAGCGCAAGTCCAGCAGCTCACTGAAATTGAGACCGGCCTCGGAAGGGCGGAACGAACCGTCCTCGGCACGATCTTCTCCGGATACCCCACCGAACGCATCGAACCCTTCATCACCGCATCGAAGTCGGATTTCGCATTCACCGAGGATCTAACCGACGAGAACTTCGAGGTGATTCTCAACCTGCCGGGAAAGGTGATCACTACCAACGGTGAGAGGACCGGACTAAACAGCGTCCGCTGGGAGTTTAAGGGCGAGGGTTTGATGAACCGGGATGTGCCGCTCGTCGCCGTCTCCGTGGTAGATTAACCTCGGGCATGAACAACAATGTGCAAGGACTTGTTGAGCAGCATACGGAGGCGCTCGTGCGCCTAGCCACGGCCATACTGCGAAACGACGACGACGCCAAAGATATCTGCCAGGAAACATTCATTCGCTACGTGTCGCAAACCGCCCCAATCTACAATCCAAGGGCATGGCTCAACCGCACCGTCATCAATCTGTCGATCAACCGCCGAAAGCAGCGCTTGCTGCACGAAGGAAAGCACCTATTTGGGGCACCGACCGCACCGGTCCCCCAAACGCCCGAACAATCACTTATCGAACAGCAACGAAAAGAACTGATCCATCAGGCGATCGCCGATCTCCCCGAGGGCCAGCGCTCGGTGTTCCTGCTTCGCTGGCGCCTCGGAATGAGCCTGTCCGAGATCGCGCAGGAACTTAAGGTCTCGGTAGGTACAGTAAAAAAACAGTTGAGCCGCGCAGTGACAGCACTAACGGAGGCGCTGGCCCGGAAAATCGAAGAAGACTAAGGAGAACGCTCATGGAAAAGAAATGCGAGGAGATTAGCGAAGAGCTGGGAATCTATGCGTTCGAACCCATTGATAATGAGATCGCCGCGCACTTGGAGAGATGCCCTGATTGCAGGATTGCACTTGAGAGACTCATCGCCGGCGCCGGCGAGATTTCGAATCTCCTGCCCGAGCCGAGCGACGATCTGATCGAATCCACATCAGCATCAATCGCCAACGCCCTGAAACAGACTCGTGCGAAGCAGGTTAAACGACGAGTCTTCCTGTTCGCGATCCCGGCGGCGGCCGCCGCAATCATTTTGTCGGCCCTGTTTTTCGTTCGGGACCACTCACCGACGCAGTTCTCTTCCACTCCGGCGCCACCTCCCATTGCAGTCGACATTTCGCACGATACGTCTTTGGGCGGGTTATCCTGGTTGTCTGTCGAAGGTGTGAGCCGGATTAGTGCGGCGCGACACGACGATAAACATCCCAATAGCGCGTTACATGCCGAAATATCGACAGGCCTAACGTGGCTTTCGCCGCAAGGTCTTCAAATGATCTCCAAACCAATAGCGGACTGAAAAGTTGCGAACTATTTTCTATTTTCTTCCAAAATCCACCCGTGCGATAATGTCTCTCATGAGATCCACGGTTAGCATCATTGTGTTGCTCGGAACGGTCGTCGCGGCTCTCCCTGTGTTCGCATCGGAAAATACGGACGAATCGACGGCCGGTGTTTTTGTAGAGAACGAGGGCCCGGCGGGAAGGCATTTCCGCCTCAAGGATCCGGAGCCGGCATTCTCCGCCGACGAGATAATCAAGAATGCACGGCTCCAGAACTGGGGTCACGGCCTTCTGGGCGCGGGGTTCGGACTCATCCTGGGCGGAATCGCGCTCATCGAGGTCGATCCCTGGGGCGACATTGGGCTTGGCGGGTTCATCACCGTCGGTGCAGGGATATTCGTATGGACGGTGAGTATGTTTCTGCTCGGATTCTCGCGACCCGTGCACGAGAAGGTGGTATCAGACCTCCAGTAAAGCGGCGGCACACTCTCTGATCTCCCCTGGAAGGCGATTGTCAGCGGCCACCTGTACGGCATCCGACGCGGTGAGCCCGGGAATCAGGGACACACCGATAGACGAGGGGAGGCCCGGGTTGTTTACCAGGGCGAAGACCACCCTCCTCCTCATCCTCCACTTGGTGTTGAATGCAATATGAGCGAGCACCGCCGACGGGCTCATTCGCCTCGCGGCGATCCGAACTACATCGTCCTCGGTGAGCTTGGGGTTCCAAAGAAGTTTGATCGCAACTGCGGGGTGGGGATCGAGCATCGCCATCTCCACGACACGTCGAGCGGGCGTCGAGGCCAGGGCCTTTCGCTCGCCCAGGGTGAGAGGTCGCTCTGAACCGTAGTTCGGAACCTCACTGTCGTCGTCCTCGAAGCCGACCGAAGCAGGCTGGACGAGAAACAAAAGAGTCAGCTTGTCGCCTTGCGCGGCGGCCGCTTCCCGGGTGTGAGTCCTGTGCTCCTTCGGCCAGTGGTCCTTCGCGATCGAAAGAAAGGCGGTATTGGAGGTAATGACGAAGCGATTTTCACGAAGGTGAAAAGCGTTTGCCACGATGGTCGAGAAACAGGTTGTCGCCTCTTCCGGCGCAATGCCAAAGATAGATCTGCCGAAGAATATCGTTCGCTGGGCCCAGTCATCGAGAGATTCGATCCGCCTGGTCAGCTTGTCGAGCCAGATGGAAGATTTGTCGATAACGGGCATAATGAAAGAGTGAGGTGTCAGTCGAGGGATCTTGCCGCCACAGCCTGTACCCGAACGTCGAATGAATCTTCGTAATCGGCGGGCACCTCGTCGAAGATGAGCTGGAATACTGTGTTGCCGTTACCTTCAACGGAGCAATTGTGAAGGGCTCCGCCACGGCGATAGTGCCCTTCCATCGCACCCTTCGGCGTGGCCTCTATGACCGAGTCGTCTATGAGCTTTCCGCACGGGGCTCTCACCTGAGCGCGTATGTCGCCGACCGTGTCAATCAGCTGAGCGCGCATGATGATTCTGGAACGCTTGGCCGCAGCGTTGTTGGTCACCTCCCCCTGGACCACCAGGAACGGAACTTTTTCTCTGTTTATGATTATCTTGCGCCGATGGATCATGGTCTCGATATCCCGCGCCTCTTTGGGAAGTTCCTCGAGCTTCTCTCCGGACAACGCAAAGGCTATCTGGTCGCCAAGAGCAGGGATCGAGATGGCCCAGCCGTTTCGGTAAGCCACGAACACCAGGAAGCCGACCAGAAGCACGACCATAACGAAAATCACCTTGCCGATTGCCTGACCTCTGGTGGGAACCTCGTTCGCGATGGCGAACCCACCCAGATCGAGAGGTGCTTCCATCTCCCATGCGGAGGCAGTTCCACCGTAGATCTCCGGAACGGAGGGTGATGGGTCGGTCCCGACGGGCTCCGGGGCATCGATCGGCGGTGGAGGAGGTTCCGGCGCGGGTTGTGCCGGCATGGGCACAGGGGGGGCGGGTTGCACGAGATCGGGCTGGGGCTCTTCGGATTGTGGCGGCGGCTCTTCGGATTGTGGCGGCGGCTCCTCGGGTTGTGGCGGCGGTTCTTTTTTTGGTGACTCCTTCAGGAATGCAAACTCGCCGGGAAGATGATGCTGGCCGGTGAACTCCTCATATCCGGAAGGCGCTGCCTCGGCACGCCTGGCGATGGTGAACAAATTCTTGCATCGCGAGCATCGCATCTTCCGGGGTTTCTCGCCAATCATGTTCTCGGGGATACTGTATCCGGTGGAGCATTTGGGGCATTTGATGATCATTATCGGGTATTCTCTTTCGCGTTCACTGTTCCCAGAAAACAGGCTCGCTCAATTGCGATTCCTTCGCATTTTGCCCTCGATAAACAAAGAGGACAAGGCCGTTCGGGTTTGTGTGATAGATTAATAACATGCGTAGTCCTATCTTGCCGGTTGCCCTTGCCACGACGATGCTGGGAGCGGTCGCGGGTATTTCAATCACCCTTGTCGTCGTTTCTGACGAAGAGGAGTCGCCCGACGGTTGGCAGGAGAGTGATTCGAACGCCGACGGTGAAGTGGACGAGTGGATCATCTTCAAGGACGGTAAGTTTCTCAAATGGGAGAGAGATAACAATTTCGACGGCCGCAGGGACGACTGGACCGAGTTCGAGGACGGTGTCCCCGTGCGATCGAGGAAAGATACCAACTTCGATGGCAAGCCGGACGAATGGGTCCAGTTCGACGAGATGGGCCGGGCGAGCGAGATCAAGAACGATCTGAATTTCGACGACAAGGTCGACGAGTGGACCATCTTCGTTATGGGAGTGCAGGTAGGGTCCAGGAGCGACAAGAACTTCGATCAGAAAGTGGATGAGTGGGTCAAGTACGGCAAGTACGGATACAGGAACAGGGTTGATAACGACACCAATTTCGACACAAGGATTGACGAGTGGATATATTGTGGAGAGTTCGGCCAGACGGAGAGAGTTGAGAGCGACCTGAATTTCGATGGTTCGGTGGACGCCTGGGAATTCTTCGAACTCGGTCACTTCACGAACGGCAGATACGATCTCGATTATGACGGACGGCCGGATTCGTGGTCGTTTGGCAAATTCGGTCAGGTGGTGGAGCAGCACTGGTCGCTGGATGGGAGCGGAAAGCCGGACAAGAAGGCATTCTATATTCACGGAGTGAAAATCAGGGAGGAATTCGATCTCGACCACGATGGTGTGTTCGAAGTGGCAAAGAAATTCGACAAGCTCGAGAGGGAAATCGATTCATGAAATCGAAGGGAAGATCAAGGCTGCCGGGGTTCCACAAGAGAAGCCCTGCAAAGAGGCTGGAAGAAATATCACGACGGATCAAAAATCCCGGTTTTGGCGCTGACCTCACTATTGAGAAGGCCGACGCGATGATCGAGAACGCGGTGGGAGTGTTTTGCCTGCCACTGGGGATAGCAACCAATTTCATGGTCAACGGGGTGGAATTACTGGTGCCCATGGCGGTGGAGGAACCTTCTGTGATAGCTGCGGCCTCGAACGGCGCAAGGATGGCACGCGCCGGCACGGGGTTCCTGGCGCAGGCCGACCCGCCCATCATGGCCGGCCAGGTGGAGATCCTCGATCCATTGCCCGGGGCAAGAGAGCGTCTGGAAGACTCCGTCGATGAAATTGTACGGATAGCCGACGCCGTCCAGCCGGAGCTTGTGTCACTGGGCGGCGGGATGCGCACAATGGCGGTCCGTTGCGATGTTGGCGGGCCCGGGCGGCTGGTCGTTCACCTGCACATTGATTGCCGTGATGCCATGGGCGCCAATATGGTCAACACCATGACCGAGGCCGTGTCTCATCGCCTGGCCGAGATCGCGGGCGGACGCGCCGGCCTGCGGATACTCACGAACCTGGCAGATCACCGCCTCGCTCGCGCGAGGTGCGCCATCCCGTTCGAGGCTCTCGATCGAGAGGGGTTCAGTGGTAAGGATGTGGCCGTGGGCGTATCTGCCGCCTCGGATTTCGCGTGTTCGGATCCGTACAGGGCGGCCACGCACAACAAGGGGATCTTCAACGGAATAGACGCATTCCTGCTCGCATGCGGAAACGACTGGCGCGCGGTGGAGGCGGGGGCTCACGCTTTCGCGGCGAGAGGTAAAAGCTACGCCCCGCTTGCGACCTGGCGGATAGAGGGATCCGATCTGGTCGGAGAGGTGGAGATGCCCATGACTGTCGGCCTGGTAGGTGGCGCATCCACGGCAAACCCCGGGGCGGTCGCGTGCCTGGATCTCGTGGGTGTCGAGTGCGCGTCCGAGCTGGCGCAAGTGGCCGTGTCTGTGGGGTTGGCGTCGAATCTCGCTGCGCTGGCCGCCCTGGCTAGCGAGGGAATACAGTCAGGTCATATGCAGTTGCATGGCAAGAAACAGGCTTTACCAACAGACGCCGAGGGGATCGATTCCGAGTGATGAGCAGGTTCCCGAAGCGCAACCCGGCACATCGTCCACCAGATCACAGGCCATGAGGCAGATGTCGGCCGGTGTGCATATGGCGCCCGCGATGCAGTCGTGGGGCACGGCGCACGGGTCTCCCACCGAGGCGTCGCCGACCGGATGACAGAAGCCCATGGGGGGATACGGATCGAGGAGATAGCAGGAAGAAACGCCGCCGTCGAAGAATGCACAACCGGCGTCTGCGGTGAGCAGGTCGCAGGTGGTGACACATGACAGGTCGATCTCGCAGTCGTCGTCGGCGCAGTCCGTGAGGCCGTCGTCGTCGTTGTCGAGGCCATCATCGCAGTCGGTTTCACGGCAGGTGAGCTGGAATTCGAACGGTCCAGCGGAGCCGGACGGTCCATCTACCACAAAGAAGTAGGAGATCGCCGGATCCGGCGCAAACTCCACCGTGGACGAGCCCGCATGGGCGACAGCGTCGGACGAGCAGAAATCGGCAAGAACGAGGAGCTCCTGCCCGGGAGTCTCGTTGGAAAGTGTAGCTTCGAGGGTGGTTCCGGTTGCGCTCGCTGTGAATTCGAAGGCCTTCTCCGGACCGTTGAGGGATGTGGAGTACAAGGAATAAATCTCGATGGAGTTGGTAAATCCCGAGGTAGTGTGAGAGCCCATGTGTCCGCAGAAGATCGTCTCGTCGGGCGCGCACGACTGAATGCAATCGGCCTCGAACACGCAGTCGTCATCTTCACAATCCGTCAGGCCGTCTCCGTCGTCGTCGATG
Source organism: Deltaproteobacteria bacterium (assembly GCA_030621515.1). Classification (GTDB taxonomy): domain Bacteria; phylum Myxococcota_A; class Polyangia; order JAAYKL01; family JAAYKL01; genus JAUVAN01. The sequence goes on along the minus strand of JAUXHN010000003.1, from coordinate 37,867 downwards.
TTCCCCGTGCAGTTCACCTCCACCATCTCTTCGGTGAGCAAGAGATCAAACGAGCATGCGGCGCTCATGTACCCGTCAACGACAACGAAGAGAGTCGAGGACGGTTGGACGATCGCGCAGGCTGATTCGTCTCCCGTGCCTGCCGAGTAGGTAACACATGAATTCCTTGAACAATCTTCACCCAGAAGGAACAGGTCGAGATCGCAGATCGCGTTCGTTAATGTCGCGGTCAGCCTGATGGCTACGGAACCCGTGTGATCGAACTGGTAGGCCAGATCCGACCCGCTCTCATCCAGGGCGGTGCAGTTGTAGTCAAAGAGATCGTTGGGCTCGCCAGAGGTATTGTCGGACACAACAGTATTCACGAACGCGGGCTCAACCATCTGACACGACCCGTCTCCGTCGAAGATCGTGGTGTCCGTGTCGGTGTCCGTCTGGCCGGAGTCATCGGAGGCGTCGTGGCCCGCATCGGGTTGCGTCCCCGTGTCCGTGTCTCCCCCGTCCGCCGAAGTATCCGAACCCCCGTCCATGCCGGCGTCCCCGGTGGAACCGTCCGGGTCGCAGGCGAAAAGAGCTACTCCCGTTATCAGGAGGATCAGGAGAGTCGAAGGATGTCTGTTTTCTCTCATGCGCTTTATTGAGAAGCTTTCGATTTACAGATCTCCAGCCCCTTGCGAGCGGCGTCCGCTTCCATCGCCTCGGGAGCCAGTTCGATAAATTTCTCGAAATGACCGGCCGCGTCGTTGAAGCGGCCGATCCGGGCCAGGGCGTTTGCCAGGAGGATATGCGCCCTGGGAAACGAGTCGTCCCTTGAAAGAGCTGCTTCATAGAGCGCAATGGCCTCTGTGTCCTTGTCGAACCTGGCCAGAAGCATTCCGGCGGTGGTCAGGGTGACGGCATCGCTGCCAGCGAGATTGGGCATGGATGCCAGCACAGCTGTCGCCTCGTCTATTTTTTTCATATCGAGCAAGACCCGGCCCTCGCTCAGGACACAGATGGGATCGTCCGGGGCGATTTCCTTTGCCTTGCGATAATTGAACAGGGCTTCTTTTTGCCTGTTTCCCGCGCGATCCAGATCGCCCAAACCGAGCCACGGATCCGGATCGTCAGGGGCCAGCTCGGCCGCCTTCTCGAACGAGCCGCGGGCCGCGTTCGTCTGATCCATGGCCGCCAGAAGAAGGCCGTAATTGTAATGTGCGTCCGCTTCCTCCTGGTTTTTTTCAAGGTACAGGGTGAGCGCCCTGTTCGCCCCGGCCAGATCGCCCTTGTCCATGAGCAACAATCCAAGGTTATTGTGGGCTTCCATGAGATCCGGATCTCGCTCGATGGCGATGACGTATTCCTGTTCGGCTCTCTGGAGATCATCCAGGTTCTGCAGGCAAACACCCAGGTAGAAGTGCGCTTCTGCACTGGTGGGCTTTTCCTCGACAATCTTCTCGAACAGCGCCGCACCCCCCGTAAAATCGCCCTGCTCGATGAGCGTTTTTCCGTCGGCGATACTGCCGGCGGGTTTTCCCGTGGTCGTTTCACTGTCCGGCCGCGCGCCTCCGCACGCAGCGAACAGAATAGCAATTGCGATGGTTGCGAATCGACGGAATATCATCTGGTCCTCCTCGACAAAGTTACATGACGTCGATCGGAATCTACCACGGAGGGGCCGGTAGAAGAAAACGGTTTAACGAATCGCCAGGACCAGCCTGTCAGCGGTCCAGACGGGCGCGGAACATACCACCTTGAAAGACCAGCTCGCCGGATACTCCCTGGCCAAGCAGGTGCTTGAGGCTGTTCGCGGGCCAGACGCACTTGTCCGCGCGGTAGATAGGGGCCATCGTCTCGCCGAATCCCACCCAGCGCGCGGCCGCGCGGCAGGTCAACCCGCCCGGTACGAGTTGGATCAACTCCACGCAGAGCTGCTTTTCGTAACGCACTTCGAGGTGCTCGTTGTAGCGCACCCAGCCCTCGGCATGACCGGGCTCGTTGGGATGGAACAGGGTCTCGATATTGGCGCGGGTCTTGCCCAGCAGCTGGCTCAATGGCATCGACGGGATAACCGCCAGCTTCTCGTCGCTAACCACTTTTGGTCCGGTGTCTGTGTCGATCTCTGTTTCGGGTGAGTTCAATACCACCAGAGGGGCCTGAGGTTCGGGCTTCGATTCCGGCTCGGCCGTGTCCCCGGGCGCCTGGGCTCCACTGTTCCCACCGCACGCGGTAGCAAGCATCGCGCCGATCGTTATCAGGTGTTGAAATAGTAACTGCCTTTGCATCACGAAGATTCGACCGTCCAAAAGCCCGTTTTATTGAACCTCATTTTACAAAACAGACTCATTTGCTTCATTCGCTGAATTCGCTGAATAACCACTGACGAACAGAGAAGTGGTATGATGAGCCCGTGGAATCAAGATCATGAACACTCGTATACAAAAAAGAAAAACTCGGTTGAGCGGGTTTGCGGAATTGTCGTGGAGCATCGCTGTTCTTTTGCTGGTAACGGCGACTCCGGCGCTGAAGGGTTGCGGAAAAACCGACACATCCCATTTGGGCTACGATCTGGACACCGACACGGACACCGCCTCCGACATCGATTCGGACACCGACAGTGACTCTGACAGCGATTCGAATTCCGATATCGATACAGACACGAATATCGACACTGATTCCGAAACAGACACCGATTCCGAAACAGACACCGATTCCGAAACGGACACCGGCTACAAGAACATCAAGTGGCGTTGCCTTATCTGCAAACCGCTCGAGACAGGCGCCCCGCTGGAGTTGTCTCCTCCGGGGAGCAGGCGGTACCACCCTATTATGGGTCTATGGGAGTGAACGTTGAAACTACGGTTTCTTGATTTCGGTGCTCGACTCCCCGGTGGGATCGTCCCTCAGGCCGAAGTCCTTCATCTTGGTCTGGAGTGACTTGCGGCTTATCTTGAGGAGCCGGGCGGCCCTTGTCACGTTGCGTTTCGTCTGCTCGAGGGCCTTGACGATCAACTGCTTTTCCAGGTTGGCCGTGGCCGCCTTGACCTGATCCTTCAGGCCGGCGTCGATCTGGATATCACCGGGAATCGGTATCTCCCCGGTTGATGGGGCAACGGTCTGCACACCACCGATGTCTGGCGGCAGGTGTTGCAGGCCGATGGCCTCGTCATCGCAAAAAAGCACGCAACGCTCGATGACGTTTTCGAGCTCGCGTATGTTGCCGGGCCAGGAGTACGAGAGGAACACTTCCATGGCCGACGGGTCCACCTTCTGCACCGACTTCTGAAGCCTCTCGTTGTACTTCTCGAGAAAGAAATCGGTCAACAGAGCCAGATCCTGTTCGCGTTCCCGCAAGGGGGGCAGGTGAATGTGCACAACGTTCAACCTGTAGAACAGGTCCTCTCGAAAGAGTCCATAGGCGATCCTCTGCTTGAGATCCGTGTTGGTGGCCGTGATGAGCCTCACGTTGACGCTGGTGGTCGTCACGGCGCCCACACGCTCGAACTCTCCCTCCTGAATTGCCCGAAGGAGCTTTACCTGCATCTCGAGCGAGATCTCCCCGATCTCATCCAGGAAGAGAGTACCCTTGTCGGCGAGCTCGAATCTTCCGGGTTTCTCCGTGTCCGCGCCGGTGAACGCGCCCTTCTCGTAGCCGAACAGTTCGCTCTCGATCAGGGTCGGAGGAATGGCGGCGCAGTTGACGCGAATGTACGGGGCATCCACGCGGGTGGAGTTCTCGTGCAACGCACGGGCGACCAGCTCCTTGCCGGTGCCGCTCTCGCCGGTGATGAGCACCGTGGACGGAGTGGCCGCGACCCTGTCGACCATTTCGAAGATCTCCTGCATCGGCTCGCTCTTGCCGATGATGTGGAACCGGCCCGCCGGATCTCTCTCCAGGGTTGCGTCCTTTTTTGACAGCTCGCAGGTACGGGCTGCCTTGGATACGATGTCACGCAGGGTGCGCCTCTCGAAGGGTTTTGTGATGTAGTCGAACGCGCCGAGCTTGATTGCCTCGACGGCAGTGCCCACGGTGCCGTGCGCCGTAATCATGATGACCGGCAGATCCTCGTTGACGGCGTTGATCCTCTTGAGAAGATCCATCCCGTCCATCCCGGGCATCCTCAAATCGGTGATTACTATATCGATGTGGTTGTTCTCGAGGGTGTCCAGCGCTTTTGCGCCGTTCTCCGCCAGGTGAACCTCATAACCGTCGTGCTCGAGGAGACCGCGCAGCACCTTTCTCATGTTCGGTTCGTCGTCGGCGACCAGGATCTGAAGTAGTTCTGTATTCATGGTTACCTGGGGCGACATCTGGTTGAGATGACCGATCCTCCCGCGCTGGTAGTGACGTCCGCACCGGCTTCGAGATCCTCTCCGACACCGGTGCAATAGGCAATAATCAGGCGTCCTTTCCCCGTCGCTCCCACAAGGAGTTCGTTGCGACCGGCCATGGGCGACACTGCGACACCTCCACCGAAGCGATAGTCCTTTTTCGGGGAGGAGTCAGCGATGCGACCGGCCGGCGATGCCGTTCCGTTGGAGATCAGATCGACGCCTCTGTAGACATAGACAGCACCGGCCCCTGCTACGCCGTCCACTTTCGCCCCGGGGGCGCCGACGATGAGCTCCGGTCCGCCGTCATCCGTGGCGATGTCGCCGACCGCCAGCGAAAAGCCGAACTCACAATCCGAGCCCAAGTCGCACGAGATCTTCAGCGGCCCCTCCCCGGGAACAACCGTAGCCGCGGGTACAATCTCCTCGCTGTTGCAGGTAGGAGCAGCGTCCACGAGATCTTCGATCTGCCATATTTCCACCAGATCTTCCCGGTCGGGCGCGCCTGCGGCCAGCGAAGTAATGAGCTCGTCGTTACCGTCTCCGTCCAGATCTCCGGTGATCATGATCCCGCCGAAGCCGATCACACCCGAGCGATTGAGGCAGGCGACCTGGGTCATCCCGGTGCTGTTCGGTCCGTCCTGCACAAAAAGGTGAATCCTGGAAGGTTCGCTCTCCTGCACATCGCCCGTGGCCGCCGCTACGAAAAAGGTACCGTCAAAAAGACGTCCAGCGGCGATTTCGTTGATTGGAGCCTGGGCCGGTGAGCCGTCGTATTGAGGAGAGACAGTTTCGGATCGGTCGATCCCCGGACTGGAACTGAAGACAGTAACGGTCGTGTGTGAGGACACCGCGAGCAGCCATCCGTCACCCTGGGAGGGGCGGATCCCTGCCATCTCGAGACCGAAGCCGTTCAGGTCGTCGACACCGGTGGCGCCGCTTTCTATTTGGAATATCTCCTTGTCCTGTTCGCATACGATGGTGACCTGGCCCGCCAAGTGCTCGCCGATCGCGACGCATCCCGTGTAGAGCCCGTCATGCTCCCATGAGGACAGTCCCACGAGTGACGACCCGCTACCCATGCTCTCGGCCTCGGGCTCACTGTCGCTCAGGTACTCGTTGTACGGATCCTCGACATCGACGAGTTTTCCGTCGGTGGAGAGCCTGTAGATCAGGGTCGGATAGCCGGTGCCGGCGGAGACGGCCACGAGATCCGCGCTCGATTCGCCCTGGTGGAAGAAGGTGGGCGCTATCTCGGCGCCGAACATAACGGACGGGTACCCCTCGGGTCGCTGGATCACATGCAGCGGCGAGTTGTCCTCATATCCGAAGAAGTCCAGGAACGAACAACCTCCCACGACAATAAACATGGTGAGGATCAGGGGTATGGCGTTTCGCATCTTGATACTCCTTTAAAAAACCACCGCCAGCCCCAGACCGACCGCCTCGGGGGTAAGAAGCGGGGCTACCAGGATCCTCGGACCCGCCATGTGCGTTGCTTGCGGCGGCTCGACGATGTCGGATTCGTCGGAGCCCTGCTCTTTCGTTGTCTTTCCCGTGAGGTCCGGGTTTTCGGTCAGATCTTTGGGATCGTACAGCTTGCCTTCCGATGGGGGCAGAGGATCCCGAAGGAAGTAATAGATGCACATTCCGGTCACGATGGCGCCCACACCGAACGCGATGTCCGCGCCGAGCGCCCAGAGGAAACCGTGCATGATTCTCGGATCGTCGTCGGCGAGGCGCCCCTTGTTTCGATCGAAATCAAGTTCGTCATCGATCTTGAGGGCCATCCCCCCGGCGATACCGCCGCCGGTGAAGAGAGCCACTGCGAACCCCAGGGATACCCAGGCTGATGTCCGGCTAGGTTTGGGATTGAGCCTCACGAGCACCTTGGTTGTCTGACCGCAGGATATCTCCACATCTGTTTCGTAGTCCTTCATGCCCTCGGCAGTCACCTTGAGTTTGTGATGCCCTGGGGTCGTCACTTCCTCGACGGGCGCGGCTCCGAAGAGCTTCCCATCGAGGTAAATACTGGAGACGGGAACGTTGGTCTTGACGTGCAGGACGCCCACCTGCAGGCGCTCCAGGGTCAAGACGATCGCTTGCTTGTCGCCGATATTGATCTCCACCTCGGTCTCGATGGTCTGAAAGCCTGGTTTTTCCACCCAGATCTTGTGTTTTCCGCTCGGGAGCACGTTGCCCCACGGCGTTGTACCCATCGAACCCATCTCCCTGTCGTCCACGTACACCCGCGCGCCCGGCACATCGGTCTTGATATGGAGGAAACCGAGGAAAGCTCCCTGGCTCATCTCGACGACCACGATGTAGACCTGACCCGGGGTGACGTTAATGTCGGTCTGTACCGTCCGGTAGTCCGCGTGGCTCGCCTCCACTGTATAGGTGCCCCTGATCACTGTGTGAGCGGCGGGTCCATCGAAAACCGAGACCTCATTCCCCGCCTTGTCGAGTATTCTGACATTGGCGTTGTGTGGATTTGTCCGCACCGAGATCAGTGATTTCATTTCCGTCTCGCTCGTGACGTCGGGTACTCCCGGGGAGGTCTCGCCCTCAAGGGTTTCCGTCGGCTGATCGGCCTTAAGCCCCCGGATCGTGATTTCCACCTCGGCCGCGTCGGGCGCATCGGGCTCCTCGTCGAGATAGCGCCGGTACATCTTTGCGGCGAGCTCGTAGTCCCGGCCCTTCTGCGCGGCAAGCCCCGCGTTGTAAAGAAACGCCGGAAACGGCGATGCCGCGTAGGCGTTCACGAAATGCTGCTGCGCATCCTCGAAGCTCCCCTTTGCAAATGACTCCTGTCCCAGCTCCATGTGATGGCGGGCACGCTCGATGGGGTTGTCCCGTGGTTGGGCAAATGACAGGCCGGTGTACGAAAGAAGGGCCAGCGCTATAATGGTCGCTGCGCGGGCTATTTGATCGTTTTTCGTCATTGAGCGTCCTTGTGTGTCCCGTTCTTGAGGCGACGATTGCCATTTAGAACGGGTTGGCAATTCTCAACGCCATCAATGTATCTGACTTGACCTGTCGGCACAATCCCGTCCAATTGATGTGCCCAATTGATGAACACATGATCTTACACATACAGCCGTGGTTCCTTTTTCGTGATAAAATTCGGCCTCGTTGATTGAGGCAAAGGGGAAACACCGTTTCCAAGGAAAGGCAAGATCGAATGAACTACGAAACCATCAAATACGAGGTGAAAGAAGGCATCGGCACCATAACGATCAACCGTCCGGACGTGCTCAACGCGCTGAATATGCAGGTGCTGGCAGAGATGCTCTCGGCCATCGTCACAGCCGCGTCGGATGCCGAGGTGAACGTTGTGGTGATCACCGGCGCGGGAAGGTCCTTCATCGCCGGCGCCGACATAGCCCAGATGGGTGAATTCGGAACACAGGACGGGCTCCGATTCGGGGATCTGGGCCACGCGATGTTGATGGCGCTGGAGACCATGGACAAGCCCGCCATCGCTGCAGTGAACGGTTTCGCGCTCGGCGGAGGCACCGAGGTGTCCCTGGGTTGCGATTTCATCTACGCCTCGACCAAGGCCAAGTTCGGCCAGCCCGAGGTCAGTCTGGGCATCATCCCCGGGTTCGGCGGAACCCAGCGGCTCGCACGAACCGTGGGGATGAACAAGGCTCGGGAGCTCATCTACACCGGAGAGATCATAGACGCCCAGGAGGCCAAGCGTATCGGCCTGGTGGCAGAGGTATTCGAGCCCGATGAGCTGATGGACAAGGTTCGCGAAAAGGCGAACCTGCTCATGTCCAATGGCCCGCTCGCGATCGCGGCGGCCAAGCGCGTGATGAACAAGGGCGTGGATCTCCCGCTGGACTCGGCCCTGGAGCTCGAAAAACAGGCGTTCAGCGCTCTGTTCGGTACCGAGGATCAGACCGAGGGAATGGCCGCGTTTGTTGCAAAACGCAAGGCGGTTTTCACCAGAAAGTAGGAGGCGCCGCATGAAGTTCGATTTTACCGAGGAACAGATCATGGTGCGGGACACGGCCCGTGATTTCGCCGTCCGTGAGCTGGACCCCATCGCGGCGAAGCTCGACGAGGAGTGCACTTACCCGGCCGACAAGATCGAGATGCTCGCCGAGATGGGTTTCCTGGGAGTGGCAATTCCCGAGGAGAACGGCGGCGGCGGAATGGATTACGTTTCGTACGTTCTGGCAATGGAGGAGATCTCCCGCGCCTGCGCCGGCACCGGCGTCATTATGAGTGTCAACAACTCCCTGGTCTGCCATCCCCTGTTCAAGTTCGGCACCGACGAGCAGAAGGTGGAGTTTCTGGAGCCGCTCGCGGCGGGCGAGAAGCTCGGCTGTTTCGGCCTCACGGAGCCGGGCGCCGGATCGGATGTCTCCTCAATGAAGACCACGGCTGTGCTCGACGGCGACGAATGGGTGCTGAACGGAGAGAAGAACTTCATCACCAACGCGCCCAACGCACAGATCGCGATCATCTTCGCCAATACGGACAAGGGCGCGGGCAACAGGGGGATTACTGCGTTCGTGGTTCCCATGGATATGAAGGGCGTGAGCTGCGGTCCCAAGGAAGACAAGATGGGCATCCGCGCTTCCCACTCCAGCTCGATTTTCATGGAAGACGTGCGCATCCCCGCGAGCAATCGGCTCGGAGATCTGAACAAGGGGTTCAAGGTGGCCATGATCACCCTGGACGCGGGACGTATCGGAATCGCCTCCCAGGCTCTGGGGATCGGCCGCGCGGCTCTCGAGGAGGCCATCGAGTTCGCAAAGGAGCGCCAGGCGTTCGGAGGCCCGATCTCCAGGCTCCAGGCGATCCAGTTCAAGCTGGCGGACATGGCCATGAGGCTGGACGCTGCGCGCTTGCTCACCCTCAACGCTGCCTACCTCAAGGATGTCGGCAAGCCCTACTCCAAGGAATCCGCCATGTGCAAGGTGTACGCCGCGGAGGCGTCCACATACATCTCGCACCAAGCGCTGCAGATTCACGGAGGCTACGGATATACCAAGGAGTACGGAGTGGAGCGCCATTATCGCGACTCGCGGATCACCGAGATCTACGAGGGCACCTCCGAGATTCAACGAATAGTAATCGCCGCCAGCTTACTCAGGTAACGAGGCCTCCAACATTTTCCTCAAAGCTTATTAATCCAAATAGGCTTTCATGAAGTCGTTTCGCGATATCCCGGCCTGAGTGCAAATGGTTCTGAGCGTAGACCCTTTTATGTGACGATGATTCGGCATTGTGAGAGGTGTTTGACTTCCATCCGGATTAGCGCGAGTCATCGCTATATGCTCTGCTTCTCGCACAATTGTGAAACCGAGCAGTTGCAGAGTGCGGATTACCTTTTTTCGCGGAGCATCGACAGGAAATTTCGGCATCAGCTCGGGAATCCCGCCTCTACCACAAAGGCTTCCAGAACGGGCGGATCAATATCGAGCGCTTCAGCGCCGAAAGTTTCCATATGAAACCGGATCGCGGATTTGACGTCCGCCAGCGCTTCTTCGTAGGAATCGCCTTGTCCCACGACCACGCCTTTCAGACCCAATGGATAGGCCACGTATCCGTCCTGGTGTTTCTCGACCACTATCTTGATATGCTTTTCGTCCACGACGCTACCTCCTCTAACAATAAATGATACTACAACTAAAACCATCATTCCCCCTAGTTGGAAAAAACGAGCGTAAAAAATTTGCAGCACACGTTTGCCACTCGCGAAGCCGATCCGATGAGTAGGGACTGGCTTCATAACGGTTTCGAACCTCTTTTTTCGCCTTTACGTCTCAAAATCGTTCTCCTTAATGACAAAATGTCAAAAAACGCTGTGAGGGACCTCCAAAAAGTGCTGTGAACGGGCGCTCGCCTTATGGTTCGGTTCTTGCTAAACCATAGGTCATGATTTCTATTACGAGAAAAATAGGCATATGGACGGCGCTTCTGGCGCTGATTCCCTGCGAGGTTGCGGCCATAACTATGGAGGCCGCCGATCGGTCGAACAACAGCTGGGGATTTTCGTCCAGCGACTACACCTACGCAAATCAGAATGACTACGAATCAAACGTTTCGTTCAGCCTGACCGTGGATCTGGAGAGCGACGACACAACCGGGAGGCAGCTGTATCTTTACAGAGGAACTTCCTGCTGGGAAGATCCGGACGCTTGCGACCTGCTTGTCGACAACCAATCCACCGGAGATTTGATCTTCACACTGACGGCCCAGGAGATCTTCGGGACCGACGCTACGGATGTGACAGTGGACCTATGGGTGGGGTTGCTCGAATTCGAGGGACAGGCCGAGAATACTGATGGCTTCACCATAGACGGAATCTGGCCCGAATCCGCCCTCGATATGGCCCTCGATATGGCCGGCCCGACCGCTGCGCCCACGGGGGTATCGGCCTCGATCGGATCGCAGAACGTGCAGGTCAGCTGGACCGCGATCGAAACCGATGATGTCCACGGTTACCTGGTGATTTACTGGGATGGAACCAGCAGTTACACGGACACCGACACGGACACCGACACCGACACGGACACGGACACCGACACCGACACGGACACCGACACGGATACCGATACCGACACCGATACCGATACCGACACGGATGGCGACGCCGGCGTGAAAGAGCTGGATTTCGATCCGGTGCCCTGCGCCAATGGCGACGATGACGGCGGGACGGATGCGGAAATCTGCTCTGTCCCGGGCGGCCCCGTGGAAGGAAGCCCCTACGATCCCTACGCCGTGACAGGAATTGAAGACGGCGCGAAGGATGCGGCGAGCATGCAGAGCGTCACCATCAGCGGCCTGACCAACGGTGTGGCTTACGAGATCGCTGTTGTAGCACTCGACGATCACGCGAACCCGTCCGTTTTTTCAAGGGTCGTGTGTGTCCAACCCGAGCAGACGACCAATTTTTTCGATGACTACAAGACAGCCGGCGGGTCGGGCGGCGGCAAATTCTGCTTCATCGCCAGCGCCACCTTCGGGTCGTACGATGCTCCGGTGGTGCGCGTTCTTAGCAAGTTCAGGGACGAGTTCATCGACGAGCTGCCCGGCGGTTCCGTCTTTATTGCCGGGTATTATGCCGCCGGTCCTGTGCTGGCCGCGGTTGTGGAGGGGCACGAGGTCGTTCGCTCGGTGCTGGCCCGGTTGCTTTACATCCTCGCCGGGTTTGCGATGCTGTTGATGTGGATCGGTCCTGCGGGGCTCGGCGCCGGTCTGGGAGGCGGCGTCTTTACCGGGTTGCTGGTAGGCCTGGTGTTGCCGCGTCGTCGGAGGGCAAGATGAGGAAGATCGCGGTTGCGGTTTTTGCGCTCTTTGTCCTCACTCCGGCTGCGGCGCAGGGCTATGTGCCATCTCCCCAATACGGCGCGTTCGAGATCAAGTTCGGGCCGTACAGGCCCAACGTGGACGAGGAGCCGGGCCTGTCCGGTACGCCCTACGCCGACACCTTCGGCGGAAAAGAGAACATGTTCCTCACCACCCTGGAGCTCGACTGGCAATTCCTGAGGGTGCCCGGAGTCAGCTTCGGCGTGGGGGGATCCTTCGGGTTCATGCAGGAATACGCCCGCGCGCGAACCGTGGATACCGGCCAGCTGTCATCCGACTATACAGTGCTCAACGTAATGCCGTTCGCGGTGCTCGCCGTCATCAGGGTAGACGTCTTCGCCGACTATTTGAGGGTTCCGCTGGTGCCGTATTTCAAGGCCGGGCTCAACTGGTACTTGTGGTGGGTCCTCGGGGCGGGAGAGACCATCGAATCGGGCGGGACTATGGGCTGGCAGATCAATCCGGGCATAGCCTTTCGGCTGGACAGCTTCGATCCCATGTCAGCGAGGACATTCGACAACGAGGTGGGAGTCAACCACAGCTATATCTTCTTCGAGCTCCTCGTCGCCGGGGTGGAGGGTTTCGGCAGGGACGGCTACATGTACCTGAGCCCGAGCAACTGGGGCTCGAGCACCTTCCAGATCGGCCTGGGCATAGAGTTCTAGGGGGCCGGACTTGCCAAGCTATAAACTCACAGTGGAATATGACGGAAAGAGATTTTCCGGGTGGCAGCGCCAGGAGGGACAACGTACCGTGCAGGGTGTCCTGGAGGAGGCCCTGTCCACGATATTGCGGCACGATGTGAAGATCCAGGGGGCCTCACGCACGGACGCCGGTGTCCACGCCATCGGTCAGGTGGCCGGCTTCGAATCACAGAAGGATATCGAGCCTGCGCAACTGGTGCGGGGCCTGTGCGCGCTTTGCAGGCCGGACGTGGCCGTGGTTCATGCGGAGGTCATGTCCGACGGGTTCAACGCCCGATTCGACTCGACGGGAAAGCACTACCGTTACCGGGTGCTCAACCGGAGCGCACCCTCCGCGTTGATTGGCAACACGGCCTGGCACGTGCCGCAGGACCTGGATCTTGACCGAATGCGGGCGGCGGCGGGCGATCTCGTCGGAACGCACGATTTCGCGGGCTTTCGGGCGGCGGATTGTGAACGGGAGACTACCGAGCGTACCCTCACCGAGGTGATCGTAAACCGTGAGGAAGACGAGGTGATAACCATCACCGTGAAGGGCACGGCCTTTCTCAAGTACATGGTGAGGATCATCGCGGGTACCCTGGTGGGGATAGGGCTCGGCAAGCTGCCGACCGACACTATCGGCCGGCTCTTCGAGACAGGCGATCGGAAGATCGCGGGCATGACCGCTCCCGCCCATGGACTGACCCTCATGGAAGTGTTCTACTAACCCCATACCGACTCTCGAAAAAAGGAGATACGCGCTGATGAGGCCGATCTACATTTTTTTATCCGCGATTCTTGCGGCGGCGGGATGCGACGAAGACGGTGCGGGCGGCGGGACAGATCCGGACGGAGGCACTGATACGAACCCGGTGGAGCCGTCGGAAAACTGGGACAGGGACATCGTAGAGACCGGGCTGAAAGTGGACATGGAGACCATGACCGGGCAAGCGACCATCACCATGGGGTCGTCCGAGTCGACAGGCGCGTCGTTTGATGTGGGTGGGCTGGAGATCGATTCGGTGGAGAGCGAGGATGGTCCGCTGTTATTTGAAGTTATGGAGGGCAGGCTCGATGTCGGACTGCCCCTCTCGGAAGAAGAGTCGGTGCTGATCATCGAATACGAATTCTTTGTCCAGGCTGTCTTCCAGGGATACATGAGCGGGGGATCAACTCTTACCTGGCCCTATTACTGCGGAAACCTCTTTCCCTGTCACTCACACCCGAAGGACGGCACAGAGTTTACCCTGGAGATAACAGGTGTGCAGGAGGGTGAAGTTGCGGTGTACCCGGAGGCAATTGCCTTTGATGCTCCGTCGTACCAGATAGCCTGGGCCATCGGCGACTATGTCCATGTTCCCCTGGGGACAAGCACCGAAGGAACCGAAATAGAGATGTGGGTTTTTGCCGGAAACGAGCAGGCGGCGGCGGACGGCGGTGAAGGACTGGTCGAGGCCTTCGGCTGGATGGAGCAGACCCTCGGTTCTTATCCATTTGGTGAAGTGGCCGGCGGAGTGCAGGTGGAATGGGGGGCCGGCGCGTTGGGGGGCATGGAGCACCATCCCCTCTGGCACCTGGCTTCCGGAGCCATGGGAGACAGGGACATACATGTTCACGAAGCAGCTCACGGCTGGTATGGCGACGGCATTCGACTGGCCTGCTGGGAGGATCTGGTTCTCTCGGAGGGCACCGTGACATACCTGACCGCTCGCTCGCTCGGCCAGGCCGTGGGATCCGAAGCGGAGCAGAGTGTCTGGGACGATTACCAGTCGGAGTTGAATTACATTCTTTCCAGCAATGATTCCATCGTGTGGCCTGACTCGTGCAACGAGCTGGATGTTCTCGATGACGGGATATTCACTCGGGCGGTGTACATCAAGGGCGCCTATTTTTACCGTGCCGTGGCACAGGCCGTGGGACCGGACGTGCTGGACGCAGTGTTCGGATCCTTTTTCGATGAGCACGCGGGCGAAGCTGCGACTATGCAGGAGATGCTGGATCTCATTCAGATAGAAACCGGATTCGACCCGGGGCCCCTCGCCGACGGATGGCTCAGAAGCCTGGGAAACCCGGACGCCTAGAATAGCGCGGAAACGATCGCGAGGATGAAGCTGTTCAATGACGTTGCCCCCACAAGAGCGCAGCCGCAGTCATCCCCTCTGCCGTCAGAGGCGTCGGGATCCGCCAGATCGTCGGGCACGTCTTCAGTGGGGGCGCCTCCTTGTGAGCAATCCAGAGACTGATCGTCATTGTCCCATCTTTGAATGACCTTGCCTCCCCCGACGAGCCATCCGCGATGGCAGTCGATCATCGCCATGTCGAAGATCGTGGCCATTGAGGCCATCTGGGACGCGAAAGCGTCCTTGTAACCCGGTTGAATCTCCCAGGATGCCCCGCCGTCAGTGCTCAGGAAAAGACCCGTGGCCCCGTCGGCTTCAAAGGTCGCCGAGGTACACACCGCCACCCCGACCTCTCTGCCGAAGAACTCCACTCCGGAACACCCGGCGGGAACCAACGAGGCGCCCATGGCGACTCCGAAAACCTCGCCTTCTGGGAAGTCCGGCACCGATACAAAATCCCATGTTTCACCGCCGTCCGAGGTCTTGCCGACGGCCGCGCCTCCCTCTGTGCTCGTGGAGGCAGATGCCCAGCCCTCAAGCGGATTCACGAACGAAACGTCGGTGAGTTCGTACTCCAGGTTCGAGGCTATGGTGTCGAAACTCGATCCTCCATCGTCGGAGTACAACACAAACCCGTCACCACCCGCGTGCCCCGGGGTGGGGTCTTCCCAATCATCTCCCTCGGTGGGCTCCTCACTCGGTGTCCCACCAACAAACCAGATGTTCTCTCCAATGACGGCCCCCGCCGTGAGTGAACCTCCACTCGGAACCGAAACTTCTTCCTTGTCCCATGTGGAACCCTGGTCCAGGGAGATGGCAATGAGCCCGCTCAAACCTACAATCAGCACAGTTTGGCCATTTTGGGAAACAACGATGTCCGCAATGAACTCGGAATCCGTCAGCGTACCGCCTCCGAGCGTCGCCTCCGGTATTTCCACCCAGGATACGCCTCCGTCGGTAGTCTTCCACACCTTTCCCAGTATTCCGCCCATGAACCCGATGCTGTTGTCGACCATGGCCAGAGCGCCGGCATAGCCGTTGAAACCGCCTTCGGTCCAGTTGTCTCCGTTGTCTGTGCGGGCAAAGAGTACCTGTGGACTTGAGCCGGTGTTGACCCAGCCCGCCGCGCAGGCGACCGACGCTCCGGGGGCCGCTCCTGCGGCCAGGTAGATGGAGTTGGAGTCACCGTTGCCCATCTGGTTCACCCAGCTCGCGCCGGCGTCACTGATAACCGCCGTGGTGAACATGAGTTGGAAAAAAACTAGTATCGGAAGACGCATGCGCATAAATGGTCCCTTTGTTCCTTTGAATACATGGATAGTAGTGGATTCTACTCCTCCAAAAAGATGTCCATCAACGAACACATCTGGGGAGAGTAAAAAGGGCCGCCGACTTTCGCCGGCGACCCAGTCTGTTGAAGAGCTCGTAAGCCGAGTTCTGTTCCCCTGACCGGTCGCCCGAACCAGGGGCGGCGATCATTCATCTAGGACGGCCGTTACCGACCACCTCATGCGGCCCACCCGGGAGACTTCGGACGGGCAATCCGTGCCGTCAAAGACGGCCGCTCCCTGTTTGGCCTTGCTTCAGGTGGGGTTTGCCTTCGCGAGCCCCGTTACCGGGACCCCGGTGCGCTCTTACCGCACCATTTCACCCTTACCCTCGGCCTCGCGGCCCAAGGCGGTATATTTTCTGTGGCACTTTCCTCGGGGTCACCCCCACCGGGCGTTACCCGGCACCTTGCCCTGCGAAGCTCGGACTTTCCTCCCGCAAACGACGCCGAAACGTCGCTTTTGCCGGCGATCACCTGAGCCGCTTCAACAGTAAAAAAAACCTCAGTCCTGCTTTTCCACACCGGACTCTGGATCTTCCATCTTCTTGTATACCAGGATTCGAAAGCAGTTGGGACAGGTGAAGATCTTGTTTCCTCGCTGGAGGAGGTTGTACATCTGAGGCTGAAGACCGATGTTGCACCCGGTGCAGCTACCCTCGACAACCGGCACGAGCGCGAGGCCCAGGCGCTTGTGGATCCGCTCGTACTGGCGCAGGAGCTTCTCGGGAACCCGGCTTGAAAGTTGCGCGCGGCGCTCCTCCGTACTGCCGATGGCCGACTCCATCTCTCTCATGCGCTCGTTGCCTTCTTCTTCGGTGGCCTTCAGGTGCTTCTCGAGCTCCGAGAACTCCACCGTATGCTCCTCGATAGCTTTCCTGTATTGCTCGATGGCCTCCATGACATCCAGGGTTTCCTTCTCCCGCTCCTGGATGTTCTTTCGGATGGTGTCGATCTCGCGCTGGGCGGCCTTGTTTTCTTTTTCGTTTCGGGCGAGTTGCAGCTTGGCCTTGCTCTTGGTGAGAAGATCGCTCTGAAGATCGACGGCTTTCTCGCGATCCCTTCGCCATTCCTCGGACTCCCGCAAACGTTCGCGCTCACGCTCGAGGATCTCTCCTATATGAGAAACGTTCTCGCGGGTCTCTTCGATGGTAAGCGGTATGGCACCGAGTTCGTTGCTGAGTTCCAGGATATCAAGGTCGAGTTTTTGTAATTCTTCGAGGGCAGCCAGTTCTTCTTGCAACTTTGATTCCTCGTCCGCTCAAGCCGCGCCGACCAGCCGGTACGGCGATATAGTAAACATCTTGTGGGCCCGTCCGGAATCGAACCGGAAACCACCCGGTTATGAGCCGGGGGCTCTAACCTAGTTGAGCTACAGGCCCGGCTAGCGGCGGCATTATAATACGTGTTTTTTTCGATGCAAGAGGATTCCCATTCTGTTATCTCGGGCAGGTGAGATTGGCAAAATGTCCCTCTTACGGGGAGAAGGCATGAGGAAGGCAATATGAAGATCGGCATCGTCGGTTTTGCGGGATCGGGAAAGACGACGCTCTTCAATGCGTTGACGGGCCAGAGCGCCCCGACCGGCTACGGTGGAGGAAAGGTCAACCTGGGAACTATCAAGGTTCCGGATCGACGAGTGGATCGACTGGCCCAGATCGATCAGCCCAAAAAGATCACATATGCGGAAATGGTTTTCGCGGATGTTCCCGGAGGAAGGGGATCGAACAATCTGGATCCGCAGACCCTCGGTCGCATCAGGGAGATGGACGCTCTGGTCCAGGTCGTTCGCGGGTTTCATGACGGCTCGACCGGACCTTTCCCGAACGAGGAAATCAGATCTTTCGAGGAGGAGCTGATCATCTCCGACATGCAGGTGGTCGAGAAGAGGGTGGAGCGTCTGGCGAAGGACCGCACCGATCCCAGGCAGCTCGCCTTGCTGGAACGTTGTCTGGAGCGGCTGGGCGAAGGGCTGCCGCTGAGGGGACTTCAGCTGTCCAGCGGTGATGCACACTCCCTGTCCGGGTTTGCGTTTGTCACCCTGAAGCCCATGATGATTGTTCTGAACCAACCCGAAAACGAGGCGTCGTCGCAAATTCCGAAAGAGCTCTCGGCCCTTGCCACCGAGAAGGGCCTCGAAGTGATGTCTCTGAGCGGAACCATCGAGGTCGAGATCGCCGCCCTCGATCCGGAGGATCAGGCGGAGTTTCTCGAGGATCTGGGACTGGAAGAGCCCACCAAGATGCGATTCATCCGAATGTCTTTCCGGTTGCTGGATCTCATCACGTTTCTCACCCGCGGGGCGGACGAGTGCCGCGCGTGGCCCATCAGGAGGGGTACCGTCGCACTGGATGCAGCTGGAACGATCCACAGCGATCTTTCCAGGGGGTTCATTCGCGCCGAGGTCATAGCTTTCGACGATTTCGACAGGCTCGGCAGCGAAGCCGCGTGCCGGGATGAGGGCAAGATGCGAATTGAGGGCAAGGACTACGTCGTCAAGGACGGCGAAATTTTCCACGTCAGGTTCAACGTCTGACGATCGTCCTAATATAATCGTCTGGTCTTGCCGCCGTCGATGGGGATGGCGGCCCCGGTGATGTACGTGTTGCGGGGTGAACACAGGAACGCAGCGAGATCGCCTACCTCGGAGGGATCGCCGGGGCGTCCGATCGGGATGTCCGCGAGGAACTCTTCCAGGAACTGCTCCTTTGTGATGCCCCGGACTTGCGCGCGCTCCTGCGCGAGTTGCCTTATGCGATCTGTGAGGAACACGCCCGGGCAGATGCTGTTGACCAGGATGTTGTCCCCGGCAATCTCCCGCGCCAGTGCCTTGGCGAAGCCGAGCACGGCAGGGCGGGACGCATTGGAGAGGATGAGCCCCTCGACCACCTCCAGGCCTGCGATGGAGACGATCTGAGCGATGCGTCCGAACTTCTGCTCCTTCATGACCGGCAACACCAGCGACGACAGGTGGGTCACGCTTCCCAGCGCCAGATCGATTGCAAGTTTCCAGTTCTCGGGTCCGTGGCTGAGAAAGGGCCCCGACGGAGGCCCTCCGGTGTTGGACACCAGGATATCAATTCCTCCCATGGAGCTACGTGCGATCTCGACGAGGCGCTCGCGATCGTCCGGCCTGGTCAGATCCGCAGTGACAGGTATCGGTCTGCTTCCCGTTATTCGTTCGAGCTCTGTTGCGGCAGCCTCTATGGAGACCGATTTTCGAGAAGCGATCACAACCGCCGCGCCTTCATCCAGAAGCGCCTTTGCGACCGCGAAGCCGAGACCCTTGCTGGCGCCGCCGACGATGGCCCGTTTTCCTTTCAGTCCGAGATCCATTTTTCAACCTTTCAAGATGGAAAGCGCGGCACCGATACGCAGGCCGTTGGCGCTGACCGTGAATACATCTCGCTCGAAGTATTTCAACAACGTATTGATTATGCAAAGCCCGGCAGGGAAAACATCCGCTCGCAGGCCCGTGATGCCAAAATGTTCCTGACGAGCCTGTGTGTCGATTTTCGTCATGCGCCCTTGCCAATCGAGGCTCGCCGATCGGGAGATCTCCAATCCGTGGACCGCCGCCCTGTCCCATTTCATCCGGCCAAGCTGCAGCATCCCCAGGGTGGTGGCGGTTCCTGCGACGCCCACAATCCGGCCGACCGGACTACGGGGCAGGACTTTCGAAACTTGCTCGAACACGTAGTCTTCGAGGTTCGAGATCTGCTCAACGGTCGGCGGATCGTCGTCGAGAAACCGATCGGTGAGCCCCACCACCCCCAGGGGCATGCTGACCGGTCTCTCCGGATCTGTGCCGCCGCTTGCGCACACCTCGGTCGACTGACCTCCGATGTCTACGATTATCCAGCCGGCTCCGTTCGCGGCCGGCTCGAGATCGAGAACGGCGCCCCGGCTGACGAGCAGCGCCTCCCCTTCACCGTCGATGATCTCCACGTCGGCGCCCAGGATCTCTTCCGCCGGATCGGTGAAATCCCGGGGGTGCGACGTCATCCTCAGAACTGCGGTGGCCACAACCCGAAACGGCTTGCTCGCCATGTCGAAATCCCGCGCGAGATCGAGGAGAGTGTCGAGTCCACGGGCTATCGCGGATTGCTTGAGTCGTCCGCCGGGTAAGAGATCTTCCGAGAGCCGGACCGTCCTCGAGGTGTCCTTGACGACGAGGGGCGCACCCGTCGGGTCGATCACGATCTCGGCGCAACTGAATGTATTGGATCCGATATCCAGGCCGACGGCACAGCGTGGTGACCCGGTTTCGCTCACGGTGGTTACTTGCCGATGTCGCTCTCGAGATCGCTGAGGTCCGGGAGCTCGTCGAGGTTGGGCATGAGGACGATCTCGATACGGCGATTACTGGCCTTGCCTTCTCTGGTGTCGTTGCTCGCTGCCGGCTGATATTCCGCATAGCCTGCCGCCGACAGGTTGTTCGGGTTGACGCCCGAGTCCTGAAGGAACCTGACAACCTTGACCGCGCGCTCCCCGGAAAGCTCCCAGTTGGATGGGAACTTCTTGGACTTCATGGGGACGTTGTCCGTGTGTCCGGCGACCTGGAAGCTTCGACCCTTGATGGTGGACAGGATGGACGCGAGCTCCGCGAGGGCCGCCTCGCCCTCCTCGCTCAGCACGGCCTTGCCCGACTCGAACAGGATGCTGGATGACAGCTCCACCACCAGCTGTCCGCGCACGATGCGGATCTTGAGCTTGCCGGAGCTTATCAGGGACTTGAACTTCTCGATGACCTGGCGGTACTTGGCCATCCTGGCACGCTGGGCTTCCTGCTCGCGGCGCAGGCGCATCTCGCGATCCCGTGTTTGTTGCAAGTCGGAAGAGAGAACGCTCTTCTCGCCCAGGAGCTTCTCCACGTCATCGCCCAGCTCCATCAAGCGAGCCGCCAGGGTCTGGTTCTCGGAACGCATCTCGAAGAGCTGCTCCTCGAGCTTCTTGTTCGCTGCGGTGGCCTCGTCCAGATCCGCTCGCAACTTTGCTGCTTCCTTGACCTTGGCGTTGTATTGCTCCTCGGGAATGCCGCAACCGGCGGCGATGAGCAATACCATCGAGAATCCGATGAAAAGGCAAACCGGAATTTTCATTGTTGTCTCCTTTGTGGGCCGTTCAATCAGCTGCCGCGTTTGAGATCCGTGAGCACCAGTTTGGCGACCGCCTTGAGGGTATCGAAGACCCCTTGGCCGGTGGTAGAGACGGCCTCGAAATCGGGGACTATGGTGATGTTGAGCAACTCGCGAAGCTCGTCCACGGAAGCCACATTTGGAAGATCGCGCTTGTTATACTGGACCACAAATGGAAGATTATCAAGCTCGTAACCCTGCTCCTGCAAGTTGTACCGCAGGTTTTCCATGGACTCGATGTTGGCTTCCATGCGGTCAATCTGAGAGTCGGCCACGAAAATGACACCGTCCACCCCTTTGAGGATGAGCTTTCTCGAAGCATCGTAAAAAACCTGCCCGGGAACAGTGTAGAGATGGAACCTTGTTTTGAATCCGCGAATCTCTCCCAGAGAGAGCGGCAGAAAGTCGAAAAACAATGTCCTCTCGGTTTCGGTGGCAAGTGATATCATCTTGCCCTTGGCATCGGGGTTTGTACGGTTATAAATGTACTGGAGATTGGTCGTCTTGCCGCACAACCCGGGACCGTAATAAACGATCTTGCAGTTGATTTCACGCGATGAGTAATTGATGAACGACATCTATTGGGGCCCTTTTCCTAATCGTTGAACAAGTTATCGATGTCATCATCGGTGATCTCGGCGAACGGTGAAGGCGTGCCGGGATCCTGAACCTTTTTCAACAGAATTCCGAAAATCCTGTCGAGTTCCGCAGTTGCCTTGCGAACCCTCAACCTTACCAGGCCCAGAGAGGAACGTTCGTCGAAAATGACTACCAGAATGACGCGCTGTCCGACTATCTGAATGTGAATGTTCTGATGCTCACCCTCATGAAACTGGGTGGCGAACTCGTTCTCCTTGAGGAGCTTCGCCATTCCACCGGTTGCAGCAATGTTACCTGCGGTCAGGGAAGCCAGGGACGTTGTGTCCAGATGCTCGTATTCCCCTGACGTGGAAATCAACTGCCCGTTTTTATCTACTATGAAAACCACAAGAGCATTGGCATCGCGTACGAGCTTGTCGCAAACCACCTGTATCTGGTTGA
Organism: Deltaproteobacteria bacterium; assembly: GCA_030621515.1. Lineage (GTDB taxonomy): Bacteria > Myxococcota_A > Polyangia > JAAYKL01 > JAAYKL01 > JAUVAN01. The sequence goes on along the minus strand of JAUXHN010000003.1, from coordinate 15,915 downwards.
ACTCCTCCTCGTACATCACCATCTGCGGATCGACCATTTATTGTTCTCCCTTGGTGCTATCGCCGACAGCGTCGAAAAGCACACCACTCCCTCGACAAAGAGAAGTAACAATCATTACCAAACCTTCCCGCTCCCTACAAGATCAATTCAATATGATGCTGGCCTCCAACATCTTCCCCTTCCCCCCAACAAAAAGGGAAGCCTTCCTCGCCGCCTGCCTCGCCGTAGCCCTTGGCGAAGGAGGGTAGCCTTGGCGAAGGAGGGGCCGGGATGGGGTAAATGGAGTTCAACGTTGCAGCTTGAATTACGGCTTGCTAGACTGCACAGCGTCCAATCAACGGGAGGAAGCCATGAAAAACTGGATTGTAAGCGCAATTGTCGTTCTGGGTCTGGCCGTGGCATTCGGCTGTGGCGGCCCTCAGCCCGGGAAATCCGCTGCCAGAGCGGGAACCATGCCGCAGGACGGAACCTTTGACGGCATATATCAGTCCCCCGCGTGGGGTCGATTGGAAATCACCGTGGATGGATCAAACGCGGTCGGACTCTTCGAGAGCGACAGCCGGTATGGACGCATGGAGGGCACCATCACCGGGAATTTGTATAAATTCCGATGGACCAGCACCAACACAAAGGTGGGCGGCAAGATAGCCGATTCCACGGGAGGCGGGTATTTCAAGTACGTCATCAATGAAGAAGGAACCACCAAGAAGCGCATGGTGCACTGGGTCAAGGGCGAATGGGGTTACGGCGAGGACGACGCCGGAAAGAAATGGGAGGCGGTCAAGCTGCAGCGTGCAAAGAAGCGTCTCAAGCCCCAGGGAAATAAGGGTCCGACCACAACGATGGACGACGATTTCGCCGCTTCCGCCGGCTTCGGATCGACTCCGGAGACCGAGAAGGAGGTGGGCGGCATGGCGGAGCCGGAGCCAGAGAAAGACGAGGGCGAGGATGAGGACGACACCCTTGATGGGCTCTTCTAGACACCTTTGGGGGGCGCAGAATCTGATAGCGCCATGACCACCGATCTCACCGTTGTCGGACTCACCGGCGGCATCGCTTCGGGTAAAAGCACAGTAGCCGAAATAATGAGAGGCGCCGGCATCCCGGTAATCGACGCGGACGGCCTCGGGCATATGTCCCTGGAGCCGGACGGCATCGCCTACCAGGCTGTCGTGGATGAATTCGGGGCAGATATTCTCGGAGACGACGATCGCACCATAGACCGGCAGAAACTCGGCAAGATCGTGTTCGACAATCCACAGAGGCGCGCGGCCCTCGAAGCAATCACTCACCCAGCCATAGGACAGCTCGCCGGACAGGGCCTTCACTTGATCGAGCAAAGAGGAATACGTCTGGCTGTGTACGAAGCGGCGCTGCTGGTGGAAACCGGAATCCACGAAAGCCTCGAAGCCCTGATTGTCGTCTCCTGTTCAGTGGAAAACCAGTTGACAAGGCTGAGCTTCAGAGAGGGGTATTCAAAGCAGGCCGCCGCCGTGCGTATTGCGGCGCAGCTTCCCATGGACGAGAAGCTCGCTGTGGCCGACCATGTGATTCCAAATGATGGAACTCTCGATGAGCTGGAGCGAGAAACGAAAAAACTGATAACTGTGTTGAAAGAGCGTTACTGGGGAGAAGTAAAATGAGTAATGGCGGCGGAACTGCTCTGATCCTGGGTTTCCCTGCGGAGCCGGCCTGTCGCGTGGCTTTAAAACTGGCGTCCGGCAACGAGATGTCCGTAGAGGTAGTTGTCCACCCGTCCGATTTACCTCGCGCGAAGGAGCGAATCCGACGAGCGGGCACCAATATAGAGATCATCGAAGGCGACTGGAACCATATCGATTTCGGCTTGTCCGGGGAACGGTTCAGACGCCTTGCCGATCAGGTCTCATCGATTTACAGCCTGGTGCCACCGTGTTCCTACACGGACGGAGACGACCTCGCATCCGCCAAGACCACCGGGCGGGAGGTGCTGGAGCTGGCGCTGGCGGCGAAGAACCTCGGACAGGTGGTAGTGCTGTCCCACCTGGACGTGGCGGGCAATCACCGGGGAGCTTTTCGCGAAGTGGATCTTGCCGTGGGCCAGCGGTTCGACGGAGAATCCGCAAAGATGCGTCTTGCCGCCGAGCGAGTGTACCGCAGGCACTTCGGAGAGATCCCCATTACGGTGATCCGGTCGGGCTGGATCGTCGGAGAGGGTGAGGATTTGTGCCCGCTGGTTCACCTGTGCCTGGCCGCCGCAGACTCCAGCCCCTGGGAGGGAAACGGGCGGCTCCTTCTCACGGATCTGGATTACCTGGTCGACGTGGTGGTCGGCCTCGAGGATATAGATCCGGACCCCGGGGGCAGGACTCTCCACATCATCTCTCCGTTCCGAGGCGATACCGAAGAGATCGTAAACGAGATCTCTTCGCTCGCGAGAGAACAGGTTCCGGCGGGATTCGATCTGGCGGCGGGTGCCCGTCGTGCGCTGTCTCGCATGGACAAGACGTGCCGCTGGTCAACCGGGGCGTTTTTCAAGCGCCGGATGAGCGCAGCGCAGTTCGAGACCACCTGGACGGAGGACTTCCTTCGAAGCCGAGGGTTGTCGTTACCCGTCGAGGAACCGTCGAAGCTCGATCTAATGGTTACGATTGCGCTCGAAGAGATCGTTGGATTCAGATAATTTTGTTAACCCCATCCCGACCTTCCCCTGCGAGGGGAAGGGGAAGATGATGGCGGCCGGCTTCAAGAAGGAGGATCCAAAATGACCGAGGTGAACAAACGATATATCGATCGGGAGACGGGAGAAGAGCATTCCACTGCGGTTGCGTTGATCGACGAGTTCATCAAAAGGTTTTCCCAAAAGGTGTCGGAGGCGACCGGTGAATCGGTGGCGTTCGATCCCCTCGACGATGACGGGTACACGAGCGTGAACAGAGGGTCGGCGACCATCGGGATCAACGTCATCGAGGAACAGGGTGTACTGCTCTTCCTGTCCCGCATTATGAAGATCCCGCAAGAGCGAAGTACCGAACTCTACAGGTACCTGCTGGAACTGAACTTTCTGGCCACTTCGGACGGCGCGTTTGCCATCGAGAAGGAAACCGACACGGTGTGCCTGCGCGCGCTCCGCTCCGTCGACGGGCTCGACTATGCCGAGTTCGAGGACATGTTGCACACGGTCGCCACTGTCGCCGACGAGTGGGACGACAAGCTCATCGAGGAGTTCGCATAGGAACCCAAGTTTCTTGAAAGAGACGGGAATATCCGCGATAATCATCGCGTTTCGGGCATCGAGGAACACGAAGATTATGAAATATCCTTTCTTGACAACGGCCTTGCTTCTGGCATCTTTTATCGCCTTTTTTTCCGTTTCCCTGAGCAGTCGGGCCCAGGGCACGGTCTTCAGTCACATCGAGGCGCAAAAACTGGCCGATGATCTGGGTCTTGGAACCCGCAAAGCGGCAACTCTGTTGCTGAACGGAGAATTCCCCATAAGCTGGGAGATGGCCGCAGGTGGATTTGAGCCTCCGGGCTATCTCCTATGGCCAATCCCGGATCATCGCCTCGGAAGAGGCTTCAAATCGGACAACGGGAGACATCGCGCCGTCGATATCACGGCGGATATAGGAACTCCCGTTCACGTGATGGCGCCGGGAATAGTCGGCTACTCCGACAACGAGGTACGTGGGTACGGCAACCTGGTAATGGTGTTGCACTCGGGAGGATGGGTCACACTGTACGCGCATCTCGATCGCTTCAAGGTCGAGCCGGGGCAACGACTGGAACGAAACGACGTGATCGGCAACGTGGGCAACACGGGTATCTCGAGGGGGGCGCACCTGCACTTCGCCCTGCTGGTGAGGGGAAAGGCAGTGGATCCCATGAAACACATGCACGGCGCCCCGAATCAGGAGATCATTATCTCCATGAACAACATCACTCGATAGTGAATTCCTTTTCGGCCACGGCCGCGTCGTTGATCAACACGACGACCTTGTACTGTCCTTCCGCAAAAGAGCCGTTCGCTTCCCACACAGCGCTCAATGTCCCGGATCCTCCGGCGGTCACGGCGGTGCGCGTCGTGTGCCAGATGGATTCGCTGTCCTCCTCTAGCTGGATCCACTGAACCTCGACGATCGATTCCGGCGGCACGTCCAGAAACCTCAATCCGCACTTGATGGCCGGATGGCCCACCTTGAACGCCGTCTGCTCCACCGTGGGCAGGTTGTCGCCGCCAAGGGCGAGACCGAGGGCCAGGAGATCCACCGCCGGTCCGTCGGACACCTCCCCGATGACGAAGCGGGTTTGCGCCTTCGCTTCGCCATTTGCCTCGATCTCCACGACGTAGTTTCCCGAGGGTAGCCCGGCGGGGGATTCAATCACGCTCCCGAACCGCCCTCTTGGTGCCACGCTGACCTCCTGTTCGTTGAACAGGTCGTCGTTGCGAAGCCAGCGCACGGTGACTTCGGTTTCAGGCGAAGCGTTTTCGATGTCGAAGGTGACGTGGAGCTTTTTTGTTTTTTCCCTGAATGCCCTGGCCGGCTGCCGGGGCTTCATCTTCCGGGTCACCCGGGTAGAGACGGTTGTCTTCTTGACGCGCACCCCGGCGGCAAAGGGATCTTCCCCCGCGATCGTGAACGAGGCACCCCCCACCTCAGCATCGTCGACAAAGATGCGAGCCGTGTGTGATCCGGGGATGAATTCGTCTTCGACGGGTCGAAAATCGGCCACGAAGGAGAAACGGCCCGAACCGTGGATATCCGAGATGAGAAGGGGATCCCTCTTGGAGTCCCGAAACCAGCGGACCTCGATCCTCGCCTGTGTGGGTACCCGCTTGAGTTTGCCCACCAGGTAGATGACCTCAACGGTCGGATCGAACTCCTCGAGAATGTCGCCCGTGGCCTTGAAGCGCTTGTGGTCCACCTCGCGGGTGAACTCGGCTCGAACGAGCACGGCCCGGGGGATCATATCCTCCGCGGTCATCCGTTCTTCCGTATCGGTTTCCTCCGCGTCGGAATCGGACGCCCTCCCGGGTCTTTTTCCAGACCCGCCGCAGCCGAGAAGGAGCGACAGGAGCAGTATCGCTTGTAACAGGAGCATGAAGTGGAATCGCATGGCAGCCTCCGAGTAGGGTGCGTGATTGTAGCGTCCTTTTGCTTGATCTCTTACAGAAAAAGGCTGTCAATATCTGGAGCGCGGTGGCCCTGCTTTGGGCTCATTTCTTCGTCGCGCGTCCGAACCGGGCTCGCTATGGCGGATGAACGATCTGCGAGCGGGCTCGTTGACCGAATTGCGGGTGGACACTATACTTTCAAGCTTCGAGTACGAGAATTCGTAAAGTATCCGCCTTTATTATCAAGGCGAAGGAGAGAGACATGGGTATCGGCAGTTTTCTGAAGCGCGGCGTCCAGGAGATGATGATCGCGCGACCGGACGAAGCCAAAGACTTCGCGATCTACAAGCACCCGGATCAAACCATTCCCAACTATGCTCAGCTGACCGTCGATTCGGACGAGGTGGCCGTCTTCTTCAAGGACGGTAAAGTTGAGGGAAAGCTTCCGCCGGGACGGCATACCCTGAATTCCTCCAACATTCCGTTCCTGTCCAACCTGGTCGACTCGTTCACGGGCGGCAACGTCCTTATCGCCGAGGTGTTCTTCGTCTCCACGCGACAGTTTCCGGGCATCAAGTTCGGCGGGCGAATCGGCTCGGTAGAGGATCCCAAGTCCGGAGTTCCCGTCGAGACGCTGGTCCACGGTGACTTCGCCTTGCAGGTCTTCAACCCGGAGCAGCTCATCATCGGGCTCGTGGGCATGCAGCAGTCGGACAACGATTCTTTCTTCAACTGGTTCAAGCAGCAGGTGTTGAAGGTCATCCGCGATCAGATCGCCGAGCTCGTCGTCAAGGAGAAGTGGCCGCTGCTAGACGTGGTCTCCGGCGCGTACACCGAGGAGATCGAGGTGACGGTGCTCGAGGGCGTCAAGAAGTACACGGAGCACTACGGCGTGCGCATCGCCCAGATGGGCAACTTCGTCATCGGGATCAAGGAAGAGGACGAAAAGACCCTCAAGAAGCTGTACACCGACGCCGCGTACGTGCGGATGGCCGGCGGCATGCAGGGGTTCCAGCAGTTCGCGTCGGGCAAGGCTCTGATGGGCGCCGGAGAAGGTATGGCGGCGGGCGGCGGCGGCGGCGGCGGCGGAGAAGGTGGCGGCGGTGGCGGCGGCAACGCCATGCTCGGGGGCGCGGCGCTCGGCGTCGGGTTCGGTATGGCCGGGATGTTCCAGCAGCAGGGAATGCAGCAGCAGCAGGCACCTCCCTTGCCGCCTCAACAGCAGGGTTATCCCCAGGGTGGAGCCACAGGCGGCGCGGGTGCGCTTGCGGGTGCGCAGACTCCCGCCGGCCAGGCAACAGCCGGCGCGGGCGTCACGTGTCCCGGGTGCAACAAGCAAGTGGCGCCGGGCAAGTTCTGCGCGGAGTGCGGCCAGCCCCTCGCGCAGGGTCCCAAGTTTTGCAGCAACTGCGGCGCCAAGCTCGAAGAAGGCGCGAAGTTCTGCCCCGAATGCGGCACCAAGTCGTAATATCGGCCCCAAGCATGACAGGGGGGAGCTGGTGACCGAACTCAATATACTCGAAATGGAACGTCGGCTCGAAAAGGCCGAGCAGCAGTTCAGCGTGTTGAGAGAGATCGGCCTGGCCCTCGAATCCACCATGACGTTCGACGAGATCCTCACCATGGCAGTGGAGAGAACGACGCGGCTCATGGGGGCGGAGCGATCCACGCTCTTCCTGGTGAATTCCGACGGAGATCTGTTGTCGAGAGTCATCGAGGGCGACGACGTAACCGAGATTCGCCTCAGGCCCGGGCAGGGAATCGCCGGCTGGGCGGCACGGCACGCAAGACCGTTGATCGTAACCGACACCAGCCTGGACGAGCGATTCGATCCAACCTGGGACGAGAAAACCGGCTTCGCCACACGGGACATCCTGTGTCATCCGATCCTCGGACGACACGGCACGGTTATCGGCGTCGCCGAGGTGCTCAACAGGATCGACGGCACTTTCGACCGGAAGGATCTGGAGATCCTGGGCCTGCTGTGCGGGCAGCTCGCGCTCACGGTCGAGAATTCGGTCATGATGATAGACCTCGTCGAAAAGAACCGGGCCATCACCAATGCCAAGGTCGACGTCGAGCGTCGAAACAGGGAGTTGAACCTCCTGCTCGATCTCGAGCGTCTCGTGGCGCGGGCCGAGGATCTGGACTCCCTGGCCGTATCAATTCTCGGAAGGGTGCTTACGATCTGCGATGCCGGAGTGGCCATCCTGCACAGCATGGACGACAGCGGCGCACAGATCCGCGTACTGACCTCGGACGCGAAGACGAGCAGGGTCATCCGGGTGGATGCCGGGAGGGGGTTCTGCGGGTGGGTGTCCGCCAGGGGTCGGGAGCTCCTGATCGACGAGCCGGCGGGAGACCCGCGTTTTCAGTACAGTATCGAGAAACGCATCGGGATCCCCGTGGAGAACCTGGCCGCAGTACCGCTTCCGTTCCCCGAGGATAGAACCATGCGAGGGGCTCTGCTCGTGGCCAACAGGGGCTCGGGTGTCGGGTTCACTGAGCCCGATCTGATGTTACTGCGGCTCGTGGCCGCTCAGCTCGCGTCGGCCATGGATCATCTCTCGGATCGTGTCGTGCGTGAGCGCGAACGGCGGCTCGCAACCGTGGGCAGGTTGCTGGCGGGCGTCCTTCACGATCTCAAGTCGCCAATCACCGTGGTCTCGGGATATGCGGAGATGCTGGCGGCCAGGGTCGACACACAGGAGGGCGACCAGTACCTCGAGCACGTGAACGCGGCCCTCGACCGGATCACCAGAATGGCCGCAGAGATCATCGCCTTCTCCAGGGGAGAGCGCCGGGTCCTCCCCAGCAATTGCCTTCTTCCCGAGTTTATCGATGAGTTCAGGGCACAGGTCGAGCAGCACCTCAAGTCGAACGGAGTGGAACTGGAGATCCACCTGCGCACGGCGGGCTCCGTACGGTTGGACACCGAGAAGATGATCCGCGCGTTCAATAACATTGCCATCAATGCCGCCGAGGCAATGGTCGGTGGAGGGAAGATGATCTTCGAGGTGGACAGGCTCGGCGATGAACTGATCTTCAGCTTTACCGACACGGGGCCGGGAATACCGGATGAGATTCAGGGTTCCCTGTTTCAGTCATTTGTCACCCTGGGAAAGGAAAACGGTACGGGGCTGGGCCTGGCGGTGGCCAGGGAGATCGTGGAGGCGCACGGAGGCAGAATCAACTTCACGACTGTGCGAGGTGGGGGAACGACGTTCCTGGTGAGCATTCCGGTCCAGTAGACCTAATCGCCGAACTGCTGTTCTTCGCGTTCTTGCTCTTCCTTGCACTTGATGCACAAGTTGGTCTCGGGCCTTGCCTCGAGACGTTTGGTGTGGATGGGCTCGCCGCAGTACTCGCAAACTCCAAAAGATCCGTCCTTCAACTTTACCAGCGCCTTGTCGATCTTGCTCAGGAATGTTCGCTCCCTGCCCCTCAGGCGGAACTGGAAGGATTGCAAGTACTCACTGGAGGCGAGATCCATCTCGTCAGCGAGATCGGCCTTGTCAAGAGTCATGTCTTCATCGAGAGTCTGGCGCGCATTGATCAGGAGCTTCTCCCGCTTGCCCATCAATATCTTCTTAAACTTGTCTTTCTCTTTTTTCTTCATTTTCTTATCCCTCCACCTCGTCGAAAGGAGGCAAGCACCTTAAAGGGTGCTCCTGCCCGCTGTCAAGGACCACCGTTTTAGTTTTGTAAAGACTGCATTCGGTTAGTATATCTCAGACAAGAGGGAGTGAATGACCAGAATACCCATACCGGCGTTCTTGTTCGGAGTCCTGTCGTTGAGCTGCTCGGGCACAGGAGAGCATGCGGGCGAGGAAGATCGACGAGTGACGCAAGTGGCGAAGAAGGATGTGATCCCTCGCGCCAATGTGGAGGAACCTCGCCGGTCCGCGAGCTTGCCCGGAGACATGACGGAGAATCTCGTCAGCGGCAAAATAGTCGGTGTGCGCCCGATCTCCATGCGCTCCTTGTCGTTGAAGGTGAAGCTGACTCAAGGCGATGTCGCGGTCTTCAAGCCCATGCGCCGTGGCAACGGCACCGCCCGTTTCGAGGTTGCCTACTTTCGCCTCGCAAGATTGCTCGGGGTGGAGAGGGTGCCCCCCTCGACCATGCGCGAGATCCCGCTTCCCAGGCTCACAGGACACCTGGAGAAACACTTCCCTGATGTGGCTTCGTCCCTGAGGAAAGAGGCGCGCACGGGAGACAACGGGGCTATTCCCGGCGCGATGATCACCTGGATGGACGATATCGTCGTGTCCGGGCTCGATGGTCGCAAAGGTCGCGTGAAGCTTGACTTCTTTCTCTCCATTGACGGTCCCACGCCCGGCGAAGAACCGCTCGTTGCGCCCGCGTCGTCAATGGTAACGCTCGATTACGTGGCCGGAAACTGGGATCGGTTCTCGGGCGGGAACCTGTTCGCCGACAGCTCCGGATCCACCCTTGTGCTCATCGACAATAACGGATCTTTCTCGACGTGGTCCGATCGACAACGCATGAGAATGGACGATCTGCTTTCGTCTTGCCAGAGATTCTCCGTCGCCCTGATTTCCAAGTTGCGCAGGCTTGAAGCAAGAGCGGTGATGGATACCGTGAAGTGGGGGCCCACTCGCCCGGGTCGAGCGCTGCTAAAAGAATCGGAGATCGCGCTCTTGCTAGCCAGAAGAGACGCATTGATCGCCCACGTGGACAAATTGATCGCGGTGCACGGGGAGGAACGTATCCTGGTTTTTCCGTGATAATAGACGCATTAGTATCGATTGGCGAAGTATAATAGAAAGATTTTGACCCCGGGTCCCGGTTATGGAATAAATGATTTCATGGGTAATCCGCGACGCGTCGAACATGCCGTAAAGCAATGTGTAGTGGATACTGCGGGGGTTTCCCGTCGGACGAATCGCAGGAAGAGTTCCCGAAGATCCATAGAGGACGTGTCAATCGAACTGGTGGACGAACATGGGGATGCCATGGCGTTCGACTGTTTCGACCTGAGCGCCGTGGGAGTTTACCTGCACTCGGATCTCCTGTTATTCGAGGGCGAGGAGCTGCTCCTTCGGCTTTCCCTGCCCTCCAGCCGCCGTCCATTTTCCGTCAAGGGAAAGGTCGTACGGGCCGACGTGGGAGACGGCCAGGGAAGCGCGGGGATGGGCGTGGCATTCTGTGATATGGGGCACGACGCCAGAGAGCAACTGCGTTGCTACGTGGCGAGAAGATTCGTAAGGCATGCCCAGACCAGATAACACCTTGAAGCCTATCTCAAACTGAATATCACCGGATTCCCGGTGACGTAATGATCCACCAGTTCCTGTGCCCTGCCGCCGCATCGAAGCACTGCAACGCGAATGTCTTTGCGCTTGTGACCGTTGTCCTCGAGAATGCTCAGGGCCATTCGGATAGTTCGTCCACTGCTCGCCGAGTCGTCCACCAGGGTGATGCGAACACCCGGGCTTGGCAGTTGCGCGGCTCCCTTCAGTGAAGGAGCCGAAACTTTGTACATCAACTCCTTCAGTGGCCACAGGGGAATGAGGAACGGTCTCGGGATCGAAGCGAGTACACGGCTGAAGGGGTATCGAAGGTCCAGCTTGAAAAGATCCGCGCCATAAGAGCGGGCTAGAACCTCGCCCGAAAAATGACCCTGGGAGTGGATGTAGACCACCGCTTGCGGATCGAAATCGGCCAGCTGCGCCACCAGCGCTCCGGCCATTGTCTCCATTTCGGTTTGCCTGATCAAGCGTCCCATGGCCGGTTATCTTCGCAAAAGGCCGCGGTTTCCTCAAGCGCATGGTTGGCCACAAATGCGCCTTGATTGATCACATGTGATTCGTATACGAGGACGTTGAAGTTATTCAGTGTTCGTGAAAGACTTTGTCGATCATGGGTATCAAGCGCTGGCTCCTGGCCCTCTTCATATTGGTGCTCGTTCTGGGCCTCCTGGCGCTTCTGTTTCTTCAATCCGGAGCCGACGAGCGCATCATAGAGGGTTTGATTCCCAGGGTCGAGGAGCGACTCGGCGTTCACATATCCTTCGAGGACGTAGACATCTCGCTTTCTTCAGTGGTCTTCGAGAATGTGGAGGTCCGGTCGAAGGAGGGTTCACGACCGCTCGTCCTGGTTGAAAGCCTCGGGGTCGGGGTGCGGGTAGGGTCGCTGTTGATGGGAGATCTCGATCTCACCGGTATCCGGGTGGACGGTCTCGAGATCCGGATGGGTGAGTCCCTGGACGGAGCGCAGGCCGTGGAGTGGAGAGAGCTGATCGAACGAGTTTCGAAGGGAATGGACGCAGAGGCACAGGGCGCCGGCCCGACGCGATCCATCCCAGAGATCCACCTCGTTTCGGGTCGTCTCGTCGCGGATGATGGAATGTTCTCGGTAACCGTGGAGGGGTTGTCCGGACGGTTTTCGACCGAGGGAGGAGCTGTTGTCAACACCGACGATTTCACCCTGGTTCATCTCGGACGGAATCTTGTTTTCGGGGAATCCAGCGAGGTGCAGTTGAGGAGCGAGAGAGAACATGTGTCTCTTTCCTTGAACCAGCCGGGCTTCGATCTGCCTGTGGACCCTCAGGATCTGGAAAAACTCGTCAAGGACGCCAGGGACAGCGCACGCGCGCTCGGCATGGTTGATTCGCAAGGAGGCCTGGCCGAGGCCGATGGGAGCATCGAAGAGGGCGACGTGCAGGCGGAGTCCGGCCCTGCGGTTGATGATGAGGGCATCTCGGTAAAGGTAGACGTTTTGGATGCGTCCGGCGTGCTTTCGAAATCGGGCGACAAGAACCTGGAAATGAAGCTCTCCGGCGTGTCCGGGGAGATTTCCCTGACACGAAAAAGGGCGTTGACGATCCGGGCGAGCGGGCAGATGCCTGGAACCGATGCTCGCTGGGTGTTGGGAGCGAGTTGGCCCGGGGACGAGGATCCGAGCGTCTCCATCGAGATACCGGACATGCCGCTGAAGACCGTCGGCGAGATGTTCATGCCCAACGAGCACATCGAGTGGGGGCGTGCATCGGTCGACGGAACCGTAGTTGTGGAATTACAGGACAACGGGGAGAAGCTGGCATTCGAAGGCCAGGCTTCGATCTCGGGGTTAGCGGTAAGTCATCCGAGACTGGCGGCGGAGTCCATCGAGGATCTCGATGCCCATCTGGATTTCAAGGCGAGCTACGAACAGGACAAGGGACAGCTCAATCTGGAGCGGTTGATGGCGGTGCGAGGGCTTGCCAGGATTACCCTGCGGGGCAACGTGATGTTCGATCGTTTCGCCTTCGATATCTCCGGAAACGTCCCTCCCACGGCGTGCCGACAGATCCTCGCGGCGGTGCCCTCGCAGCTGAAACCTCGTCTGGAAGGAGTACAGCTGGAGGGGTTGTTCGCCCTGGACATGCGACTGGGCATCGACGAGAACGCGCCGGGAAAAACTGCGCTGGAGGTGAACCTGGACAACCGTTGCCAGATCACGGACTTCAGCACCGTACCGAACCCGCAGGATTTCCGAAGGCCGTTCTCTTACACCGCCTATGGCGCTGACGCAGAACCCATGCGACTGATCAGCGGCCCGGGAACGGACAGATGGACGCCGTACTCCATGATCTCGCCGTACCTCGTAGAGGCGGCGCTCACCACCGAGGATGGAAAGTTCAGACATCATCGGGGCGTTACCATCCCGGAGATAAAAAGAGCCATCGAGCTCAACCTCAAGAAGGACAGCCTGAGCCACGGGGCCAGCACCATCACCATGCAGCTGGCCAAGAACCTCTTCATGAACCGGGAGCGGACCGTGGCCAGAAAACTGCAGGAGCTCTTCTTCACCTGGTACATGGAGTCCCAGTTCACCAAGGACGAGATCCTGGAGCTGTATTTCAACGTCATCGAATTCGGCCCGACCCTGTACGGAATCAAGGAGGCGGCAAGCCACTACTTCGGGCGGGAGCCCCACGAACTCAACCTCGTGGAGTCGGTCTTCCTGATCAAGCTTCTGCCCAGCCCGATAACCCGTCACGGAACCTACGTGCGCAACCAGGTGTCCGAGCGCAAGATGAACTCCCTGCACCGGGTGATGAAAACCATGTTCGATCGCGGGAGGATAGACCGGACGGAGCTTGCTGAGGGGCTGAGCCAGGAGCTCCGGTTCTACCACGAGGGAGATCCTCTTCCGGAGTCGAGGATGCCCATCAGCCGGAGCGGGATCCGGGTGCTGCCTGAAGACGACGAGGAATACGGGGACAAGGACCCGTCGTCCGAACCCGAATGGGGCAACGTCGTGCCGGAATAAGGACAAACGTCCCCGTTCAATGCTAGAATGCCCACACGTTCAAAACGAAAGGCTTGGAAATGAGGTACTTGCTTTTGACGGCGCTCGCCACCGCGCTGGTTTGCGGGGGGTGCGGGGGCGATAGCGGTGGCGGTGGATCGAGTGACTCGGATTCCGACTCGGATTCCGATTCGGATTCCGATTCCGACAGCGACACAGACACCGACACAGACACCGATACCGACACTGATTCGGACACCTGCGATCTGGGAGCCTATGCCGGGGATGTCGAGGTCAACACTCCGGCCCAGATCGCAGATCTGGCAGGATACACCTCGATCTCGGGCGAGCTGCTGGTACTGTGCCCCTTATGCACCGACTTGGACGATTTGATTTGCCTCACCTCGGTCGGTTCTGGCCTGTATGTCCTTTCCAACGGCTCCCTGGCCAACCTGGACGGGCTCAGCGCCCTCACCGAGATAGGGGGGGACTTGTCTATCGCCTCCAACGACGCCCTGACCGACCTGGACGGGCTCAGCGCCCTCACCGAGATGGGGGGGAGCTTGTATATCAGCTCCAACGACATCCTGACCAACCTGGACGGGCTGAACGGGATCACCTCGGTGGTGGGGGAAATGTATGTCGATTACAACGGGGCTCTGACCAACCTGGACGGGCTCAGCGCCATCACCGAGCTGGGGGGGAGCTTGCATGTATACGATAACGACGTCCTGCCCGACTGTGAGGTATGCGAGCTGCTGGACCAGCTCGCAAGTAGCCCCAGCTGGATCGACGTCTATGACAACCTCGACGACTCTTGCACGCCGGTCCCGGACAACTGCCCGTGAGCACATATGGGGTCGGAACCCTCCACTTGACATATAGATTCTATGTCAACGGTTCTTCCCTGCCCCCGGCGGCAGGGGCATCTCGTTCACGTCGTCCGCATCCGCCCCGTAACTGACGGTCGCGACGGGCTTGAACTCCGTGGCCATGAAGAGGTCGTACGCCGCCTTGATCTCGGCGTACTTCTCCGGCTCGATCGAAACCAGGGAATCACCTCGCTCGTAGTCGTCGGTTACTTTATAGAGGCGTTGGGTGCCCGTATCGGGGAGATCGTGGAGCTTCCAGCCGTCCCTGATGAACACCCGCCGTGTCTCGTAGTACGGGTTCTTCGGCTGGTCGACCACGATGGGTTTCTCCGGGATCTCCTGGCCCTCCACCCAGTCGGGCAGCAAACTTCTTCCGTGTATACCGTCGGGGATCTTCTGGTTGAAGATATCCAGGAAGGTGGGAAACAGGTCGATGTGGCTGGTCTGCCGCGCGATCCGTTTTTTGGCTATTCCGGGCCCGACCACGGCCATGGGCACACGTACTATCTCTTCCCACAGCTCCTTGCCGTGACACCATCGCCCATGCTCGTTGAACGCCTCCCCGTGGTCCGAGGTCACAATGAAGATGGTGCGCTTCGCCGAGGGGAGGGTCATGAAGAAGTCGAGCATCCGCCCCACATGGTGGTCGGTGAAGAGTACCTCCTGGTCGTAGCGAGATCGTCGATCTTTTCCGAACCGCCTGAACCCCTCGTGGTCCAGGTACTCCTTGTGAGGATCCATGAAGTGGGTCCATATCCAAAATCTGCCCGCCGTGTTCTCTGGGTCCTTCAACCAATTGACGGCCTTGTTCGCCACCATGTGAGAGTTGTACTTGGAGTCAATATGCCCGGGGCCTTCCGGGGCCGCGCCCGACACTAGCCATTCCTGAAATCCCTGGCTCCAGCCGTAGTGTGGCTTGAACAGGAAGTGCGAGAGGATGGCGTTGCAGCGAACGTTGTCGCCGCAAATGTACTCGGCGGCAAATTTCTCCTTGCCCGACACGCGCAACTCGTGCCTGTCGTTCCTCAATAGCTCCGAGGTGTACTTGCCCGTCAACATGGCGGGTATGGACTGGCCGGTGTACGATCCCAGCGCGTAGGCGCGATCGTAGATGGTTCCGTTTTTCACGAGCCTGTCCAGGTTCGGCGTCACCGGGCGTTCGTAGCCCATGAACCCCGGCTCGTTCCAGCGCAGCGCGTCTACTGTGATGAAGAAGAGGGAGACATCCTCCGGTAGATCCGGGCGTTTATAGGAGGTTATCCCCTCCCCCGTGGCCCTGGCGGAACCGCCCGAGGCGGCGGCGCGAAGCTCATCGAGATCCAGGTCCGCGCCGGAACAGTCCTCGTCCACATCGTTGTTCGGGATCTCCCGTGCGCCCGGGTGGATGGACGGATCCTCGTCGTTGCAATCCAGGCCGCCCATCCAGCGGGCATGGCCGTCGCCGTCCCCGTCTCCCAGCTTGCGGACGATCTTGCCGATCATCGGAGACATCCCGCCTGCGGAGTCGATCCTGTCAAGGGTTTGTGGGGTGTGCGCGATCGCCGAACCGGCCCAGACGGGACCCAGGAAGCCGAGTAGAAGACAAACTCCGGCTGCGGGAACAAGCCATACCCTGCCCCGCTTGAAGAGAGGCCAGAGGGTCGTTATTGCAATCGCCAGGAGGGCCAACCATGAGAGAAGAGGACCCGC
>JAUXHN010000329.1 GCA_030621515.1 Deltaproteobacteria bacterium | reverse complement strand
TTGCCCTCGCCCTTTCAAGCATGCAGTTATCATCGCAGTACTCCCCCTCTTGCGCCGACTCCACGACAACGATCCCGTACCGGCCGTGAGCTTCCTCCTTCACGGTCCTCTCCACGATGGTGTCGAGGGTGGATACATCCCTCTGGTCCATCCCGGCCTCATTGACGATCTGAAAAACGGCGATCTTCTGCTCCCCCTGCTCTTTTGCGACGGCAACGGGCTTCTTCTTCACGGGTTGTGCCGGTTCCGGGAGCAACACATGTTTGCAATGGGTCGCCAGGAAGAGCTTGCGATCGTCCCAAGACTTCGACTCGAATTCCCTACTTTGAGCCGGCGTGAGATCGGGCTTGCAGTCAACGTACATTTGCCACGCCTTCGACCGTGCGCTCTTCTTGCGTTGCCCACAATTCTCCTCCAGCCACTTCAGCCGATCCCGCGAGGCGAGCGCATCGAACTCCTCTTTCTGTGCATCGCTCAGCTTGTCCGAGCATCTCTCGTAAATATTCTTTTCAACATATTGCGGGCTGTTGTACGGGTTGTTCTGCGCACCGGCGGACAGCGGTGACAGGCCGATGCACAAACAGATGATTATAGAAACCTGAACAACAAGGATAACGTTCACGATGTGCGACAAAACGATACCTCCCACATGATATCTGACACCGATAGATCCTAACGGAACGTCGGAATATGTGTCAACGCAAGTTGCAAACGCCCGGTCGCTGTTCCTGGGAGGATTTCGACACCTGTATGTCCTTGCAATATTAATATGCAATGTTCAATTTACAAGGATGATACACCGTCAAGTGTTCATCATCGACTATGGAGTTTGATACGAATTTCCTTTTGTTTCCGAACTATTCGAGCGGTAGACCCTCGCGAACATCAACCACGAGTTTCTGAATTTCCAGTTCCCTTCTGGGAGGAACGAGAAGATTTCCAACCCTCGTGATGAAGAAGCCCTTAACCGTCGCCCAATCGTCAGGTCCCTCGCCGGGCAACGGAGCCTCTCTTTCCGCGTCGTCGAAATAGGTCAGGGCCCTGAGCAACAACGCATCGTTGACTTCTTGCCTGAACACCAGGCGGACGGTGGCCAGACACTCCGCGATGCCTATGGAAAACTTCTGCATCGTCACGTAAAGGTCGAAAAAATCTCTGCGAACTCCCCTGTCCAGGATGGCATGTAATTTGGTCGCGAGAACGCCCTCGGGTGTCAATCTGCGATCCTCGACGAAGGGCTTCAACAACTCCAGAACGAAGATGGAGATATCTATTCCCTCAAAACGCAGATGCACCGTGTCTTTCCCGCGCTCCAGGATTTCCACATTGCCCTGCTTCTTCAGCCGACTTACCAGGTCTTTCAGATCCCGTGGGTGGTTCACGCCGAAATCCACGTCTCTGCTGGGCCTGTAGGGACAAAAACAACGCACCGCGTGTCCACCGATCACAAACCAATAGGGGATCTGGGCGACCGCGTCCCCCACAGCTTGCGGAATAACGGAAACGGGATTTCGGATGTTCATCTCAGGCTCCTATCGCTGCGCTCACCGCCAGGGCCAGGCCCAGGCTCTTCTTTCGATAGCCGGGCAGGCGCACCGCCTGGTACAGGGCCAACCATGGTAGCCCGGCCGCGAAGCTCACCGCTCTCGAATTTCCGTAATTGAAACAGTAAAAAGCCACCTGATGGCCGGGGACCAGGGTGTCCGGGTCTTGATTGTACAGGGCGTCTTGCACCGATTGCGGCAGGTCGCCTGCCCTGTAGGCGGGTACCGGCAACCCGGGGAGCAACTTGTACAGCGTTGCCCTCGACGGAATACTCAGCGCGTGCGCATTGCAAAATACCTGGATGTCGCGCATCAAGGTACGCATTTTGGGACGTTCCCGGGTTGAGCAAAGAACCGCCAGGCGGTTCAAGACAACCGCCGGGATCCTCGACCGGCCCCTGTCGGAACGTATCTTTCTTCCGGGCCGATCGGCTCGTGCCCCGAGTCTCCGCTCCGCTCTTTTCAGCGATGTTTCCAGGTTAAATACAGACATATCTCATTTAATTATAGACAAAAACGCAAATTTCTCCAGATGAAAGATCTTTAACGTCTGGGGGCCTGTAGGGCGAAGATATGCCAGTGGCTTGATTGACAATCAGGGCGCTGATATTGTCGGGCTCGTTGGGATTTCTATGGACAGGAGAACGCCTCATGAAAAGTGTGATGTTTCTGGTCTTTTCAATGTTGTTGCTGGGGATTGGCGGCTGTAACGGCGCGCCCCGGTCGGACCAGCCGGACAAAAAGAACCAGACTGATTCAAAGGACAAGGTCGACTCGAAGGCCCAGCCCGATAAAGAGGTCCAGCCCGACTCGAAAGAGCCGGTCAGAGATCCGAATGAGGAAGCCTGCGTGACCTGTCACAGGACGGTTACTGCCGGCTGGGTGGCGGATTGGGAGAGGAGCAAGCACAGGGAAAACGACATCTCCTGCTCCGAATGCCACGGGGACAAGCACAACAGCCCCGATGATGCCCACCTGGCGACGTTTCCGTCGGAACAGGTCTGCGCCGAATGCCACGATGAGCAGGTGGAGCAGTTCTCAAAGGGCAAGCACAGTCACGGATGGGCCGTCATGTTGGCGATTCCCGCCACCGGCATGGAGCCCCCGGAGTTGATGGCTGGAGGCAAGGGGTGCGGCGGTTGCCACAACATGGGCCTGAAGACGGAGGCGCAGCGGAAAGAACGACAGGAAAAGGGCCATCGATACAACAACAACTCATGTGACGAATGCCATACGAGGCACGCTTTCGACAAGCGGGAGGCCCAGGATCCCAAGGCCTGCCAGCAGTGCCACATGGGCTACGACCACCCGCAGTATGAGATGTGGAGCAGCTCCAAACACGGGACCCGCTATTTCGTCAGGGAGAATGGGAAGCTGCACAAGGGTACTTCGGCCCCG
>JAUXHN010000065.1 GCA_030621515.1 Deltaproteobacteria bacterium | reverse complement strand
TCAGGCCCGTCATATCGTCACAGATGTAGCAAAAAGTGTGGTCCTCGATCTCGGGACCATCCCCTCCGGTGACATAGACCAGAGCGCCCGAGATGGGGAAGCCCGCCGGAGCCTGGACCCGTCCCTGGATGGCTCCGAAATACCCGGGATCCCCTGTGTCAGTGTCTCCGTCCGAATCAGTGTCGGAATCGGTGTCCGAATCGGAATTACCGCCGGAGCGGTTGTCATCGACTCCGCAGCCGACCAACATCACGAGCATCGCGGCGACGAGCATGGCGCACAAAGCAAGGAGTTTCATATTGACCTCCGTAAGGTTCATTTGAGAACAATTCTAGTTCATAATGAAGGTGTTCGGGAAAAAAGGTTTGAGGTGATTTATTCGCCCTACATTTTGTATTTTGGCATAGGCGGGAGGAGGCATGAGCATTAAAAAGAGACCGCATCTGCTGTGGCTGCTGATTGTGGCGATCGTCTGGACCACTGTCGGTTGCAGTGGTGACAGCGGCAGCAGCGGCAGCGACGGTGGAACGGACTCGGACGTGGACACCGACACGGACAGCGACAGCGATCCACCACCCGAGTGCCCGGGCGCCCTCGACCCGCTCGAGCACCAGGGGCAGATCGAGGTGGTTGGTGACGGCACGGCCGGGAGCTGCACCGCCCAGGCCCTGACCGACGCGGTGGAGGCGCTGCGAACCGTGGAGAACGGCGGGACGATCACGTTCGACTGTGGAGGGGAGCACGTAATCACCCTGACCGAGTCCCTGTTCGTGGACTTTCCATTGATGGTCGACGGAGAGGGGGCTATCACCCTGAGCGGCGGCGAGGCGGTGCGCGTATTGGAACTCGATCACTACACCGAGCTCACCGTGCAACGGCTGACTATCGCAGACGGTCTGGCGGTGGACTCCGGCGCAGCGATCCTCCATCCCTGGTATGGCGCGCTGACCGCGATCGACGTGCGATTCGAGAACAACCACTGTACCAGCCAGGAAGGCGAGATCGGCGGCGGAGCGGTATTCGCCGGCGGGTTGAGCCAGGCCACGTTCTCTGATTGCGAGTTCATTGACAACAGCGCCTCCAACGGCGGCGGGCTATTCAACCGGGGCTCGGACTTGACGGTCATCGACTGCGTCTTCGAGGGCAACGTGGCCACCAGCTCGGCCGAAAGCGGCCAGTTCGGCAATGGCGGCGGAATCTACATCGACGGGATGAACTACGACGTGCCCGGAGATCTATTCCTCTGCGACACGCTATTCGAGAACAACCGGGCAAACCAGCATGGCAGCGCGATGTTTTCTTACTTCTACGAGGGTTCCCAGTCGGTGGTCGACCGCTGTCTGTTCCACTCCAACAACTTCAACGGCAGCCCCACCGGCGGGGCCGGCGGTCTCTACCACCAGGTGGGCCACCTCACACTCACCGCGTCGACCTTCTCCGAAAACAGGTCCGACGCGCACGCCGCAGCGTTGTTCGTGGGCTCGGGCTCGTCGGCGACAGTGACCAACTGCACCTTCTCGGGTAACCAGGTCCCGGAGGTGGGGGCCGCGATCTTCAACGGCGCCAGCACGGTGGAAATAATCAGCAGCGTGTTCTACGGCAACGACGCGGACTACGCCCCGGCGATCTTCAAGGGCGAGGAGGCGCAAATCTCCCTTGGAAATTCCTTGTTTGCCTACAACACCACCCCCAACGAGTACAGCGCGCTGGCTTGCCACGAGTCGTTCGACGATCGGGGCGGCAATATGCAGTGGCCCGACATCAAGAACAACGGCAACGACGACACCCCGTGCGTGGAGGACATCGAGTTCTCCGATCCGCTGCTGCAACCTCTGGCGGACAATGGCGGCTTCACCCCGACAATGGCGCTCGATCCGTCGAGCCCGGCGGTCGACTTCGGCGTCGATTGCCCGCCGCCCGAGACCGATCAACGGGGAGTTCCGCGGGTCACGCCCTGTGATACGGGGGCCTTCGAACTCCAGTAGAGACGAGGTACTGGAATGCTGGTGATTGGAATCGACGAGAACGGCCTGGGACCGCTGCTGGGACCGCTGCTGGTGACGGGAACCGTTTTCGAGTCCGACGGCTACGACGTCGAGCGTTTCTCGCGCCTCGCGGGGCCCGATCTTCCTGCCGACGATTCCAAGATCCTGTTCTCCCGCCGGTCCCCCGCCACCGGAGAACGCGCCATCCTCTCCTGGATCGAACTTTTCGGTTGTCGGGCCGGGACTTTCGCCGACCTCGTCGAAGACGTCTGCCTCCCCCTCCCGTTACCCGTCCCCTGTCCCGGCGGCGTCATACCGATCCCATGCGAGGCGACGGGGATCGACCTCCCCCTGTGGGCACAACCGAACGCGAACACAATCCCCGCAACGGCGAAGGATCGCTTCAAAAAAGCAGGCGTCGAACCAGGGTCCGTCGGCTCGTTCATGGCGTGCGCCGGAACGCTCAACCTGGCGCTTCTTGAACCCGGTATGAACAAGATGCGCCTGGACTTCGAGCTCATGATGAAACTGGCCATGAGACTGACCCACTCGGAGCGAGGCGAGTCGATAGTCCTGTGTGGAAAGATCGGATCCGCCATGCGCTACGGGCGGTGGTTCGAGGGCATGAACCTGCCGGTCGACTCCGTGATCCGGGAATCTCGGGAGGTCAGCACCTATCGCGTGAACGGTATAGGGGAGGTCTCTTTCATCCGCGACGGGGACTCCATTCACCTGCCGATTTCAGTGGCCTCTATGGTGGGAAAATACCTGCGGGAGCTTGCCATGGAGCGCCTCAACACCACCCTGGGATGGAACACCGAGATGAGGGCGAGCGGTTACCGCGACAAGATCACGGCGAGGTTCGTCGAAGAAACCGTGGACATTCGACGGGACACCGGACTGGCGAGTTCCTGTTTCACTCGCAGAAGTTAAGAGCCTATCCCAGTAGGCACCAAATGCGATTTTCTCTTTGACAGGTCAGCCCTGTTCGGCTAAACAACGCCCCGTCAATCGGGGATCGTCTAATGGCAGGACGGCGGGTTCTGGCTCCGCTGATCTAGGTTCGAATCCTAGTCCCCGAGCATATTGGCCCCATCGTCTAGCGGTCCAGGACGTCGGCCTCTCACGCCGAAAACAGGGGTTCGATTCCCCTTGGGGTCACCAAAGAAAACCCTCCGAGAAATCAGGGGGTTTTCTCATTTAAAAGGAGAAACAATGAGCAAAGTACAAGACGGAACCGATGCGAACTTCGAAGAGATCGTTATCAAGAGCGATGTGCCGGTGCTCGTGGATTTCTGGGCGCCCTGGTGCGGTCCTTGCCGGATGGTCGGGCCGGTTCTCGAGGAACTGGCCGATGAATACGGCGACAAGGTGAAGATCGTAAAAATCAACGTGGACGAGGAGCAGGGAATCGCCGGCTCCATGGGGATCCGCTCCATTCCCACCGTCGCCCTCTATCACGGCGGCGAAGTCAAAGACACGCTCATCGGCGCGCGCCCCAAGGCTGACTTCGCGGCGCTCGTGGACAAGGCCCTGGCAGATAAGTAATTTTTTAGTAGCCACTGGAAAATCCGTCCAGAGCGCGATACTCTACCCTCAAGCTTTCAAAGAGGAGTGTCACATGTACTGGACGTGTTCGTGCGGAACGAAGAACCCGGAAAATTCCGTCAAGTGCGGGAAGTGCAGCAAGCCTTCCCCGGCGCCCAAGAAGTTTTATGCCGGTATCATCGTTATAGGCGGCATTGTCTTCGCGCTGGTCTACGGTGTAGGAATTATGATTGGCGGCACCCTGGTGGCGTTTTCTGTCACACCGTCCAATGAAGCCATCCTGGCTCAGGCGAAGATCATCGGAGCTGAGAGGGGCCTCAAAACGGTGGCGACCATCAACGATCTCGAAAAAGAAGATCAGCCTCTGGCGGAGAAGGCGGCCGTCGAAAAAGCGACCAAGGACATGTCCCTGTTAGTACACAGCATCCTCTTCTGGATTGTGCCGTTCCTGCTTTTCCCGATTATCGGCATTGTGGTCGGTTTTGTCTCCCAGGGCCGTACAGTTTTGGAAGGAGCCATTGCCGGGACAGCTGGTCAGGTTCTGGGGTTCCTTGGGTGCAAGTTCGGGTACCATGTGGATATCCATATCGTTGAGCTCCTTGTGGGGCTTGTGGTCGGGTTCCTCCTGGTGGCGGCAGGAGCGTACATGGGAGAGGCTATTCAGGAAAAACGCGAGCGCGCCTCCCTGGCGGCTCAAGATGAAGAAGAAGCTTTCTACTAGCCATTGCTATCCATAAAACACCGTTTCGCCCCATGCCCGAAAGGTACCGGCCGTGGGATGGTTGACTTAGTCCAGTAACATGACTAAGTTGGTGAAATGGAAACGGTAAACGTACATGAAGCAAAAACCAACTTGTCGCAGCTGCTCAAACGCGTAAGCGCGGGCGCAGAGGTGATCATCGCCAGGAGAGGTGTACCGATAGCTCGGTTGTGCCCGCTCGAACCACCTGCCGCGCGCGTTCCCGGCCTGCTTGAGGGTGTAGTGGATGAGGGGTTCTTTGATCCGCTTCCGGACGAAGAGATCAAAGCATGGGAGCCATGAGATACCTTCTGGATACTCACGCGTTTCTCTGGTGGCTTTTCGACGACTCAAGGCTACCGGTCAAAGTGCGGGAGATCGTCGCCGATCCCCATAACGAAATCCTCGTGTCCAGCGCCAGCGCCTGGGAAATCGCAACCAAGCATCGGCTGGGCAAGCTCGAAGCCGCCAAAGTACTCGTCCAGGATATTTCGGGATGGGTGAGGACCGCAGGATTCGGCGAGCTTCCGGTAAGCATAGTGCACGCTCAAAGAGCAGGCGGTTGGCTCCAGGCGCACAGAGATCCCTTTGACCGCATGCTGGCCGCTCAAAGCGCTATCGAAAACCTGCCGCTCATAACCTCCGACAAGGCGCTCGACTCGTTCCCGGTATCTATTTTCTGGTAGAATCCAGCCATATAATAATCGCCGGTGAAGGTTGAAATGGAGTTTTGACGTATTATACTTGAAATTATAGTAAAGATTTAGATCGAAATATGACAAAAGAACAAAAAAACCTTCTCAAACCGATGATCATTGGTTCTGCTGGAGTATTGATACTGGCGATTGCCTTTACCGCCGATCCTGGTAGTGCCGGGAAACCTGACAACGATGGAAAGAAGATGCTGACAGACAAAGAAAAGAACGTCATTGAAAACAAGGGAACCGAGCCGCCGTTTTCGGGAGAGTACGTTCATCACAAGACAGATGGAACGTACAGTTGCAAACGGTGTGGTGCGGAGCTGTTCAGATCGGAGGACAAATTTGACTCCCGGTCGGGATGGCCAAGCTTTGACGATGCCATTGAAGAATCGGTGAAGATGATTCCCGACCCTGACGGAATGAGGACAGAGATCGTCTGCAGTTCCTGCGACGCCCATCTCGGGCACGCTTTCGAAGGGGAGGGGTTCACGGACAAGAATATTCGACATTGCGTGAACTCGGTTTCTCTGGATTTCGTTCCAGAAACCCACGCAAGGCAGACAGACCGGGCAATTTTTGCCGGTGGCTGCTACTGGGGAGTTGAATACTATTTCTCGGGTATACCTGGAGTGATATCCGTGACTTCCGGCTTCATTGGCGGGCATGTGGATAACCCCACTTACGAGCAGGTTTGTTCCGGCCAAACCGGTCACGCAGAAGCCGTAGAGATTGTTTTTGACGTATCCAAAACCAGCTACGAAGAATTGGCTCGTTTGTTCTTTGAGATTCACGATCCGACCCAGCTCGACAGGCAAGGGCCGGACATTGGAGACCAGTATCGGTCGGCGGTTTTCTTCCTTGACGATGAGCAGAGGGAAATTGCGCAGAAGCTTGTGGCGGATCTCGAGCGTAAAGGCTTCGATATTGTGACGAAGATGGTCAGGGCAGGACAGTTCTGGCCAGGCCCTGATTACCACCAGGATTACTACGAGCGCAGTGGCAAGAGCCCCTATTGCCATGCTCGCGTAAAGCGTTTCTGACCCGGGTTGACGAGTTCGCGGTTACTGTGTTCCGGCGGTGGGCGGGACATCCTTGACGCACCGAAACCCCACATACTTCTTGCGAATCAGCGGCCTGCCGGCGCTACGATTTGCGGCGGTCATGAAGAAGGGAACATCGTACATCCAGGATCCACCGCGCATGGTGTGCCTGTTGAGTTCGTCGCCGGTCTTCGGGCCCCGGGGGTTGCGCTTCTCACTGTGGCGGTAATACGTGGTGCTGTGAAAATCGTGGGTCCATTCCCAGACATTGCCCGCCATGTCGTAGACCCCGTACGGGCTGACGTTTTGGGAAAAAGAACCAACCGGCGCAGTGGTCTCGAAACCATCCTGCGCATGATGCGTATTCACCCATTCGGAACGCCACTCGTCGCCCCACGGATATCGACGCTCGTCGGTTCCGCGAGCCGCTTTCTCCCATTGCGCCTCCGTGGGCATCCGCTTGTCAGCGAAGCGACAATACGCAAGGGCATCGTACCATCCGACACCGGCCACGGGCTGGGTCGGACCCATGAGTGACTTCACATGCCAGCACGTCTGACGAGCGCACTTCCTGGCTTTCACGCAGCGCGCGTACTCCTCGTTGGTCGTCTGATATTTGTCGATGTAAAACGCGTCGAGATAGACCTCGTGACGCGGCTCCTCGTCAAATTCACCCCACTCGCTGCCCATGATGAACTCACCCGCCGGAATGTAAACCATGCCGGGAATATCCACCGGTCCTTTTGTGGGCCTGGCCTCCATCGGATCCGCCAGCTCGACACGTTCGGCCGGATCGAACTTCGCCAGCCGCTTCGCATGCTTGCGCGCGATGACATTCCAGGTCTTCCTGGAGCACATGCACGCCCGCTCGAAATGCCCGAATGGCAAGCCGGTGTTCACGTCCACCTGGTGAACGACCCAGACCCATACGGTACCGGCGGACTGCACCTTCTTCTGAAGAGACAGGGTCTGGCTCACCACGCGGTCGGCCCCAAGGGCCTTGCCGATCTTTGTCAGGCACTCGTCGTCACAGTTGAGGGAGCCGTCGACACCCTGCGCGGTCATTGCGTCAATGACATCCTGACGCGACACGAGATCCACGCGGGAACCCAGCTCTCTTTGAAGCTTCTTGTCCAGCCACACAGCCTCCTTGTCGGTGGCCTCCACGTGAGGATCGCAGGGCAACAACGCAACTTTGGGCGAAGTGGGCAATGCGGCCAGAGCTAGCAATAGAATGAGAGTCATTAAAATACCTTATAATGGACATCAGACCGGAAACCACCTAAGAAAATTCCATGTGGCCCCAAAATTCGAACGATCACGTCCGGGTTTCACCGGAACCAGCCGCTTCCCCTGCGATAGTATCGGCAGTGTATTTCGTAGTTCTGTATCTAGGCTATTCCCTGTTGTTGCGCGTGGCAAATTTCATCACCCTGGTCCGGGCGGGAGCCGTGAGCTATGATTTCCCGGGTCCGCCCTTCTCCCTGCCCTTCATCCTCGGCGAGGAGCTCGTCATCGGAATGATCTTCGCGTTGATTCTCGGCGCGCTATGGCGAACCCTCATTCCGCGAGCCCTCTGGATCGCCGTCCTGGGCATGTACCTCTTTTTTCTCGCCCTCAACCAGGCGGCCTTCAAGCACTACTTCACCAACTTCGACTATGTCCTTTTCGCTGAAAATCATGATGCAACCCGCGCCTGGAGCTCCATCACAGGCTCCCTTGATACATTCTTCATCATGGAAGCCGCCGTTGCGCTGACCTGCGTCGCGCTGATCGCCCTCCCCTGTCGCCCCGGGCCGATCCGAGCCCTCGCAGCTTTCGTGGTCAGGCGCAAGCTGCGGTCGGCCCTGTTGGCGGCGGCATACATCGCCGTGACCATTGCCCTTGTCATGTTCGGGGAACAGCACGATCTGGACCGTTCCTTCCCGGTGACCTACGTATCGTCCTACCTTCACGTCCAGGCCGAAGAGGAGGAAGTGGCTCGGGCCGTGACAACTCCACCGATGGAGATCCCGCCGATCATCAAGAAATCGGAACCGGACGCGGGGATCGGGACCGACGAACTGGCGCCCGTTCGAGCCGCGATCAGGGCACACACGAGCAAGCTCAACGTCGTCTGGTATCTCATGGAATCAACCGCGTACCGGGATACCTCGTTTGATCCGGCGAACCGCTACGACACGACCCCATTCATCAAGAAGCTCGCCAAGGACAGCCTCCTGTTCACCAACTACTACCCGGGGGTCGCCGCAAGCACGCGCTCTTTCTTTTCCGCCATGACGGGCCTCTACCCCTACATGAACAAGACGAGCGATCTGGTGAAGTACTCGCAGATGGAGGTCCCGACCCTGGTGGATATCCTGCATGACGCCGGGTACGCCACGGCCTTCTTCACCAGCTCCGACTCGATGTTCGATTCACTCGACAGCTTCATCGCCACGCGACCGTACGATGTCTTCATGGACAAGAATCTCCTTCCCGCAGAGGATCGACCTGCGGGCATGGGAGCCTACTGGGGTGTGGACGAGGAGATCATGATCGACCAGGCCCTCAAGTGGATCGAGGCCGCCAGAGATGCCGGCAAGCCGTTCTACCTCAATTACAACGCGCTCTACCCGCACCACCCGTTCAAGGTCCCGGACCATCACCGGGCCCTCTACGACGAGGACTGGGGGGATTACCTCCCTCGCGCCCGATTCAGAGCCTCGCTTCGTTACGCGGACATGTCGGTGCAACGGTTTTACGAAGGGCTGCAAAAGCTGGGCGTGGCCGACGACACACTCTTCATCGTCGTTCCGGATCACGGGGAGGCCTTCGGCGACCTGCACCCGAGAAATCACATCCACGCGGAATACTGCTACGAGGAGGACTCGCACATCTTCCTCCTCCTGCACAACCGGAATGCCCTCGGCCCGCCGTTCCAGAGCCCCCGGCTGGGCTCCAACATCGATCTCTTGCCGACACTCCTCGACATACTGGGCATGGACGCGGAACTGGACATCAACGGTCGAAACCTTATCTCCAGAGACCGCAATGAACCGATGATCTTCTGCTATTCGAGGCGCCATTTCGGCGTTCGGGACGGCAATTACAAATTCAACGTCGACAGGGGAAGCGGCAAAGCCGAGCTATACGACCTGTCGATCGATCCGACCGAGCAGGACAACATCGCGAAGGACAACAAGGACAAGGTCGCGACCTTCAGGAAGATCATAAAGAACTGGAGGATCGAGGTTGCGCGCATTTACAAGGACCGAATGGACGCCACCGGGCTCAGATCGAGGGATATTGAAAAGATCGCGCGCCAGAAACGCACGGAGATCTTCGCCGACACTCGGGTCCGCCTGGAGTCCGCGGCCATCTGCCCGGGGAACGATCGCTCCGGGTGTGTCACGAGAGGCAATCTGTCCCTCGCCCGCGGGCAGGCGCTCAGCGGCTGGGCCCGCGTGTACAAGTCCGGCAGCGCGCGTGTGAAGATCGAGATCTTCGGCCCCGACAAGAAGAGAATACACGCCGAGATGAAGCCAATCAAAGGCAACCGGGAGGCGACCTTCACCGCAATTCCGGGGAGCACCTTCGAGGCCGGCGAGAGCTACGTAGTGCGCATCTCCGCCGCTGCCTACCGCGCGATCCACGACACTAAAATCATCCGCTTTCACGTGATGGACTGACCGGAAGATGATCCCTCGTGTTCACATCGCACTTGCAATCACGGTACTCGTGCTGTCCTGCTCATCCGACTCCCCAAATGAATCGCGCAGCAACGGCAGGCAGCAACCCCCGACGCAGACGTCGCCTTCGGAGACCCCGGAAGAACCTCCCGTAGAGATCGCCCCGCTCCCACCGTTGCCGGCCCCGCGATCATACTTCGGTGAACCGGAAGGGCTGACGCGCTTGGGAGAACCCCTGAACGTAAAACGGACGAAGGGCGGCTCCGTGGTTCTGGTGGTGTTCGACACGCTCAACGCCAGGCACCTCGGAGTCTACGGGTATTCTCGGGATACCAGCCCGGGCATCGACTCTCTTTCACAAGAAGGCCTGGTGCTCACGAACTATGTGTCCAACAGCTCCTGGACAAGGCCGAGCATGGCCACCATCATTACCGGACTGCCCAAAAAGAAGCACAAGTTGGAGCTCAACTGCCCACCCCTGACCGAGGATATCACCACCCTGGCCGAGCGATTCAAGAAGGCCGGGTACCGCACCGCAGGGTTCGTCGGCAATCCGCTCATCAAGGCAAAGTGGGGTTTCGGCCAGGGCTTCGATACCTACGTGGACGCGAAGGTGCTTCATAACTACAAGCTCGCGGATGATGCCGATCTCGCGAAGCGGGCAATATCCTGGCTCGAAAAGAACGGAGATCAACCGTTTTTCCTGTTCGTCTTCTTCACCGCGCCCCACTCCCCCTACAGTCCTCCCAAGGGCTTCGGCAAATTCTTCGAGGGGCTGCCAGAGGGATGGCCCATCAGGATCCCGCGCCGGGAATATCCCGGAGGCATGGATCCCGGCGATCGGGCGTGGACAATTGCAGCCTACGACGGCGATGTCCTCTACGGCGACGCCCAGCTGCAAAAACTGATCTCTCATCTCAAAAGAACCGGGCTCTTCGAGACCACCACCGTGGCGGTCACCGCAGATCACGGAGAAATATTCGGTGAGCACAACTGCTTCATGCACTCCTACCACATGTGGGAACCGGTTCTGCGAGTTCCGTTTGTGATCTCCTCTCCCGCGCTGCCCGTCAGGGGGGCCTACGATGATCGACCGTTCACTCACCTGGATGTCGCGCCCACCCTGCTCGACCTGGCCGGTATCGACTTTCGATCGCCCGATCTGGTGGGAAAATCGATGGCCCAGGTGTTCGAGGATCCAAAGATCGGCAGGGAGCGAGAATTATTCAGCCAGTACAACGCTCACGATCTGAGGCGCGAGGCGATCCGAGAAGGACGATGGAAGCTCGTGCACCATCACCCGGTCCCGCTTTCCGCGACAAGGACCCTCAACATGTTCGGCCATGCTAACAAGGTGCCACCGAAACCCGAGGATCTGCCGACGGTCTCCTGGGAAGTGGAAAAATACGAACTTTTCGACCTCGAAGCCGATCCCGGTGAGCTGCAAGATCTGTTCGAGTCACGCAAGACCGAAGCGCAAACTGTGGAACTGATCTCGGCCCTCGCAAAACACCAGGAAGACGATCCCGACAAGAAAATCGAGATGGACGAGGATCTCAAAAAAGCGCTCGGCGCCCTCGGCTACATCGGATTGTCGGACGACGAACGTTAAAAGTTTCCCAACGTGAGCGCAGAAACACCCTCGAAATGCTTCTTGTTTCGAGTAAGCAAAACCGCGCGATTGTTGATACAAATACCGGCAATCAGAGAATCGGCCACATGCATGGTTCGGCCCCTTCTTTTTTCGGCGTTTTGTATTTCGGCCGCCATCCTTGCCCCTGTAGAATCCAGGGGAAGTATCGTCAAACCTCCAAGCAGCGCTTCCAGTTTTTTCTCTCTTTTTTTTGAACCTGTCGCTCCAGCCCAGAGTTCAAATTCCGAGACCACCGTTGTCATCAGGCCCTTCTCTATTTCCATGGCGATTCTATCGGCGACAACAGCATGACCTCGCAGAAAATCAATAAGAACATCCGTGTCTGCGACAATCATCGCCACTGCCCCCTCAATTCCATGCACTTCGTTTCGAGTTCGTCTGCTTCTCTTTT
This sequence comes from Deltaproteobacteria bacterium, assembly GCA_030621515.1. Lineage (GTDB taxonomy): Bacteria > Myxococcota_A > Polyangia > JAAYKL01 > JAAYKL01 > JAUVAN01. The sequence continues at coordinate 9,370 of JAUXHN010000065.1, read as the reverse complement.
CGTCAGCGAACCTCGCGTTTCAAGTGCCGCCTTGCGGACCTCCCGGTCACCCTTTTTCTTTTTCAGGTATTCCTCGAGAGCCTCCCTCACAATCGCTGAGAAACCATTCATTCCGCGATTCGCCGCAATAGCCAGGAGCTGACTGCGTTGATTATCTGTAATCTCTATTGTAGTTCTCATACTATAAAAGTAAGGTGCATGCATGTGCATGTCAAGAGTAGGAAGGCTGTGAGATAGGTTCTAGGCCACCTGGTTTGAACCGTCGTCCGCGGCAAAAGACGTGATTTCCGAAACGGAGGTGGGTTTGATATCGAGTGGTCGCGTGTTCGCCTTGATCCACTCTTTCTCTTTATCGGCCACGATCTTCCTCATGCACACGGAACAAAGGCGACAATGCTGAACCTCCACCATGGCAAGTCTCGGACACTGTTCACAAAAAACAGGCGGTTCATCGAATCTATGTTTTCTATGTTTGTTCAAGAAAACAACCCTTTTTCGCACGAATCCATAATCACGAAATGAATAACACTCGCCGATAACTACTTGTTCCCCCGGAAAATAAGATGAATATAAATATAACTCAGAATTTAAATTTCGCACCCCCAAAAACCCGACAAATCGAAGAAAAAAACATAGAGGTACGAACCTATCGAATGCAGGATGGAACGGCAGATCATGGAGTTACGCAGGCTGGGGTTATTTCCCGTACTTTTCGACGCCGTGAGCGTATCCGGCCTCGAAGGCCTTGAGGTTCAATTCCTCGGTCCCGGCAGGAACCGAATCGGCGACCGCCTTGCGCATCGCGTCGGAATCTATGAGATCGGTGACTGACGAGAAAAAGCCGAGCATGACCAGGTTGAAAACTATGCGACGGCCGATATCCTCCTCGGCGATGCGTGTACCGGGACAGCCAAACTTTTTCGCCCCCTTGGGCATGCGATCGTCAGTAACCACGAGCTCGCTCTCGTACACCAGGACCGCGTCGTCCTTCATTTCGTGCACGAATTTATCGTACGCTGACTGGCTGAACGCCACAAACACGTCGGTCTCGCGGATGTAGGGGAACGCGATGGGATCGTCCGCCACCATTACCTGCGCGGAGCACTCGCTTCCACGGGCCTCCGGGCCGAACGACTGGACCAGCGTGGCCCACCTGTCCTCGAAAATCGAAGCCGCCTTGCCGATGATCATGCCGCCAAGAATCACACCCTGTCCTCCTAGACCGCATACTCTGATATCATGCTTGCTCATTTGGCCCCCCTGTACGGGACGAAACCGTCACCGAGAATTTCCTTCATCCGTTTCTCGTATCCTTCCATGAATGTCAGACTCTCGCGCTCCACAAACTCCCCGACGATGATATCACTCTGAAAGCTCATCCCCACATCGGCCGTGTCGGCGCCGTTCTGGATGGTGGACTTGTCCTTGTAATACTGTAACGTCATTACGCCATCCCCAAGCTTGTTTCGACGCTGATACAGAGTCGGACAAGGCGCGATCACCTCGATAAAAGAGAATCCCTTTGTCTTGAGCGCCTTGGTAATAGAGCGAGTGAGCTGCCGCACGTGGTAAACGGTCCAGCGCGCCACGAACTGCGCGCCACACGAGTCTGCGAGGTTGGGCAGGTTGAAGGTGTGCTCGTAGTTGCCGTACGGGGTGGTGCTGGCCTTGGCGCCGTAGGGCGTGGTCGGCGTTACCTGACCGCCGGTCATGCCGTACGTGAAGTTGTTCACGCAGATGACGGTCATATCGATGTTCCGCCTGGCCGCATGGATGAAGTGGTTGCCGCCGATGGCGGTGAGATCGCCGTCACCGGAGTAGACCACGACCTTTGAGTCGGGCCTGGACAGAGAGAGACCGGTTGCAAAAGGAATGGCCCGGCCGTGTGTCGTGTGGAAGGAGTCCACGTTCACGTAGCCGGCAACCCTCCCCGTGCAACCGATGCCGGACACCACGTGCAGGTGTTCGTGGTCGATTTCCGCCTTGGCGACGGCCCTGGCAAAGCAGTTGACCGAAGTGCCGATGCCGCAGCCTCCGCACCAGATGTGCGGCATTCGATCCATTCTGAGAAGCCCATCGACAGGATTGACTGGGGTGTCGCTCATGACGCCACCTCCTTGATTTTGTCCATTATGGTTTGCAACTCGATCATCGCTCCGCCGGCGTGTCCGATGAGATGCACAGGCACCTTCCCGGCCACGACCCGCTCCACCTCGTGCACCATCTGCCCCAGGTTCATCTCGGCGACGATGATGGACTTGGTGTTCTGCGCCACATCCTTGATCAACTTTTCGTTGAAGGGCCACAGGGTGACGAGCCTGACACGCCCGATCTTTAGACCCTGCTCTCTCAGCAGATCCACGGCGTAGGCGACGACCCTGGAAGTGATACCGTAGGATACGATGGTGACGTCCGAGCCCTCGACCTGATCGGATTCCGCGATCGAGATCTCATCGACATGATCGTTGATCTTGCTGCACAGCCGCCGGACCATCTTGTCCTGCGCCTCCGCGTTCATGTCCGGATACCCGCGCTCATCATGGGTCAGCCCGGTCGAGTGGATGCGATGCCCCATCCCGACGCGAACCATCTCCGGCTGGTCGCCGTCATATATCTTGTACGGCAGGTACTCCCCCGGGGGGCGCTTGGTATACACCCGTTCGACCACCTCGATCTCGTCGGCCGGGGGGATCTTCACCTTGCCGAGCATGTGCCCCACGGTTTCGTCCATCATGAAGAAAACCGGGCACCTGTATTTTTCGGCCAAATTGAAACACGTTATCACGTGATCAAAACATTCCTGAGGAGAGCTCGGCGCCACTGCGATGACCTCGTAGTCACCGTGCGAGCCCCATCGCGCCTGCATTACATCCTGCTGGGCGGGGAGCGTGGGCAACCCGGTGGAAGGACCGCCGCGCTGCACGTTGACAAACACGGTCGGGCACTCGGTTATGGCGGCGAGGCCCACGTGCTCCATCATGAGCGAGATGCCGGGCCCCGATGTCACTGTCATGGCCTTGAGGCCGGCCCAGACAGCTCCCTGGACGCAGGTGGAAGAGGCGATCTCGTCCTCCATCTGGATGAACAGGCCACCTATCTTTGGAAAACGCCTGGCGATGTTCTCCACTACTTCAGTGGAAGGGGTGATTGGATAGCCGGCAACGAATCGGCAGCCGGCGGCGATCGCCCCCTCGCCGCAGGCCTCGTTACCGTCGATGAAGTGCATGCCGCTGGCAACGGCGGTTGGATCGGCCTTCATGATCTATTCTCCCTTCTTTCGCTTCAGGCGAACTCCGAAGATCGCAAAGTCCGGGCAGTACAGGCCGCACATGTCGCAACCGTTACACTTTTCCGGAGCGACGACATCCGGCAAGTGATAGCCCTTGTAGTTGAGCCTGCCGCCCATCGCGAGTACGTCGGTCGGGCAGAAAACCACACAGAACGAACATCCCTTGCAGAGATCTTCCTTGATGAACACCTTACCTTTGGCGGGTGTCGAGCTTTCTTTTTCAGCTTCGGTTCCCATGCGTATTTCCTCCTGTTTCGGGATTCAACCGGCTTGAACCAGGTATGATATTCATCATAAGAAGGAAAAGTTAAAGGAAAAAAAAGGAAAAAAATAAATTTGGGTATTCCAAACGCTTTTAAAAACATATCCTCAATCAACATTCATGCAAATCAGAAGAGGAGCACCTCATGCAAAAAGACTTTCTGGAGCTGATACGCCGCGCGTCTTGTGAGCTGCCGGCGGACGTGATCCGGGTTATCAAACAGGGAAGGAACGCAGAGGCCAACGGATCTCCCTCCCGCTCGGCTCTTGACGACGTCATCGAGAACTGCGATCTGGCCAGCCGAACATCGCGACCGATATGCCAGGATACGGGCACCAACATCTGGTACGTCTATCATCCGCGATCGGTCAGCCAGATGGCGTTGACCCGCGATATCCTGGCGGCGACCCGCAAGGCTACCAGGCTCGCGTATCTGCGGCCCAACGCCGTGGATTCGATCACGGGAAAGAACTCGGGAGACAACACGGGGCCGGGAGCGCCTGTCATCCATTTCCACGAGTGGTCCAGGAAATCGTTGGTCGCCGACCTGCTGCTCAAGGGCGGCGGGAGCGAGAACGTGTCAGCTCAATATTCCCTGCCCAATGGCGCAATCGGGGCCGGGCGCGATCTCGAAGGGATCCGACGTTGCGTTGTCGATGCCGTCTTCAACGCCCAGGGAAAAGGTTGCGGCCCGGGAATCATCGGAGTCGGTGTCGGCGGCGACCGCGCCACCAGCATGATAGAGGCCAAGGAACAACTTTTCAGGCTCGTCAACGACAAGAACCCCGATCCGGTTCTGGCGAAGCTCGAGAAGACACTCCACGCGCAGTGCAACGAGCTCGGCATCGGCCCGATGGGGTTCGGCGGCCTGACCACCGTGATGGGCGTCAAGATCGGCGCGCGTCACCGCCTGCCGGCCTCGTTCTTCGTATCGATTGCATACTTGTGCTGGGCAGCCAGGAGGGCCAGCGTGTCCATCGTCGGCGGTGTGGCAACCTACTCCCAGATCTCGCAGCAGGCCCTCAAATACAAGCTCCCGGCGGTAGCCGCCCGGAAAGGGAGGTGATGATATGATACGCATCGAACTGCCCGTCTCTGAAAAAGACGTCCGCAAGCTCAAGGTCGGGGACGAGATATCTCTGCACGGCACCATCGTGACCGCCAGGGACGCCGCCCACAAGCTGATGGTCGAGGAGTGGCCGAAGTTCGTTGAACCGCTGCTCAAAAACGGAGCGATCTACCACTGCGGCCCGGTCATGAAGAAGACCGGCAAATCATGGAAAGCCGTGGCAGCCGGACCCACGACATCAATTCGAGAGGAGCCGTACGAGGCCGCCGTAATGGACCACTACAAGGTTCGTTTCATCATCGGCAAGGGCGGAATGGGCCCCAAGACTCTCAAGGCATGCAAGGACGTAGGTGCAGTGTACCTGCACGCAATCGGCGGGGCGGCTCCCCTGCTGGCGGACACCGTGGTTCGCACAAAGGCGGTGCACCTGCTCGACGAGCTGGGCGTGCCCGAGGCATTCTGGGAGTTCGAGGTGGACGGCTTCAAGGGCATCGTCACCATGGACTCTCACGGCAAGAGCCTGCACAGCGCCCTGCTTCGCAAATCCAAGAAGAAGCGCGACGCCATCATCGGAATCTGATCCCCTTCTTGATGAACGACAGGGTCATCACTTACGACGGTCATCGGGCATTCGAAAAACCCAAGGCCGTGGTCTTCGAGGGAAAACGCCACGAGGTGGTTTCATCCGAATCGCTGTTCATCTCTACCGGTGTAGAGACCGACTCTCCCGTCAAGCGGGGATTTGAGGTTCGCTGCGAGGGCGGTGCCCGGTTCAAGCTGGTGCTCACGGAAGGCGTCGGGTGGGAGATCACACCCATCGCAGGCCCCAGGATAGTTTCCGATCACCGGTGAGCACTATTTTATTTCCTTGACCAATCTCGCGAAGTACGCGGGCATCTCGTGGCGCGGATACCACGCAAGGGCAAACTCCAGCTCCAATCGCTTGCCCTTGTTGATCTCGATGATCGCGCCCTGCTCTATCAGCGGTCTCGCAAAATCGGTGGACAGAACCGAGTATCCCCGACCGTCCGCCACGAGCGCCGCCAGGGCATCCGTGTTGTTGGCCAGGTGCCGGTCTTTCCTCGCCAGGTCGAGCAGCCCGTGCTTCTCGAGGTAGCGGAAGGTGGCGTCGTCCGCCTCGTTGAAGTCGACGATCCGCTCACTGGAAACGATCTCCTTGAGCTTCCTCCCCTTCCAGGCCGAGGAGGCCACCAGCATATACCTGGCCGGCGCCAGCAACTTCGAATCGAGCTCGTTCACCACCTCGTGGCGCATGAGAACCGCCAGTTGCGCTTCGCCGGATTTCAGATAGGCCAGCCCGGACTTGTCGTCGTCCAGGTGAAAGGTGAACGTCACATTGCCGAACTCCTCGAGTATCCGCGTGGCCCCCGGGATGATCCTGGACCGCATCATGCTGGATGGCCCGGTTATGTTGATCCTGATTCCCTGATCCAGGATCTCGTCCCGCAGAAACGACAGGTACTCACCCTCGAGATCGGTCACCCGCTGGCAGTACCTGTGCAGGGTCTCACCCTCCTTCGTCATGCGCATGCCCTTGCGAGACCTCGTGAAGAGCGTGGTGCCAAGGGACCGTTCCAGGGTCCGTATCCTCTGGGTGACGCCGGTCTGGGTAAGGCCGATCTCCGCAGCGGCTCCGTTCACACTCGCGTGCCTCACAACCGCCATGAACGCCTCTATTCCGGGGTGAAGTAAACTCATATGAATTCATTGATAACTTATATTTATAGATTTTTCAAATCACCTGATAAGGCGTAGGTTTGTCCGGCACAAGCGGCAAATGAAGAATCGCATTACACAAGCGGAGCATGCAATGAACGACAAAAAGAAAGTGGTGCTCGCCTACAGCGGCGGGCTGGACACCTCGGTTATCCTTAAATGGCTCATCGAAAAAGGCTACGAAGTCATCGCCTACGTCGCCGACGTGGGCCAGGAGGAGGATTTCGAGGAGGTGGAAAAGAAGGCCTACGCCATCGGCGCGAGCAAGGTCTACATCGAAAACCTCCAGGAGGAGCTTGTCACCGACTACATCTTCCCCATGTTCAAGGCCAACGCGGTATACGAGGGACAATACCTTCTGGGCACGGCGATAGCGCGCCCGCTGATCGCAAAACGTCACCTGGAGATCGCCCACGAACAGGGCACGCACTGTGTGTCCCACGGCGCCACGGGAAAGGGGAACGACCAGGTCAGGTTCGAGCTCGCGTACTACGCCCTCGATCCCGAGGTCGAGCTGATCGCACCGTGGAAGATGAGTGAGTTCCTGGACGAGTTCAAGGGGAGGCCCGACCTCATCGCATACGCAAAGAAGCACGGCATCGACGTCAAGACCACTACATCCAAGCCTTACAGCGAGGATGACAACCTGCTCCACATCAGCCACGAGGCTGGTGTCCTCGAATCTCCCGAGTACGAGGCCCCCGAAGACATCTACACCAAGACCGTGTCCCCCGAAAAAGCTCCGGACAAGGTCACCCGGATCAAGATATCGTTCAAGGACGGCGTCCCCACAAGGGTCGAGAACGTGGAAGACGGCACAATCAAGGAGACACCCCTGGAGCTGTTCGTCTACCTCAACGAGCTCGGCAGGGACAACGGGATCGGACGAATAGATATCGTTGAAAATCGCTTCGTCGGTGTCAAATCAAGAGGCATTTACGAGACGCCCGGAGGCACCATCCTCTACCACGCTCACCGGGACATCGAGGGTATCGCCATGGATCGGGAGGTGATGCGCCTGCGGGACATGCTGTCAGCCAAGCTCTCGGAGCTCATCTACAACGGCTTCTGGTTCTCCCCGGAAATGGAGTTCCTCATGTCCGCCATCGACAAGAGCCAGGATATCATCGACGGGCAGGTGTTCCTCAAGCTCTACAAGGGCGGCGTCTACGTGACGGGGCGACGGAGCCCGAGCTCCCTGTACGACAAGGATCTCTCCAGCATGGACGTCGAAGGCGGCTTCGATCAGAAGGACGCGGATGGGTTCATCAAGATCAACGCCATCAGACTGATGGCTCATAGCGCCATCACGCGCAAGCGGGCTTCGAACGGAAAATAATCTCATGAAACTCTGGAAAAAAGATTACAGCCTGGACACCAGGATCGAGAAGTTCACCGTCGGCAACGATCACATTCTGGACCTGGATCTGCTCGAGTTCGACTGCAAGGCCTCCGCGGCGCACGCGCGGATGCTCAACTCCATCGGCGTGCTCACCGAGGACGACCTCTCCAGCTTGATGGCCGGGATAGACGAGATCCTCGAGCTTCACGGGCGAGGCGAGTTCACCCTCCGCGAGCAGGACGAGGATTGTCACACGGTCATAGAAAACTTCCTCACGGAGAAGTGCGGCGACGCGGGCAAGAAGATCCACACGGGCAGATCGAGAAACGACCAGGTGCTCACGGCCATTCGCCTCTTCGAGAAGGCCGAGATACGGGAGATCGGAGAACTGCTGGACGCCTTTGGAGAATCCCTGGACCGGGTCTCCGCCAGGTTCGGCAAGATCGAGATGCCGGGCTACACCCATATGCAGAAGGCCATGCCCACCGACGTGAAAACGTGGATGGGCAGCTACCGCGCCGCCGTGAACGACGACAAACGCCTCCTCGCGAACGTGGTCGAAATGATCGACCAATGCCCATTGGGGACCGCGGCCGGGTTCGGGGTGCCCGTACTCGACCTGGACCGGGAGATGACCTCGAAGGAGCTGGGATTCGCCAGGGTGATGGAGAACTCCATGTACGCCCAGATGAGTCGCGGCAAGTTCGAGGCGATCATCATCGGCGCCTGTTCGTCGATCATGTTCGACCTCAACAAGCTGGCGAGCGACCTGACCCTGTACAACATGGGTGAGTTCGGTCTTGTCACCCTGCCGGACAAGATCTGCACCGGCAGCTCCATCATGCCCCAGAAGCGAAACCCGGACGTGCTGGAGCTGATTCGCGCCAAGTACCACGTGGTGCTCGGCGAGGAGTTCAAGGTCAAGAGCCTGATCTCAAATCTCATCTCCGGCTACAATCGCGACATTCAGCTGACCAAGGAGCCGCTCTTCACGGCCATAGAAACCACCAAGAGCTGCCTGGACATCACCGCGTTCGTTCTGGACGGCATGACCATCGACGAAGAAGCCTGCAAGGCCGCGCTGACCGATGAGCTTTACGCCACCGAGAAAGCCTACAAACTGGTCAAACGTGGGGTCCCGTTCCGGGAAGCGTACCGGATCGCCGCCAACACCGATGCGTACAAAAAGGCCACCAGATCGCAGGGGGATAAGTAGGGGCGCATCCATGTATGCGCCCTGATCGCGTCAGAGGTCCCGAGGCAACCGGGGTCATGAATTACTTAATACGGCCCGACGTTATAAGGTTGAACTCCACTGCTCGGCGAAATCACCGAGTATGGGCAGTTTGATCTTCTCGCCCTTGAACCCCGAGATGCACAAGAAAACGATCGCCGCTGCAAACCCGATGGAGCTGAGATAGCTCAGGATTGAAAATACGAACCCCACAAGCGGAACCGTCGACAACACGGACAAGGTGATGACCAGCGTGATCCAGACGGCGTTCATCAGGATGGATTGCATGGCGCTGAACCTGACGAATTTATTGTTTTTTTCGACCAGATAAAAAACGAGTGCCCCGATCCACCCCAGGATGTAAACAAGGAGCACCGCCACATTTTGATCCATGCCTATACTGCACGGCGAGTTTCCGACATCGGTCTTTTCGAACA
>JAUXHN010000301.1 GCA_030621515.1 Deltaproteobacteria bacterium | reverse complement strand
TTTTATGGCCGATCGCCTGGCCGCCATGGGCGGATGCGTCGCTGTCAATCGTCCCATCGACAAGGCTGCGGCCGAGTTCCTGGCAGGTAATTTCGTGGAGGTGGTCGTGGCGCCCTCGTTCGAGGACGGCGCCATCGAACTGCTCGCGGGAAACAAGAACCTGCGCATCGTAGAGATCCCCGGGATCGACAAGCTCGGAGATTACAAGGAGGCGCGTTTTCTGGACTTCAAATCCCTGATCGACGGTGGAATCATCGTCCAGCAATCGCCGGTGAGCAAGATCGTGTCGCCCGATGATTTCCTGCCCGCGCAGACATCGAGCAAGAAGAACCCCGTGGCCTGCGATCGGAAACCCACGAGTGAGGAGTACGACGACCTCATCTTTGGATGGAATCTGGAGATGGGAGTAACCTCAAACTCGGTGCTCTTTGTAAAAGACGGCGTCACGGTCGCCATCGGGACGGGCGAGCAGGACAGGGTGGGTTGCGCCGAGATCGCCGTCGCCAAGGCATACACCAAGCACGCGGATCGAATCTGCTTCGAACGGTACGGGGTCCCGTACAACGTGTTCGCGCTGGAGATGGAGAAGGGTGATCGTGAGGTCGCCGACAAGGAGGCCATCGATGCGCAGACCGCGCAGGTCAACGGTGGGTTGCTGGGCTCGTGCATGATCTCGGATGGCTTTTTTCCCTTCCGCGACGGGGTCGATGTGGGGATTCGACAGGGGATCACCGCCATTGCGCAGCCCGGAGGTTCCATCCGCGACAGGGAGGTCATCGAGGCGTGCAACGAGGCGGATCCGCAGGTGGCCATGGTGTTCACCGGCCAGCGCGCCTTCAAACACTAAAATGAAGATGTACAAGTCGAAGTTGCTGGCATCCGCGGGGTTCGAGAACCACGGGTTCACGAGGCGGGCAGGGGGCGTGAGTGAGGGGCCCTTCGAGTCGCTGAACCTGGCCCACGATGTGGGGGACGATCCCGACAAGGTGGCGCAAAATCTGCGGCTCTTTAGAGAAAAGGTCGGGGTCGACATGCCACTTGCCAGGGTGAAGCAGGTTCACGGGGTGGATGCGATCGGCGGCGTCAAGATCGCACAGGAAGACTGGACGGTGCCCCCATCGGTGGAGGGCGACGCAATCGTCACCGCGAAGGGCACGACGGTCGTCGCGGTCCAGACGGCCGACTGCGCGGCGGTGTTGCTGGCGGATCCTTCGATGGGCGCGGTCGCGGTCGTTCACGCGGGCTGGCGGGGAGCGGCGAAGGGGGTGGTGCGAAACGCCGTGCGGAAGATGAGCGAGCTGGGGGCGAGCCCCGGGTCCATGCTGGCGGCCGTCGGGCCGTGCATCTGCCCCATGTGCTACGAGGTGGGCGACGACGTGGCGCGGCTCATGCCCGAGTCGTGCGATCCGGTGAAGGGAAAGCCGGGCAAGTTCCAGCTGGATCTCTCCTGCGCGGTGGAGGTCTCCCTCATCGGCGCCGGGCTCACCACGCCAAACATCGAGCGACTCGACGCGTGCAACAGCTGCTTCACCGGGGAGCTCTTCTCATACCGAAGGGACGGGGGAACCTGCGGAAGGGGATTGGGGTTCATCGTTTCTTGAGAAGGACTATTCCCCCAGGGCGCCTTCCACTTCCGAGATAATCTGTGTGCCGGTCAGGTTTGTCGTGAAGTCTTCGAGAAGGATATTTCCGTATCGGTCCACGAGCACGGTGAACGGTGTGCCCAGGTAGCCGCCGGATGTGTATTTCTGCAAGATCGCCGGAGGATTACCAGCAGTGCCCGCCGAATAACCGTAGAATGGGTCCACCTCGCCGTGATCGTTCTCGAGATAGGCCAGACCCGAAGCGAAAGTATTGGTAGTGAAACCTTCGAACACAGTATGGAGCCAGAGATGAACGAAATCAGGTTCGTCACCTACGGATTCGATTACTGCCTGGTGCGTCGGAACTCCAACGCTCGTGCAGCCTGGTCACCACTTTTGAAAGAAGTTGATGAGCAAGACCTTGCCCGCGAATGTCTCCACCGTTGGAGTCTGGGCTCCGCCGGGTACGTTGGCCCATTCGAACCAGTCTATCTCGAAAGGCATTGTGTAAACATCGACCCAGGTGTCAGTGTCGGTGTCCGTGTCGGTATCCGTGTCGGTATCGGTGTCTCCGTCGGTGCCGGCGTCTACTTCGTCGCTGTCGTTTTCCTTCTGGCAGGCGCTGGTGATCAAGAGGGCTCCGAGCAAGAGCAGCAACGTGATGAAAGCTGTGAGTCTGAAATTTTTGTTCATATCCATTTCCTTTTACACAGACCTGCCTACTCGGGTATCGCCACCTCCGTCTCACAACCAAACTTGATGACGATCTTTGCGTCCGGATCGAGCTGAATCCAGTCGCAGGTCTGCGGGCAGACGTAGATCATCGTGGGGTCCGAGGGATCGTCGTAGTACCAGCCGTGGGTCACGGTAGAGCAGTCGCCGGGCGATGCCACGTAGCCGATGGGGTGGGTCTGAAGGCTACCGTCAATGTAGTCCACGTTCACCAGGTTGGAGACGAAGACCTCTCCAATGGGAGGATCGGGGATGACCCACTCACAGACCAGGGAAACGTCGGTGGCGACCAGGGCCACCTGGTTAAAAACCGGTCCGAAGTTCTGGAGACAGAGATCTCCCCATCCACCTCCGGTCTGGGTGACGATCTCCTCGTAGACGACGCCGTGACCGGCGGCGATGCAGATTCCAATTCCCAGCACCAGCATGCAACATTGATGGGCGGCCGGGTTTACTACGCATATGGGTGTAATGTCGTCTACGGGCGCAGTGATGGCGTGAAAGATAAAGTTGTTGATGCCGAGAGTGCCCAACTCAGTGGTGAACCAGGCGGCGGTGTCGGATGAGTTGTCGTCGGAGATGACGATGAAGTGCCTGTGCGAGCCGACGCGGAGCATTGATTGCCACTGCGAGTGGGTGTTGATGATCTGAGAAAGAGAGTCCGTGCTGCTCACGGACTGAGAGACGTGGAGGTAGTTGGGCAGGTTGGTGTCGTTGGGACAGGTGCCGCTTCCGAGGGGGGCAGCGATGCATATTCCTTCATCCGGGTCCTGATCGGTGTCAGCGGAAATGAGCACGATGTGGGCATCCACTCCGCTCGAGGTGATCTGGGTTGAGAAGGAGTTGAGGTTGGTCTGGGTGAACCCGGATTCCGCCGTCATGCTCCCGGAGTTGTCCACGACAATGATGATGTCCACGGGTTCGAGGATATTTTCGGCTTCGGTTTCTATCTCGGCGCACTCCGTATCGGTATCTCCGTCCGAATCCGTGTCTCCGTCCGAATCGGAGTCGGTATCGCCATCGGTATCGCCATCGGTATCGGTATCCGGTGAGCCGTCACCGCTGCCTACTTCGCTCTTGGACTCACAGCTCGTGACGAACAGCGTGACCAGGAGGGCACAAAAAAGTGTTTTGAACATCATGTCCTGCTCCTTGACTGATTTCTGCGCCTGCTACGGATGATCTCCCCAGACGATACTGTAAATATTATCCGAACTGAAGTATGGGTACACGCGAATAAAATAGGTGCCGTATCCGGCAGCTCCGCCGACGTCATAGTCGATGGTTTCGTTGTCGTCGACAGACTCGGATATGGCCAGTGTTGTGCTGCAGGTAGAGTCCAGCAACCTCAGGTCGATGTCGCCCGCTGCGTGGGAGAAAGTGATGTTCACAGCGACGAAGTCGTCGTCCACCGTTATCTCGAAGTAATCGGAATCGTTGGCGATGAGGTTGGTATAGGTCGTGTATTCGGCCAGTGCAGTGGTGGCGGCAGCACAGGTGTCGTTCTCCTCGAAAGAATCGTCTGATGGGTCGGATGGAACGTCGTCCCACCAGAGGGTGTACGAGTTGCATTCGCCGCCTATCACGAGGATGTAGTACGTCCCATGGGAGGGGATGGCGACGCTTATGTTCTCGTTGTCGTTCCAGGTCGCGCTGCTGGCAACCAGCGCGCCGGACGCGTCCAGCAGGTAGATGTCGATGTCTCCGTTGACGTCGGTGAAAGTGACGTCGATGTCCACGAAGTTGTCGTTCACATCGATTTCCCACCAGTCGGTATCGTTGGCAACCGCAGTGTAGGTGGTTCCCTCGGTGGCAACGGTGGCAGTGGACCAGGTGTCGTCTTCTTCGTGTGCATCGTCGGTACAGGTCGGGCTGATTGGAGGCTCGATGTCATCCCACCACAGGCTGTATTCAACACAACCACTGATGCTGCCGCCGTTCATGTACACGTGAATGTAGTAGGTGCCGGTG
>JAUXHN010000166.1 GCA_030621515.1 Deltaproteobacteria bacterium | reverse complement strand
GCCGTCCTACTCAAGTGAGGCTCTTCTACTCTATCGGGGTGACGTTCTTGAGCTGCATGCCGGTCATGTCGCTGTAGGTGTAGGGCTCCAACCCGACCGGTACGGCGGTATAGGTGTATGTATCCGGATCCACCTTGTAGATCTCATTCTCGCCGAAGGAGACCGCCCAGACGTACCCCTCGAAGTCCACGGCTACGCCCACTATCTCGAGTTCCGTGACCGGAAGTATGTAGACCAGTTCCATGGTATCCATGTTCACTTCTACGAGTTGACCACTGGTGGCGGCCGACCAGACGGAGCCCGCACTCTTTTCTATGCCCACTGCAATCCCGCGAAGGAAATCGATACCGTCATCCATGGAAAACTCCAGGGACTCCATGTCCTGGCTCACGGGATCGTAGTATGAGATGAAGCTGGTGTCGGGGCCTCCAGGACCACAGCCCGACGTCCAGATCCGTCCGTCGGAATCGGCCGTGATGCCGTACGACCCACCGGATGCGTCCTCGTGAACCTCGGTCTCCAGTGTATCCATGTCGACCCGCGTCAGGCGGGTTCCGCCGGGCCAGTCCGCGACCCAGAATCCGCCCTTTCCATCCACTACCCCCCCGTACGCCGAATGGGGGAGCGCACCCTGGGCCAGGATATCCCCGTCGTCGCCATCGAGCTTGTAATACTTCTGGTCGGGCTCCATGGACCCGATCCAGACGTGCCCGCCGATTCCGGTGTCCGGATCCTCCTCGCCGTCCCAGGCCGTGGCCCGGGCGCCAATGACCTCGCTGGACTCGCCGATCTCCGTGTTCCACAGCATGCACTCGTCCTCACCCCAGGCCTTGATGTCGTCGGGACCGAAGGAGGTGTCTATCACATCGTTATCGTTGCGATCCACGCAGTCGTCGATGTCTGCAGCGAACTTGGTCACCGAGGACTTGCCGAACATCGGATCCCTGTTGGTCACCACCGCGTCGCCATGCAGGTTGACCGAAGTGCGCGACGGATCGCCGCTCGGCCCCTGGTAGCTCGTCACGTAGCGCGCCACCTCCTCGGCGGTGATGGTGCAGACCTTGGAGAGGGTTCCATCTCCCGAGTTGGCAACCCAGATGAACGACTGGACCTCGCCCGGGCACATGTTGTCCGCGTCGGAATCCGTGTCAGTGTCGCTATCCCCGTCGCTGTCCGTGTCTGTGTCAGTGTCGCCGTCTGTCCCCGCGTCATCGTCCGAGGCCACCCGCTGGGCGGCGCCTTCGCATCCACCGAGCAGACCGACAATCAATGCAACGAGCACGATGTTTGTGAACCTGGTCATGATCACCTCCATTTTTTTCTCTCCCCAACCACGTGCAGCGGCTCGGGTGGAACGGATCAGAAAATCGATAGCCGATTTTTTACCCCCCTCCCGGCCTCCCCCCAATGTGGGGGGAGGAGATCGGCGCTGGCCCCTCCCCGCAATGGGGAGGGGTTGGGGTGGGGTCGCATACTCATGGGCTCAGCTCCTCGAGCCGCTTCCTGGCCTCAGAGGCGTTGATGTCGCGCGGGTGCTTCGTTACGAAATCCTCGAGGGCCTGTCGCTCCTCGGCTGAACGACCGAGAGTCTTCCACGCGCGGCAAATCCCGTACTGGGCCTCAACGGCCAGGGCGCCCTTTCCCCCTAGGCCGAGGTACTGCCGGTAGTGATCGATGGCCTTGCCTGGCCGGTCGAGCTGGTCGATCTCGATCCCGGCGAGCAGGACCAGCGCGGTGGCGGCTTCGGGTCGCCCCGGATAGAGATCTCGCACCTGACGATAGCGTTCGGCGGCGCATTTCCAGTCGCCCGACATCCGGCACGCTCGCGCCTGCCGGATCAACTCCCCGGGGGATGGCGGCTCGGGCAGGGGCATCTCCTTCGGTATGTTCTTGACAGTCCTGGTCACGCTCCGGGACGGGCTCTCCTCTTCGACCGGCCCGGTCGGCTCGGCCGGCTCGACCGGCTCGGGTGTAGTCCGGTCGATGGAAACCTTCTTTAACTCGCCGAGCAGCTCCCGGATCTGTTGGGCTGTCTCGTCGTCCAGCGGGCTCCTGTCCGCTGCGGGCAGACCCAGGGATTCCCCGGCGCTGACCATCACGGCCGGAGCTCCAGGACATTTCACGGTCACGGCGCCGCGCAGCACGTCCACGCGCAGATCGTCGTCGGTCAGTTCGACAGAGAAGACTGTGCCCTTTACTTCAACCAACCCCAGGGCGGTAACCACCGACACGTTCCAATGCTGCTCAGGGGGAACGCGCAAGGCGACTCGTCCCCGCTCCAGTCTCAGAGTCAGCCGCCGCTCACCCGACCCGTCGATGACGGCCCGTGCATGCTCGGCCAGACCCAGCTTCATCCCGCGGGCGATCTCCAGGCGCGCGGGGCCGACCAATTCAACGGGTTCTCTGGTTTGTGTGTTGAAGTAAATCATCGAAACCGTGACCAGCCCGGCCACGGCCGCTGCCACGGCGAACGCGCCGATGCGCCTCATGGTCCGGCGGTGCTGGTATCTGGCGGTCACCCGGCCCACCGCCTGTTGCACCAGGGCGTCGCCGGGCAGGGGCGCCGAGGCGGCGAGCCCGTCGAGCGCCCGGCTCGTGAGGTCGTCGATCTCCCCGGACAGGCCGGGACCGTTCTCTTCTCTTTCAATCATCGATACCCTCCAGCATGGTCTCTGCCGTGGCGCCATCGCGGGCCACCGAGGCCCGAAGATCCTGGATCGCCTGGTTGTGGCGGCTCTTGGCCGTGTTGGGCGAAACGTGCATCAAGTCTCCAATTTCGTTCATCGTGTAGCCGTACACGTGGTGCAGCACCACGGTCTCCCGTCTCTCCGGGGGCAGTTTGGCCAGATGCCCGGCGAGCCACTCCCTTAACCGGGCTCGGTTCACCGTACTCCCGGACCCGGCCATTTTCTGCCCGGGCTCGTGGGCCACCGGCACCACGGTGCGGTAGCCGGCGCGGATCCGTTTCATCTGCCGCATGGCCACGCGATAGGTCAGCCTCCCGGCCCAGGCGGCAAGGGGGCCGTCCCCCCGGTACTTGCCCAGGCTCTCGAGGACCTGGAGCAGGCACGTTTGAGCCACGTCGCTCGCATCCTGGTGAGAGCCCACCAGCATGTACACCGTCTGGTACACCTCGGGGTAGAGCCGCTCGCCCACCTCGTTCAGCGCCCGTGGATCGCCGGCCGCCTTGCGGGCCAGCTGTAGATCCATCGCGTGCGTCGGACTCGCCATCGACCTCCGTTCCGGGCCCCGGTCCGCTACTCGCAAACCACAGCCTCTACAATCACCGTGCAGGCACGAGCCATATCGGGTGACTCTATAAAAAACTAAATGCGGCGCCCACGGCAAACCATGGCCGCGCAACGCCCACATCGACGAGTGTCCGGTCGCCGGCGCCGGTCTCGACGACGAAGTCCCAGCGGTAGAGGTTCAGGTCGACGCCGAGGGCGATGAAGATCTCGGCGGTGCGGTTCGGCTTGAAGCCCGCGCTCAGATAGGGCGAGGCCGCGACCGTCCAGCGGGATTCGGTGCGCAGCTCGCGCACGTCGGCTGCGATCGGATCCACCGACCAGGTCACCCGATCCGCTACGAAGGCCAGTCCGCCGCCGAGCGCGAACGATCCCAGGCGCCAGGTTCCGGCGGCCCCGACCTCGAACGGATGGGGCGAAACGCGGATCGAGGCCAGCTCGTTGGCGGCCTCGTAGGGGAGCTGGAACCGGTAGGCGACGAACACCCGCAGCCACTCGAGGGGAGCGAATGCGAGTCGGACCCGGACCCCGTTGAGATACTGATCCGCAGTCACGTGGTAGGCGCCGAAGTACGACGCAGCCAGCTCCACCCGACCCGACGGCAGATCCGGTGGTTCCTCGGGCGGAGTCGGCTCGGGCGCCGGTTCCTCGGTCGGCGGTTGCGGCTCGGGCGCCGATTTCTCGAGCGGCGGCTGCGGCTCGGGCGCCGGCGCGGTGATGCCGATCTGACCGCCTCCGAGGAAGGCCATGGCCACCCCCCTGAGCACCAGGGCCAGCGACTCGAACCGGCTCTCCTGCACACCCCCTTCGAAGCGCACGATCCGGAGCAGGGAGGTGTCGCTGTCGGCCTCGCTGATGAACAGCAGGGCCGTCTCCGGGGTCGGCATGTACGCCCACACCACCACGTCCACGGGTTGTCGCTTGCCGATCTCCGCAGCCACTGCGAGCTGTGCCTGGGGATCCACGTCCACCGCGTCGACCCATTCCACATGGAAATCGACCCGCAGATCGATCAGCTGTCCCTCCACCGCTGCCACCAGGTCCCTTGAAGCGACCTCGTCCACCCGGGAGGCGATCAATACGAACTCGAGAATATCCTCGGTTTCGGTCTCGGCGCACACCCCTGGCGCGAAAGCCCAGGCAGCCAGCATCAGAACCACCGCCCCCAGTTTGCAGGTGTACAAGGTCACCCGTGCCGGTACCGGATGCCGTATCCGGGATCCGGATATCTCCACGTTACCGCATCCAGGGGACAGATCACCATGCAGGTGCCGCACTCGAGACATCCGGAATGATCCACGATGACCTTGTTTGTGGCAGGCTCCACTGAATAGAGGCCGGCCGGGCATGCGCGAATGCAGATCCTGGTCTCACAGCGCGCGCACGCCTCCTCGTCCAGCACGATGTGGCTTTCGTCGTGGTTCTTGATGGCGTTGAGGGCCAGTTTTTCTTCTACCTTCATAATCTCGCTCACAGCTTGAGGATGCGCATGATGTCCCTCATGGCCGCCCATGTTCCAACAGTCCGCCTCATCTTCTTGACCGCTCGCTTGACCGGCACACCCTCTCCCTTTTCGTCAACCTCGAACAGGGATCGCAACATGTCGACCACCGCCGGCGGATATACTTTGTAGATGCGCTCGTTGGACAGAATCTTCGGCGCCTTGCGGTGAAGCCGCATCTCCTCGATCACGAAACTGTCCGCAAGGGACTTCTTGTAGTGGTCGAGGCACTCGGGGCAACCCGGATCACCCTCCCTGAACTCGATGATGCTGCGCGCGGCCAACACACCAGACGCCATGGCCAGGTCCATCCCCCGAAGCAGGTTGCCAGTGTTGAGCACCAGCCCTGCCGCGTCGCCCACGAGAAAGAGTCCCGGTATCCCCAGCTCGGGCAGGGCGTCGAATCCGCCCTCCGGTACGAGGTGCGCGCCGTATTCCACTGTCTCTCCGCCCCGTATCAGCGGCGCCACGTCAGGTCGCTCCTTGAACCTCGAGATCAAGTCGTTGAAGGTATCCTCTTCGCCTCGCCGCTCCATCGCATCCATCTGAACGACGACCCCAATGGAGATGCTGTCCCTGTTTGTGTAGAGAAACCCGCCGCCGGGAAGCCCGTCGGTGACATCTCCCATGTACATGCGCGCCGCACCCTGCCTCGGCGCCACGTTGAAGCGCTCCTCGATCAGGGAAGCGTCCAGTTTGATGAGCTCCTTGACGCCAACTCCGAAGTGGCGGGGCTCTCGCTCTTTCCTCAACCCGGCCTCCACGGCGAGGAACGACAGGGCGCCGTCGGCGGCGACGACCACCTTCGCCCTCACCTCCTCACCGGCCACCAAGACACCTGCGACCTTTCCGTCCTCGCGGATGAGCTCGTCCACGCGCTGCTCACCCATGACGAAGGCCTCCTTCTCCCCCGCCCTGTCCGCCAGGAACTGATCGAACTTCGCTCGCAGCACCGTCGCCGAATGCGGGCGGTCCTCCCCAACTCCGTGATCCAGCCTGATGCTCGTGCTCGCATCCCCGTGGGTAAGCACTATGGACTCTGATACAACTGTCCGTTCGAAGGGGGCGCCCTCGAGAAGATCTCCGCAGAGATCCTTCAACGGCTCCAGGTAGAGGCGTCCGCCGGTGAGGTTCTTTGCGCCCGCCACGTCACCGCGCTCACACACGGCGACTGTCAGCCCGTTTGATGCGAGTTCGTACGCGCAGGCAAGCCCGGCGCATCCCGCGCCGACAACAACAACGTCCAGTTCTTCGCCGTCACTCATTTGCGAGCCCTTATCGCCTCGGCCAACGCCGGCAGTATCTCCTTCGCATCACCCACCATTCCCAGGTCAGCCGCCGCGAAGATGAGCGCGTCGGGGTCTGAGTTGACGGCCACGACCACCTTGGAGGTGTTCATTCCCAATACGTGATGGATAGCGCCGGAGATCCCGCAGGCGATGTACAGATCGGGGGAGATGGTCTTGCCGCTCTTGCCCACCTGCTGCCCGTGAGGCCTCTCTCCAGCGTCCACCAGGGCCCTGGAGGCTGCGATCGCGCCGTCAAGGGTATCGGCCAGGGCCTCCACCATCCGATACAATTCCCCGGAGACGCCCCTGCCGCCCGCGACCACCCGCCGGGCGTCCGAGATATCCTGTCCACCCTGCGCCGATGACGCGCGTTCTACGACGGTCACGCCGGACGAGGCGGGAACCTCTACAGAGATCTCCTCCACCGATCCGGGCGCGGCGAGCTTCTGCGCACCGTCGAAGGCCCCCGGACGAACGGTTACCATTGCGGGGCGCGACAAGATGGCCAGCTCCTCGTAAACCTTCCCGCCGTAAATCGGTCTCCTTATCGCCAGGTCGTCCCCTTCCCAGCCGATTTTGACGCAGGAGCTCGCGAACGCCGCGCCGCACATTGCCGCCAGCCTGGGAATCACCTCGCTGTCCATGTCATTCGTTCCCGCGAATATGGCGACCGGTTTTCCCCTGGCCTCCATCAGGCCCAACAGGGCGCCCGCGTAAACCGCAGCATCGTACTCGTTCAGCCTCTCGTCGTTCAGCCAGAGCACCTTGTCTACAATCCCTGAGAGATCGTCGGCTGCCGCCCGATCACATCCGAGAAGTACGGCGCGGGCGTCGAGGCCTTTTTCTTTTGCCAGCTCGCGCGCGGCTCCCACCAACTGGAGACCGGCCTGGGTAATCTGTCCATCCCGGATACGCGCAACCACCCATATTTCGTTGCAAGCCATCAGATGACCCCCCGTTGCGCGAGAACGGCAACCAGCTCGTTCACGTCACTCACCATCTGCACTTGCGGTCTCGTGGGCGGCGAATAGTAACCGAGCCTCTTCAACCGACCCGTGGAATCGGACGCGGGCACACCGAGATCTTCGATGGAGGTGTTTGTAATCTTTGCCCGCATGGCCTTCATCACACGCATTACAACCGGCACGTGAGGCTCGGCCAGACCCTTCTGCGCCGTGATAACGATCGGAAAACCGGACTCCACCGTCCATGTTTCGGCGTTCATCGAATGAGTCATGCGGACCTTGCCGCCGTCGGCGTCCACATCAATGGAGGTCGCCGCGTTCACAAGAGGCATCCCCATCAACCCGGAGACCATCGGCCCCACCGCGCCCATATCATCGTCCCCGGCCTGCTTTCCGGCCAGAACGAGATCCGGGTTGAAGGTCTTCAGCCGTGCGGCTACGAGGCTCGCCACGGCAAGGCCGTCCGCACCGTCCATGCTGTCGTCTCCGAGCTGTTCCACCTGGTCTATCCCCATGGCCATGGCCCTTCGCAGCGATTCCACTGATCGCTTTCCTCCCACGGACAGCGCAAGGATCTCTGCGTCTGCGTTGGCCTTGCGGATATCGAGAGCCGCCTCCACGGCAATCTCGTCGAAAAACGAACAGACATATCTGTCCTCGATGTCCAGCGTTCCATCGGCGTCGATCTGCACTATTGCCTCGTGATCCGGAACCTGCTTGACCAGCACCGCAATCTTCAAGCTCATCGATCTTCCTCCTTTAAAAGAAGCTATCTCCCGGATTTTCCCGCTCTGATGAAGGCCGCACCGATGGCGTTTCTGAGCACCTCGTGGCACCCACCGCCGAAAAGGAGAAAGCGCGAATCGCGCAGGAAACGCTGCTGGGGATACTCCATTGCGAAGGAGTTGCCCCCGTAGATCCGACTCGCCTCGTCCACTGACTTCACGCACATCTCCGTGGCGAACATCTTTGCCATCATGCACTCGAATTGACAGTTCATCCCCTCCTGGATCATCCACGCCGCCTTGTAGGTCAGGAGACGGGAGGCCTCGTGCCAGACCCAGTGATCCGCGAACTTGGACCTTATGAGCTGGTACTTGGCTATGGGCTTGCCGAACGAGACGCGCTCCAGGGCGAACTGACGAGCATCCTTCATGGCCTCGTCGGCGATGGCGCAGGCGTTGAGCGCGGTCATCACCCGCACTTCGTTCAGGATATCCGTGGCCAGCTTGACGCCGTTTCCCGGGCCGTCCCCGAGCAGGTTCTCATCGGGCAGATAGACGTTGTCGAAGATGAGCTCACCCGTGATGGAGCCGCGGGATCCGAGCTTGTTCAGATCCTGTCCCGTGGAAAAACCGTCCATCCCCTTTTCCACGAGGAAGAAGCTCAGGCCGTCCATTCCCTTGGAAGGATCGGTCTGGGCGAGCACTGTGCAAAAATCGCAGATGGGTCCGTTGGTGATCCACTGCTTGCGGCCGTTGAGCACCCATCCTCCGTCTTTTGCCGTGGCGGTGGTCTTGGTGCCGCTCAGGTCGGAGCCGGATTGATCCTCGGTGAAGCAGATCGTGCCGATCTTCTCTCCCTTTATTGCGGGAACCAGAACGCGCTGCTTGATTTCCTCGGAGCCGAAGCGCTCCACGAAGTAGGTGCCCATGAGTATCTGCATGGTCACCGACATGGCGAAGCCGCATGACCCGCGGGCCATCTCCTCGTAGAAGATCATGGACATCATGACGTCCGCGTCCATGCCACCGTATTTTTCCGGATGACGGAGCCCGAGGTACCCGAGCTGCGCGAACTCTTTCCACAGCTCGGCGGGGAACTCGTTGCTCTCGTCTATTTCCTGGGTTTTCGGCCTGATCAGCTTGTCCACCGCGTCCCGTATCGCCGACCTGAAGAACTCGTGCTCCTCGGAGAACCTGAAATCCATATCCGCCTCCTGATCTCAATCCCGTCGCTGTCGAGAAGCGCAAAGTAACACCGCTCATGAAAGGTAATCAAGTACCCGCGCAGGATCTGCGCGGGCTGAGCTGCGCGGGCGCCCTTCAAGAGGTGACTTATTTCCGGACGCGTCTTTCCCGGATCCCTGATAGGATACTCCAACACGCGAATCGATTCGAGGGAGGTCGCATATGATGAATGCACCTGTGGCGTGGGCGTTGGCAGTACTGAGCATCTTCGGCATCGTGCTCGGCGCCTGCGGTGGAAGCTCAAGGTACCCCACAGCCTACAAGGTCTTACCCTGCGGCAACGCGATGTCGGTGGACCACCAGGCCCACGCCTACGCCGCGATGCTGCTCTCGTTGCAAGAGCGCCAGTGGACCTTCCATCATCAGAACAAGAAGAAGCACTCCGTCCTTGCACGCAACTGCATCGCCAGCTCGTCCCTCGACTGCGTGACACTCAGCTTCATCGCAAACCCGAACGGCATGGTCAGCGTGCTCCAGGTGCCCAACCAACCGATCCAGAGGAACATGCTGGACGACGTGTTTCGCTGGATGAAGTACTTCCGCCAGTCCTACAGCAATTTCAGCTGCTTCACCGACGACGCCCTCCGCGAGCAGGTACGGAACTACGGTTTTACATTCTGAGGATCGTCATTCAGACGAATTCAGGGCGACGCAGGCGTCGCCCCTACTCGGTACATTCCCTGGCGTGACAGTCATCCACTCGGTTGCCGCAAACGTTCCCTGCGCCCTTCCACCCGTTTTTCGCCAATCGATCGCGCATCAGTATGACGGCACAGGTGGGCAGGTTTGGGTTTCCGGATATCTCGAGGGGCGCGTTGCGTCCGATGACCTGCAAGTT
>JAUXHN010000188.1 GCA_030621515.1 Deltaproteobacteria bacterium | reverse complement strand
GCGGTGGAAGGCCGGCCGTCCGAGGCAATGCTGCGTTTCTACGAGCAACGCGCCATCGGCGGCGCCGGCACGATAACGGTTGGAGTGTGCAACACCTGGACCTCGCCCGATTCAAGGCTCGTCGGCGCGCTCTCTCTTAGCGAAGACGATCACATCGCCGGCATGTCCGATCTGGCCTCCAGTATAAAAAAACACGGCGCAGTCGCGGGCGTACAGATCTCCCCGCTGGTCGGATACAATGACCCGCGATGGGCTCCGGACGTCGCCGAGATCGGGGATATCATTTCGAGTATCGGTCTGGCCGCCGGTCGCGCGATGAGGGCCGGGTTCGATTTCGTCGAGCTCATGCTCAGCGGAGGCGCCCTGTTGAGCCTGTTCGTGTCTCCGGTTCACAACAGATGGAAGATAATGGGGTACAGCGATGGATGGGACGAGCGCCTTGCGGCGCCCCTCGAAGCACTCGATGCCGTAAGGAAAGAAGTCGGCGATCGACTGGCGATCACGGCCCGCATTCACTGCCACGAGTTCATCGAGGGGGGATACGGGGTCGAGGGCGCCGTGATCATAGCAAGGGCGCTGGCCGAAGGGGGAATTGACGCCGTCAATGTGACCGGCGCGGGCCACAGAACCAGCCTTCCTCAGCTCACCGGGCAGATCCCCGCGCTGGCATTCGCGCATCTGGCAAGGCGCATCTCAAACAAGGTGAATATTCCCATCTTCTATGGCGGCAGGTTGCGCACACCATCGCAGGCCACAGAAGCGCTCGCGACATCGGGCGCCGAACTGGTCAACATGTGTCGCGCTCTTCTGGTCGATCCAGAATGGCCTGCAAAGGCCGCAAATGGCGACACTGACGGGTTAGTCACGTGCATGGCCTGCGGTTCCTGCTTCGATCGGGTCTTCTCGAAAAAACCCTTGCGCTGCTCGCTCAACCCCGAAGCGGGGGCGGATCCGATACCCGCCACGCCACAAACGGTTACCGGAAAGGTGGTGGTCATCGGCGGCGGTCCCGCCGGGATGCAGGCAGCGTTGTCCCACGCGAACATGGGACACGATGTGACCTTGTACGAAAAAAGTGACTCCCTCGGGGGCCGCTGGGCCTTGATCTCGCGCCTGCACGGCAGATCCGATCTGGGGAACTCTTGCAGAGCCTTTGCCAACCACCTGCCACAAGCGGGTATCCACGTTCACACCGGCGTAGAGATTACACCTCGGGAGATTGAAAGGCTCGGGGCCGACATCATCGTTCTCGCCATTGGAGCCCGGCCTCACTACCCGGATATTCCGGGCATCGATTCCCATCCGCACGTCATGCACGCCGACGATGTCCTTGAAAACAGCAACGTCGTGGGCGACAAGGTTGCAATCATCGGCGCCGGGGGAGCCGGTGTAGAGCTGGCCATTCACCTGGCATCCCGATCGCAACCCTCCCTGGAAGCCCTCGGATTCCTGGCCCGGTTCGGCAACGAGGAGTGGCTTGGCCAGGCCCTCGAACGCGATGAGGACCGACAGGTAACGCTCCTCAAACGCCGGGGCTACGTGGGCAAGGGACTCGGACGTTCGGTCAGGTGGACCATGATGCAAGATCTCGATCGACTGGGGGTAAGAGTTATTGATCGAACGACCTTCGAGCGAATCTCGCAGCGGGGAGTACACATCTTCAACGGCAGGACGGACGAGCGTGAGATCATCGAAGCCGACACCATCATCACCGCCACCGGGTACAAGCCCGATCCGACCGTCCTGAACGCGTTCGAGGGATGCGCAGAAAAGATCCTCGTTGTCGGCAACGCGGACAGGGTGGTCGACATCGGCGCGGCCATTGCCGGGGCGTGGGAGGCCGCCGGGTCTATCTCCTGATTCTGTGAATGGACACGTTCATCAGCAGTCCGATGCACAGCATGAAGGTGAGGATTGACGATCCTCCGTATGAGAACAGGGGCAGCGTTACTCCCACCACGGGCATGAGCCCCATGACCATCCCCAGGTTGATGATCACCTGCCAGAAGAAGATCGATCCCACCCCGATGGCGATCACCGATCCGAATCGATCCCGAGAAAGCGCAGCGATGCGAATGCACCACATCACCAGGATCAGATACAGCAACACGAGCAATGATGCCCCCAGAAATCCGTGCTCCTCGGCGAAGACCGAAAATGGAAAGTCGGTCCGACACTCCGGCAGGAACTGGTGCGGCCCCGCAGTACCCTGCAGATATCCCTTGCCGGTGAGTTTTCCCGAACCGATCGCGATCATCGACTGGTTTGCGTGCCAGCCGGCGCCGAGCTTGTCGGCCTCAGGATCGACAAACAGGTTCCAGAAAGAGACGATCCGCTCCTTCTGGTAGTCCTTGAGCAAGTAGTTCCACCCGAGAATGGCAACGATGGGTGCACTCAGCGCCAGCGTGATTGTCGATCGAGCCGTGAGACGCGTGAGCATCATGATGCTCAGAAAGATCAAGAGGCACAGGAGCGCGGTCCCCAGATCCGGCTCCTTGAGGATGAGCACCATCGCGAGGACGGTCATGAGCGCCGGTATGAATATGTCCTGGAGTTTTCGGCCTTCGACTCGAGGATCGTGATGAAGATACTTTGCAAGCCCGATGACCAGGGCGACCTTCATGAGCTCCGATGGCTGAAAACGATACCCCCCCAGGGAGAACCAGCGAGTGGAGTGATTGACCTCGGTGCCGACCATGAGCACCAGCAATAGAAGGAATATGCCGCATCCGAACAGTATGTATCCATGTCGCTCGTAATGACGGTAATCGATGATTGCCACAGCGAACGCGCAACAAGCTCCGAAGACGAGCCAGTAGATCTGCGTGAGGTACAAGTCGGGGGCACCGGAAGCCTGCCCGGTGCTGTAGAGGTTGATAACGCCGCTCAACGCAATGACTGTTACCAGGGTGAAGAGCACCCAGTCAAACTCATCGCGAAGTCGATGGACCAGAACGCGGGGCATGGCGAGCCTCAGCGGCGGTGTGTAGAAGCGGCGGTGGCCTCGTCATCCTGTGAGGGCAGCCGCACCTTCTTCTTTTTTGTCTTGTCGGCGATGAGCGGCTCCTCATGACGCGGCGCGATCTCCTCTAAATATCGCTCGACGATCTCGGCAGCTATGGGGGCCGCGTGCTCACCTCCGGCTCCACCGTGCTCCACCAGAACAACCACGGCGATCTCCGGGGCGTCCGCCGGCGCAATCGCGGCAAACCAGGCATGGTCTCGGTTGGAGTAGTGGTATTGCGCCTGGGTATCTCCGTCATTCCTCTTCCTCTTCGCTACCTGGGCGGTCCCGGTCTTTCCGGCTATCTGAACCTTGTCGCTCATGGACGAATGGGCCGTTCCGTCTTTCTCGGACACCACGCCGGCGAGACCTTCCATCATCAGGTCGATGCTTCGCCTGGAGACTGCAACGCGCCGCTTGACCTCCGGGTGAAATTCCTTGACCACATCGCCCTCCGACGTCTCGATGCGCCTGATGATCTGGGGCTTGTAGATCGTGCCGCCGTTTGCCAGCGCCGAATACGCCGCCGCCACCTGCATGAGCGTTACCTTTGTGTTGCCCTGCCCGATGGCCGCGTTGAGGGTGTGACCTATCCTGAACTGACCCGGAAACTTTTCGTCGTACCAGGAGCGGGTGGGAATATGCCCCGCCGCCTCGTTATTATAGCCAATCCCCGTGGGTTCGCCGAACCCGAACTCACGAGCGTATTTCGCGATTCGATCCATACCGGTCATCTCGGCCAGGTTGTAAAAGAACACATTGCACGACACAACCAGCGCCTCACGCAAGGTAAGATCGCCGTGGGCGCGCGGGCACTTGAACGTACGGCGCCCGAACTCGTGAAACCCGGAGCAATGGATGACGTCGTCGGCGGTTATGATGCCTTCCTCGAGGGCGGCCATGGCGGTGAACGGCTTGAATACCGACCCGGGAAAGTAGTTTTCGTAGAGAGTCTTGTCGATGCGCGGTCGAAAAGCACTGTCATCGAGCGCCTGATGCTCGGCGTAGGACAATCCGTTGGTCATCTTGTTGGGATCGATGTTGGGCTTGCTGGCCACCGCCAAGACGCGCCCGCTGTTGACCTCCATGACCACGACGGCGCCGGACGGGTGCCCGCGAAGGGCCTGCTCGACGATCTTCTCGGTGCCCACGTCTACCGTGAGGGTGACATCCTGCCCGAGACGCGGCTCCTGAATCCTGGCGTCCGGGAGAATGACCTCGGTTTCTTTTCGCGTCAGGGGGAGCCCCCGCGCGTTGACGACTTTCTTGCGCCAGCCCCGGATACCCCTCAACTCGGACTCGTAGAACCGCTCGATCCCCTTGCGACCGACACGATCGCCAGACCGATACGGTTCTTCCGCCTCACCGGATTTCGTGGCCACCTCGTCCACACTCACTTCGTTCATGTAACCGATGACGTGACTGGCGAGGTTTCCGTATGGGTAGTAGCGAACCGGCAAGTCGACGATGTCCACACCGGGCAACTCGTCCCCATGGGCCTTTACTGCCGCGAGCTGCTCCTGGGATATACGCTCCACAAGGGTCATCTGCTGGAACCGTCGCATGTCCTTGGGATTCTCGAGACGCTCCTTGATGCGTTCTCCTATCGCCTCGGCCTCAGCCTCTTCGAGGCCCAGAAGCTGCACCATCCGTGCGTATCCCTTGCCCATGTCAAAATAGTAAGGAATGGCGACAAGGGTATGGGAAGGCATGCTCGTGGCCAGCACACGGCCCTTGGAATCGAATATTCGCCCCCTCACGGCCGGGATGGAGACCTTGCGAACCACATTGTCGACGCTCTCCATGTGATGCTCGTTGCCGTCGATGATTTGCAAATGCACAAGCCGCCCCACAAACACGAGGAAGGTGAGGACCACGAACATGCGCATCCATCGATAACGTCTCTTGAACTCGGACAGTTCACTGCGTGAAGAAACAAACATCAGCCGCGTAACACCTTTCCTCCGATTTTTCTTCTGGTGGTGACTCGTTCCAGCCAGGTCATACCCCTGAACACGAACGGCGCAACCAGTGCCGTCATCACCGCACGCGAGACTACGATTTTTAAATGTGTAAGTAAACTGGCAAAATCTTGATCGAATAAAGCGCGAACAAACAACATCAACCCACTGGCAACAAGGGAGAGAAAGAAAGTGAGAATAATTTCAAAAATCCAACCCTGAAGAAACAACCGAAGGGCGGCGACCCTGGAAATCAAAAACACGGCCACGGTCACAAAAGTGAACAACCCCATGGGGCTTCCGGCGAACACGTCCATCAGGTAACCGAGGACGAAGGAGATCAGCACCCCTTTTGACAGGTTGTAATCGTGCAGCCCCATGTAGAGCACAACGGCAAGCGAAGCGTTCGGCACGGCCAGATCCCACGGGGTCATGTGCGCAAAGGTGGACTGCGCCACCAGCAGAACGAAACCGAAAAGAATTATGGCCACCGACTGCACCTGTACTAACTCCTTATCGGGATTGCATATCTCTTGCCCTGATGACACGTTCCTCGGCGTCCGAATTGCCAAATATCACGAACACTTCCCGCAGGCGGGAGAAATTGACCGCAGGCTCGACCACCACCTTCTGGAAGAGGCCCAGGCTCTCCCGCTGGACCGATACGATCCTCCCCGCGAGAATCCCTGCGGGGAATTTCCCGCCCGCGCCCGACGTGAACAACTGATCGCCTTCCCGAACCTCGTCCGATCGAAGCAGGTAATCGACCTCTCCCGTGTAGCGCTCGAGATCCCCTGTCCCGCGCAGGATCCCCTGCGCTCCGTTCCGTTGCACCACCACGGGAACATAGCTCTTCCGGTCCACCGTGAGCAGAATATCCGAGTACCCCCCCGCGAATGTGTTGACCTGGCCCACCAATCCGTCGAAGGTGGCCACGGGCATCCCCTTCTCGAGCGATTCGTTTTCGCCCAGGTCGATGGTGATCCGCACGATCCTGAACTGTTCTGAGATTCCACGGCTCACCACCCTCGCCGCTTTCAGCTCGGCTCCGAAGGTCTCGCGGAACGTGAGCATGCGACGCAGGCGCCGTACCTCCTGCTCGGTTTCCAGATAGAGGTTGTTCTCGGCGCGAAGCCGCTGATTGTCAAAACGCAGGCGATCGTTTTCTTCGTTCACCCCCACAAGGAAAATGTAATCGGACCAGACATCCCCCACTGTTTCTATCACCGCTGTCGCGGCCCACTGGATCGGAGTGGAGATGGTGAGGAGAACGCGATCCACGGCATTGAGCCGATCTGCCTCCTTCAAATTTGCCTTGAGGAAGAAAAATGGAATGACAAGCGCAAGGATGCAGACGATCACGTCCTTGTAACGGGACAAAAAAGACATCGATATCAGCCGGCGACGATTTCTTTGAGCAGATCCAGGTTGTCCAGAGCCTTACCGGACCCGAGCACGACCGCCGATGTGGGATCGTCGCTGACCATTACGGGAAGCCCTGTTTCCTCGCGCAGAAGAACGTCCAGGTTTTTCAGCAGCGCACCGCCTCCGGTGAGCACGATTCCCTTATCGATAATATCCGCCGACAATTCGGGAGGCGTATGCTCCAGTGCGCCCATCACCGCCTGCACGATGGCGTTTATGGGTTCGCTGAGGGCGTCTCTGACCTCGTCCGAGTTGATTTCCACGGTTCGCGGAACGCCCGCCACAAGATCCCTTCCCTTTACCTCGTAGAAATCCACATCCTCGGAAGGATACGCGTTGCCGACGGAAATCTTGATTCGCTCTGCGGTCTGCTCTCCGATGGCCATGTTGTACTTCCGCTTGAGGTAGGCGATTATTGCCTCATCCATCTTGTCGCCCGCCACCCTCACGGAACGTGAATACACGATGCCCGCGAGGGAGATCACCGCCACCTCAGTTGTCCCGCCTCCGATATCCACGATCATGCTCGCAGACGGCTCGATGACAGGCAGCCCGGCGCCGATGGCCGCCGCCATGGGCTCCTCGATGAGAAACACCTCCCGCGCGCCCGCGCTCTCGGCCGACTCCTTGACGGCCCGCTTCTCGACCTCGGTGATCCCGAATGGAACACAGATGATAATCCGGGGTTTGACGAGTGTTTTTCGGCGATGCACCTTGGTGATGAAATAGCGGAGCATGGCTTCGGTCACCTCGAAATCCGCTATGACACCATCGCGAAGGGGCCTTACCGCCTGTATGTGACCCGGGGTCCTGCCGAGCATTTCCTTGGCCTCGGTTCCCACGGCCAGCACCTTCTTGACTCCACGAAAATCCTGTTGAACGGCAACCACGGACGGCTCACAACACACGATCCCCCGCCCCTTTTCGTAGATGAGCGTTGTAGCCGTACCAAGATCTATTGCCAGATCGTTGGAAAAAAGGGCGTAGAGCCAATCAAATATCATTCCACTTTACCCCACATTCATGCCCCAAAAGGAAATGAACGCGCACATACACATCCCCATTCCCCATAACCGGGATGCCTTGAATCATCAAATTTAACGTCGCCATTCGCGGCAAAAAGCGCGAAAACCACCACTCTTTCTACCAGATCTCCCTTTGTGTTTCAAGGGTTATAACCTTTTGCCCACTTCCCTGTTCAGGTCGTTAACTGTGGCATATTTGCTTACACCTCAAAAGCGATTGCCTTTCACATTGGACTGGGTAACATAGGCGCCCGCTTCGACTGATTAACAGCGAGGCTTTGGCACGATCGACAGACCAGATTTCAAAGGGGAGCGAATGCTCGAATTTATGCGAAAAAACGTTGGGGGCCTGATGGGGTTTGCTCTTGTCGGAGCACTCGTCTTCGCTTTCGCGCTCAGCTTCGGAGCGCAGAGTTCCGGATGGGGCCAGGGGCAGTCCGAGCACGCGGTCGCAAGCGTGGACGGAACGGTCATTTCCGAGATGACGTACAAGTACGCGTTCAACCTCATGGGAGGTCGAAATCTCTCCAGGGGTTCCGCGGAGTGGGTCCAGACCAGTCAGACGGTCGTTGACGGACTGACTGAGCGCCAGCTGCTGCTGAGCCTGGCCCAAAAGGCGGGCATCACCGCTTCCACCGACGAAACCGAGGAACGAATTCTGAATGGCGAGATGTACGCCACGGTTCCAATCGAAACCATCGCCCAAAAACTCCAGGGTCTCTTCTTCATCGACGAGGCTACCGCCGCGAAGGAGCTTCTCGAGCGCGGTTATCGCGTCAAGGAATCGTTTCTCAAGGACGGCAAGTTCGATTTCGATGTCTTTCAGAAATTCGTGCGCTACCACCTCCAGCTGACTGAGGAAGACTTCGTGGAGGAGCAACGGCTCGAACTCATCGCCCAGCGCGTGAGAGAGATGCTCATCACCGGAGTCAGGATCTCGCCGGAGGAGATCAAGAACGCCTACTACCGGGAAAACGACACCGCATCGATCTCCTATATCAGGCTGTTTCCCGCGTTCTTCGCCGACAGGCTCGATCCCACGCCGGAAGAGATGGCAGCGTGGATCGCCGACAATGCGGACCCCATCAATCAGTACTATGAAACCAACAAATTCAAATACACAAACCTCGAAAAGATGGCGCGGGCGCGACATATCCTGACCAAGGTCGCGGAAGACGCCACCGACGAGGAGAAGGCCAATTCGAAGACCGAGATCACCGGCTTGCTGGATCGGATCAAGGCTGGAGAGGACTTCGCACAGCTGGCGCTCGCTTCGTGATCCGTGTGCTCCTGCTCTACCTGCGCATGGCCGGTCGTGTGCTCGCGTTGTGGGCCGGGCCGGGCCGCGTGGACGCACACGGACGTCAGGAGCACGAGGAACGCCTCGTCCGGGTGGCCGCCAACGCCGGGTTGCAGATGGGGGTTCTCACGGCCCTCGAGCGCATGGCACCGCCCCCGGCCGCCACCTCCGTATGGGGCGTACTGAGCGTTACCGCGCTGGATCGGGTGGTTGCCGTGGTGCTTCCGCTGCTTCTGGGGACCGTTGTCGCCGCATCGGTTGGGATCGCATGGTGGCAGGGCGCGGCTCTCGGTGGGTTGGCATCGGCCGCCTGGCTGCTCTGGTTGAACCGCAGCCATGGATCGC
>JAUXHN010000230.1 GCA_030621515.1 Deltaproteobacteria bacterium | reverse complement strand
CTGTCGCACATGTCTGCGGAGGAGCGGCTCACCGCTACCCGGCAGATAATGCACCGGGATATTCACAGGCACTAGATATCCCGAGATTCCGTCATTGACTATCTGGTACAAATGCTTGCAATAATGAGCGACGAGCGTTTGAATGAAGGCCTGTTCAACGGCAATGAAGTTTAAGGGGAACGTGATGCGCAAGATTCTTTTGATGGTCGCCATAGTATCACTGTGGGCGTCGGCTTCTGCTGCTCAAACAACGAATTGCACCACTGACAACGAATGCCCCGGGGAACAGGTCTGCGACAACAATCTGTGCGTGGATCCGGTGCAGCCGGAGCCCGATCCCTCACTGGTTCCGGCATATGTTCCGGGTTGCGCCATGGACTCGGACTGCAAGGGAGACCGGATCTGCGAGAAAGGCGAGTGCGTGAACCCTCCCGCTCCCACTGTGGCCCCGGCTCCCGCCCCCGCAGTCGTCACGGCGACTCCTCAACCGGTACCGCAACCCCAGGCACAACCCGCTCCCCCAAGGGAGTACAATGGGCCGTTCGTGCTCGCCCGCAAGGGGCTGGAACTCGAGATCCGGCTGGGAGCGACCTTCTGCGTTCCCGACGCAGGCGAGGAATGCGATTTCTTTCAGTATGGGGAGCTTGAGGACGCATTCGCCGACCGAAAGCCCGGTCCGGGCGGCGGTATCTTCTTCGGGGTACGCTTTCTCCCCTTCCTCGCGGCGGGCATCGACTGGGGATACTATTTTCTTATCCTGGAAGCGGAAAGCGACATGGAAGAGGACATTGACGCCAAGTTCTCGCGCTTCATGAACATCATGCTGGCGGTCCGGGGATATCTCCCGTTCGAACCGGCCGACATCTACTTCAAGCTCGGTGTGGGCTGGCTTTCCTTCAAGGAAATCGCCAAACGCTACGAAGAGCGCGTCTCCTACCGGCAGTATTCTCCCTTCAATTTCAAGGTCGGTATGGGCGCCACGTTTTTCCTGATGGATGGAAACGAACGTGGAAACGTCGGGCTGGGCTTCGATTTCGACTTCCTGTTTACCGATCCTTCCAAATATGAGGAATGCCAGGACAAGGACTTTTGCACCAAGGGTGATTGGAGCGGCGCAGTTATCAACGTGTTCCAGGCCTCTGTTCACCTGACGGTGGTGATTCCGGTTTTCAAGTAACTTGACAATGAAATGTCAGGTCGTCGCAATCATCACGGTTTTCCTCCTCGCGCCGTCCTCGTGCAAAAATGAGACGCCTCCGGAGATCACCCGGACGCCACGGGCGGAGGCTGTCCTCTTACCCCCCGCCACCGCGACCAGGGTAATCCTTCTTGGCACCGGCACTCCCAACCCGGACCCGAACTGCTCTGGGCCGTCCGTAGCGGTTGTAGTGAATGAAGAAGCGTATCTCGTGGATCTCGGGGCGGGGGTGGTGAGGAGAGCGGCGGCGGCCTACCTGAACGGCGTGGCCGCGATGAACCCCGAACGAATTACCAGGGCGTTCATCACGCACCTTCATTCGGATCACACGCTGGGCTACCCGGATTTCATCTTGACACCGTGGGTTATCGGACGGGACAGGCCGATGGATGTGTACGGCCCGCCCGGATTGCAGCACATGACCGACAAGATCATCGAGGCCTGGAGTCAGGATATCAACGTGCGCGAGGAGGGCAATGAGCCAAATCGACTCCAGGGATACAACGTCAACGTCCACGAGATTTCGCCCGGCGAGATCTACCGTGACGGCAACGTGAGGATATCGGCGTTCGCCGTGCGCCACGGCGTGTGGAAGCATGCTTACGGCTACAGGTTCGACGCCCCGGATCGCTCGGTGGTCATCTCCGGCGACACGTCTCCAGCCCAGAGTGTGGTCACCGCCTGCAACGGCTGTGACGTGCTCGTACACGAGGTGTACTCCACCGCCGGCTTCAACGCCCGGCCCACCGACTGGCAGGCGTACCACAAGGCCTCGCACACGTCCTCTGTGGAGCTGGCGAAGATCGCGAAGAGGGCAAAACCCAAACTGCTTGTCCTTTATCACCAGCTCAAGTGGGGTATGACCGAGGAGTCCATTCTTGCCGAGGTCAGATCCGGATACAGCGGGGAAGTCGTCTACGGTCGGGATCTGGACGTGTTGTGACGCGCTGACGCGATATGGAGCAAACGATGCAAATAGATATGGGAGCGCTACTTCACGATCAGCCGGTCGTGCTGCTCTTCCTTGTAATCGGGCTCGGCTACCTCATAGGCAAGATCCACGTCAAGGGATTCGAGCTCGGCGCAGCGGGAGGTGTTCTCTTCGCGGCCCTCGCATTCGGTCACTTCGGATACGAGATCCCCGCGTTCATCGAAACCATCGGGTTCGTCTTCTTCATCTACTCGGTCGGTTTCCAGGCGGGACCGCGTTTCGTCAGCTCGTTCAGGCGCGACGGGGCGAAGTACTTTCTTCTGGCGCTCGTCATCGCCGGCACGGGCACCGGCCTGGCAATACTCATGTGTAGTTTCTTCGGCCTCGGCAGCGGCTATGCGGCGGGGATCCTCGGCGGCGCCCTGACCTCCACCCCGACCCTCGCTGCGGCTCAGGATGTGGTCAACTCAGGCACCCTCTCCTTCGGGGCCGATCTCACCGCCGAGCAGGTCACCGCCAACATCACCGTGGGATACGCCATTACGTATATCTTCGGGCTCATCGGGTTGATACTCGTTATCCGCTTGCTCCCCAGGATACTGCGCATCGACCTGCCCGCAGAGGCCGAGAAGTTAAAAAAAGAGATGAACCTGGAAGAAGACGACGAAGATGAGTCCGACTTCTCTACGGGAGGTGTTCCCGCGGTTCGCACGTATAGCATTACCAACGATGAGGCCGTGAACAGGCCACTTGCCGAGCTGGACATCCTCGCGGGCACGAACTGCCTCATTCTCGAGATCCGTCGAGGCGCCGATTATCTGACACCGTCTCCGCAAACAGTTCTCGAACATGACGATATCATCGCTGTGGTAGGCAGCCTGGAGGAGCAGATGAAGCTCTTCGCGCTGTTCGGCGTTCCCCTGGTCGACTCGAAATTGCTATCCAGGTTTCAGATAGTCACAAAGCGCATGATTGTGACCAGCAGGAAAGCGGTCGGCAAGACTCTGCGGGATCTGGCCATCGTGGGGAAATACGGGTGTTTCGTTTCCAGGTTCGAGCGGGAGGGCATGGTTCTGGAAATCAGTCCGGATATCAAGCTGGACAAGGGCGATATTCTTTCAATAACGGGCATCAAGAACAGCACCCTCGCGGTTATCGAGGAGATGGGAACACCGGAGCGCCCCATCCATGAAACCGACCTGATGACCTTCGCCTTCGGTATTGTGCTCGGCGTTATCATGGGAACGATCACCGTGAAGGTGGGAAATCTCCCCATCGGGATTGGTATGTCCGGCGGGTTGCTCGTCTCCGGGCTGTTCGTGGGCTACCTGCGATCGCACCACCCGACTTTCGGCCACGTGCCGGCCGCAGCCAGGTTCATCCTCATGAAGATGGGCATCCTGTTCTTCCTTGCCGGAGTCGGTCTGAGAGCCGGCCACGGATTGATTGACGGGCTCAAAACTGCGGGCCCGCAGATTTTCGTATCCGGTATGGTGGTCACCATTGTTCCCGTGTTGGTCGGTTTCGCCGTCGGCAGGTTGATTTTCAAGATGAACCCGGCGCTGCTGCTCGGCGCCATCACCGGATCCATGACCAGCACGCCTTCACTATCCATAGTGAACGACGCTTCAAAGAGCACCATCCCCGCGCTGGGATACGCCGGTGCCTACGCCATCGCCACTATCCTGCTCACCATTGTGGGGCAATTCATCGTCAGGATCACCTGAGGATGCTGACCGATCAACCAAGGGAGAAAGACATGACCAAAATTATCCAGGCATTTTTGACAATTATCCTTGCGGTCTGCGCAACGGGCTGCGGCGAGACAAAGAAGGAAGCGGTCGCAGGCGAGGCACAGGCAGATAAGCCGACTGTTTCGATCATGATAGATGGGAAGGCCCCCGCGGCGTTCGCGGTGAAGCTGTCCACGACGGCAGGCGATATTGTAATCGACGTGACCAGGGACTGGTCCCCCAATGGGGCTGATCGCTTTTTAGAGCTTGTTGAAATGGGATACTACAAGGACGTGGCGTTTTTCCGGGTGATCGAGGGCTTCATGGCCCAGGTGGGAATACACGGGGATCCGGCCATGAACAAGAAGTGGAAAAGCAACAGGATCCAGGACGATTCGGTCGAGAAGAGCAACACCCGGGGGATGCTTAGCTTCGCCACGTCGGGCCGCAACAGCAGAACGACCCAGTTCTTCATCAGCCTCGGCGACAACAGCAACCTGGACGGAATGGGCTTCTCCCCGTTCGGACGGGTGCGGGATATGGCCGCAGTGGACAAGCTGTACGCGGGCTACGGGGAGGGTGCTCCCAAGGGGATGGGGCCGAGCCAGCGGCGAGTTCACCAGGAGGGAAACGCGTATCTGAAAAAGGAGTTTCCCAGGCTCGACTACGTCAAGTCCGCGTCCGTCGTGGTTGAGTAGAATCCATCTTGACACCACATGCCGACGATAGTAGCCAAGTTTTAATGTAAAAAGGCTCTCAGCAAACAGGGAGAAAAAGAAAATGATCATAGGAATTCCAAAGGAAATCAAGAATCACGAGTACCGCGTAGGAATGACCCCCGCCGGAGTGGAGCTGCTGGTTCAGGCCGGTCATACGGTCTATGTCGAAAAGGGCGCCGGAATGGGCAGCGGACTCACCGACGACGAGTACTCCTCGGTGGGCGCGAAGTTCCTCGGCACGCCCAAAGAGATCTTCGACATCTCTGAAATGATCATCAAGGTAAAGGAGCCGCTCGAACCCGAACTCAAGATGCTCAAGAAGGGCCAGCTCCTGTTCACGTACCTGCACCTGGCGGGCGATGCAAACCTGACAAAGCGCATCCTGGAGACCGGCTGCGTCGGCATCGCCTACGAAACCATGGAAGAGCGGCGCGGCAGGTTGCCGTTGCTCATTCCCATGAGCGAGGTTGCCGGTCGTCTCTCCGTTCAGGAAGGCGCCAAGTACCTGGAGCGTCCCTTCGGCGGTCGCGGCCAGTTGCTGGGCGGAGTTCCTGGAACCGACGCGGGCAATGTCCTGGTCATCGGCGCCGGCGTCGTGGGAACAAACGCGGCCCAGATGGCCGTCGGAATGGGCGCCAACGTGACGATAATGGACATCAACACGGAACGCCTGCGGCAGCTCGACGAGATATACCAGGGCCGCATGCACACTCTCAAATCAACCCCATGGAATCTGCGCAAGGCCATCGAGACAGCAGATCTGGTCATCGGCGGTATCCTTGTTGCCGGCGCCACGGCTCCCTGGGTCATAACCCGCGACATGCTCAAGCTGATGAAACCCGGATCTGTGCTTGTCGACGTCTCGATCGATCAGGGCGGCTGTTTCGAGTGCAGCAAGCCCACAACCCACGCCGAGCCGACCTTCGAGGTTGACGGCATCGTTCATTACTGCGTGGCCAACATGCCCGGCTGCGTACCGCGCACTTCCACTTTCGCCCTGACCAACGCCACCATGCAGTACGCTGTCGACCTCGCCAACAAGGGATGGAAAAAGGCCTGCATCGAGGACAACGTGGTCAAGACGGGCCTCAACTGCATCGAGGGCAAGCTGACCTGCCCGGCCGTGGCCGATTCGCTGAAAATGAAACTCACCCCCTACGACGAGTTTCTGAAGTAGGTTTCTGCGCTTCCTCTTTTTTCAATTCATTTTGCGGATCTTCTCAATGATGAAATCGGGGAGTGGTTTGTTTGTCCCTGCGATACCATTTGAACATTGCGTTAGATTGTTAAGTCTGGTACAGGTGTGTTCTTGTACTGGCGGAGGAATGAAATGGCAGATCAATTCCCAGAGAAGAAAGAACAAATCCTCAACGAAGCGCGGGCGCTCTTTGCCCAACATGGATTCAGTCGGTGCACCACTGCGGATATCGCCGCGAACTGTGGAATCACCAAGGCGGCCTTGTATTACTATTTCAAGAACAAGGAGCAGATATTTACCGAAGTGGTAAACCGGGAAAGCGACCTGTTACTGACGGAATTGCGAAAAGTAGTTCGAGGCCGCAAAGATCCCATGGACCAACTGCATGCTTTTGTCCTGACTCGGTTCAGGAAGATCAAAAAACTGCTCAACCTTTATCGCATCTCGAAAACAACCGGGCGTGAGCTCTTGCCCGTCGCGGAAAAGTGCCGAGAGAGGTTTTTTCTCGAGGAATCCAATTTGCTTTGTTCAATTCTCGAAGACGGAATAGACAAGGGGAGATTTCGAAAAATACGAGTGGACATCATTGCCAGAACTTTGATCGCGGCTTTCAAGGGAATCGAAGCCGATCTTCTTGTCAGCGAAAACACAACAATGATAACCAGCGTGATGCGAGAGGGCTTAGATGTCTTCATTAATGGCTTGCTGCCTCGACAAGGACAGTGACCGGAATAAAAAAGGCAGGGAACTGCCGTTTTTTTTGCCCTCGGTTTGAACATTTGATCGGATTGTTCAGTCGTAAAGTGAGAACAACAAAGCATTCGGCTGAAAAAACCGAACGAAAAAAGGAGAAAGTCATGATGAAAAAAACAAATATTTTGCTGGTATCGGCCTTCCTGGTTGTCAGCGTTTTTAGCGCACCGGCGCTTGCAATGACAGGAGACGAGATCCTTGCAAAGGTCGAGAAGGCCATGAACGCGCCGGCGGACAGAACGGCCACGATCAAGATGATCATAAAGTCCAAGGACGGTACCACCAAAGAGCGGAAGATGAAGATTTCTCAGAAGGGCGCTCAGAAGAAGCTCTTCACCTTCCTATCTCCGGCCGACGTGGCGGGTGTGGGGTTCCTGGTAATTGATGATGACACATTATATTTATACTCGCCCGCGTTCGGGAAGATCCGCCGGATCGCGTCGCACGTGAAAAACGAGAACTTCATGGCGACCGA
>JAUXHN010000131.1 GCA_030621515.1 Deltaproteobacteria bacterium | reverse complement strand
CCTCATCGCATTTGAGACGGGTAAGGATTTTACGTCTCAGATCCTTCATTATGGGGCCGTCGTATAGAACCGACAGGCTGTGCAGTCTGAAGCTCATGGGGACGTATCTAGAGGTTTTTAGGTGTCCTGTCGAGAGATCCGCCTCGCCCTGGGCGCGGTATTGATGTATTTGACCTTTCAATGGAAGCTTCGTTCGAATCGCGCGGGAAGGAGCGCCCGCCGAGAAAGACACTTCTGGCGGTGGCCTGCCTCGCTGCGATGGGTGGTGTTGCCCTGTGCGTGTACTTCTTTTTGTTCGCGTCGGACACGGGCGAAGGCGACGGCGCCGAAGTGGAGATTATCGCGGCGGGGCCGGCGGGAATGGCGGGATCCGGGACGATGGTTTCCACGGTGGATCTGGAGAGTGAAGACGAATCCCACGTGAGGTCCGTGTCCCACGAGAAGATCGCCGATCCCCATCAGAAAATCGAGGATTCGACGGGGGCCATGGGGGCTTTCTATCGGGCGCTGTTCGCGCTCGAATCCGGGGGTGAATCGAGGAAGGTGGTCCGCGTCCTTCATTACGGAGACTCTATTCTCACCACCGATGAACTCTCCGGGAGAGTGCGACAGATTCTGCAGACCAGATTCGGAGACGGGGGGCACGGCTTCATCCTTCTGGGCAAGCCGTGGCGCTGGTACAAGCACCTGGACGTGGACCACGGCGCGCGGGGAAAGTGGAGGAACAGGGTGCTGACCTCGGATCCGGTGAGTGACGGGCTCTACGGGCTCGGAGGAGTAGCCTTCGAGGCGCAGCGGGGCAGTCATGGAAAGGCGTGGGCGGGCACCGTCGACGAGGGCAGCCGGGTGTTCGGTTTTGACATCTCCTATCTGGAACAACCCCACGGCGGCAGTTTCGAGCTGTCCCTGGATGGAAAGAAAATTGAAACGGTCTCCACTGACGCGCTGGAAAAGAGGACGGTTCACAAGACCGTCGATGTGCGCGGCGGCAAGGGCAAGATCTGCGTGGAGTTCAATAACGATGGGGTGTTACGACTTTTCGGGGTGGTGATGGAGAGCGGGGATCGGGGAGTCGTTTACGACAGCCTGGCCATCAACGGCGCCCGGGCTTCCGTGCTCGGGCGGTACGACGAGGAGCACTGGGCAGGGGAGCTGCAAAGAAGGGATCCTTCCCTGGTGGTGTTGATGTTCGGAGCCAACGAGGGGGCCAACAGGTTCCTGGTCCTGCGGGAGTATCGCGTGCATCTGGCAAGGCTCATTCGCACCATGCGCGCCGCGTTGCCGGATACATCCTTTCTGGTAGTCGGTCCCCTGGATCAGGCGAAGAGGAAACCCGGCGGAGTGTTCGATTCCTGGAAGATGCCGCGCAAACTGTCGAAGGCCCAGCGGGAAGTGTCCCTCGGCGAAGGATGTGCGTTTTTCGACACCTGGAACGCCATGGGGGGGAAGGGCAGCATGGGCAGGTGGTACAGGAGAGGGCTCGGCGGCGGCGACTTCATCCACCCCACCGAACACGGCGCCAGGAAGATCGGCAACTGGTTAGCCGAAGCGCTGCTCTACGGATATCAGACATTCGATCGGTGAAAACGCGTCTGATTTCCTCTGAGGGCTACCGAGGATTCAGGCGGCGGAGAGGTCGAGTTCGATTCCCTCGCGTCTGGCGATCTCCACGATGGGCGACCCGGTATCCTCCAACCAGCGACGTTCGCCGCAGGGGACCGGTTCGATCCGACCGCGCGTGACCAGCGTTGACTCCCAGAGTACGTCTACGAACCTTCCACCGCCCTGCTCATCGAAGACGGGAGAAATGACCACCAGGTCGATGTCGCTCCACTCGCCTGCGGTTCCCCTGGCTTCTGAGCCATAGAGAACGACACGCGAAACCGGAATTCCACGGGATTCCAACTCCGCAACATAGCGCTTCACGAGCTTTAAAACTTCCGGCCGAGCCATTCCAGTACTTCCTCTCCCTGGGCGAGAAGGGCTCTTGCAGCCTCCGCATCCGGTGGTGCAAGCCACCTGTCCGGATAACGGCCCTCCATGCAGTATCGCGATATACGCAACATGATCTTGCCTCTGTCGTCAGGAATCGCGATGCCGGCCTTTTGTGCAAGTTGCACAAGATCGTGAGACTTGGGCGGGACCGTGCCTGTCATCTGAACCAAGAGTCCCTTCATCGTTTTTTCCACGGCCAGATGCAAGAAGAAAAGACCGTGTCGTACATGTCTTCGAATGACCAAATCCCTTGCTGCCGCAAGGTCCTCCGAGGCGCTGTTCCGCCAGTAGGAGACATGCTTGGCCCGGTCCATCTCGGTCATGGTGTAATTATGCTCTCGGGCAGACCCACCGTCAACTACTGGCTTTTTCGTGGTATTCGAACGACGATGGATAACGACTTCATCCACCCCACATTCGAGCGGTGAACCATTTCACGGAATACAATCGCTCTCCCACCAGGCGATGGCATTGTATGTGTATGCCGCGCCTAGTATGTCCATGTCGCCGTCCCCGTCCACGTCTGCGACGTATGTCGAACAGGCGCCATCGAAAGCCCCATCTACCGTGTGCTCGGTCCAGGCGGTTCCGTCGCCAGCAGTGTTCTCCCACCAGGTGATGTCATCGTCTACCCCAGGCGCGCCGGGCACGTCCATGTCGCCGTCCCCGTCAACGTCCGCCGCGTGTACCGAATGGGCATAGTCGAATGCCCCATCCACCGTGTGCTCGGTCCATGCGGTTCCGTCGCCCGCGGTGTTCTCCCACCAAGTGATATTATCCAATGCCGCGCCGAGCACGTCCATGTCGCCGTCTCCGTCAACGTCCTCCGCGTATACTGAACTGGCGCCAACGAATGCCCCATCCACTGTGTGTTCTGTCCAGGTGGTACCGTCACCTCCTGTGTTCTCCCACCAGGTAATGTTGTCGTCGTATAATGCCGCGCCGAGCACGTCCATGTCGCCGTCCCCGTCCACGTCCGTCGCGTATACCGAAAAAGCGTAATCGAATGTCCCATCCACCGTGTGCTCGGTCCATGCGGTTCCGTCACCCGCAGTGTTCTCCCACCAGGCGATGTCATCGGCATATGCTGCCGCGCCTAGCACATCCATGTCTCCGTCTCCGTCAACGTCTGCGGAGTATACCGACACGGCGCCAACGAATTCCCCATCCACAATGTGCTCGGTCCATGCGGTTCCGTCGCCAGCGGTATTCTCCCACCATGTGATATCATCGTCTGATTCGGCCGCGCCGAGCACGTCCATATCGCCGTCTCCGTCAATGTCCGCCGCATATACCGACATGGCGCCGGCGAATGCACCATCCACACCGTGCTCGATCCAGATGGTCCCATTGCCGTCGGTGTTCTCCCACCAGGTTATATCATCGTCTAGCCCAGCCGCGCCGAGCACGTCCATGTCACCGTCCCCGTCAACGTCTGCTGCGTATACCGAACTTGCATAAGTAAACGCCCCATCCACAGTGTGCTCGGTCCAATTGGGAATCGAAGCACAAATCGGATCGGTATCCGTGTCGGTATCCGTATCCGTGTCGGTATCGGTATCCGTGTCGGTATCCGTATCCGTGTCGGTGTCGGTATCCATGTCGGTGTCGGTATCCGTGTCCGTATCCGTGTCGGTATCTATGTCCGTGTCGGTCCCGGAGTCGGGCGTGATCTTCTTGTCACTAACGCCGCAGGCGGCCAGACACAAGACAACTATCGCCAGGGCCGGTATCCATCGAATTTTCATTTCTTCCCTCCATCTCGCTCAATAATACCAGAGATGATGTTCTCGGTGACACTTTCCGCTGCGGTATGTGTCCAACCCTATGAAAGGTAGGAGGGCATGAACGCGATCGCATTGGCAATTCCCATCAGCAACTTGACGCAGCGGGCAAACGCGGTGAATGTTTTCACCACAAGGGGAACGTGTATGAAGGCCGGCTCAAGGGAAATCGAGGATATCTACCGTCGCTACGGCGGGATGGTTCGCCGTCGTTGCCTGTCCATACTCCACAACGAGGATGACGCGCAGGACGCTTCCCAGGAGGTGTTCATCCGCGCCATGCGCTCCATGGCGAGCTTTCGCGGTCAGGCTTCCCCTGCCACCTGGTTGTACCGAATAGCCACAAACATCTGTCTCAACCGAATCCGCGACTCCAAAAACCGAGATCGCCTCGACAAGGAGGCGCTGGTCGAGCCGGAGCCGCACCAGCCGGTGGAGACATGGTCCAGGGATTTCGTGATGCAGGTGATGGTCGGTTTCGATGAGAAGATCCGGGAGACGATGATGTACGCGGTGGTCGAGGAGATGACCTATCGGGAGATATCCGAGGTGATGGGTTGCTCTGTTTCACTGGTGCGAAAGCGCATCGTCAAGTTCAAGGAGCGGGCGCCCAGGCGGGCCATGAGATTGCTGAGGGCGGGACGATGAGCAACCCGGACAAACACGCGCACCTGAGCCGTATAGCGGTTGAACGTTACATTCTCGGTGAGATGAGCGAAACGGAGATGTCCGCCCTGAAGAGCGTCGCGGCGCAGTGCGAGA
This sequence comes from Deltaproteobacteria bacterium, assembly GCA_030621515.1. Classification (GTDB taxonomy): domain Bacteria; phylum Myxococcota_A; class Polyangia; order JAAYKL01; family JAAYKL01; genus JAUVAN01. The sequence goes on along the minus strand of JAUXHN010000131.1, from coordinate 7,882 downwards.
CATGCGGCGAGCTGCTGGCCGATACCGAATCGGATGAAAAGGCGTTTGCCATGCTTCCTGTCCCGGCAGAGATCCGCAAGCTGTGGACCTCACATAAGCGTCGCGGCCTGTTCGACGGCTGGTTCGCCAGGGTGGCGGTGGCGGTTCCCGTCGCGGCGGCGGCGGTCGTGGCGGTGATCTTTCTCATCGGTGGTCCGTCGCATGATTCGCGCTCAAAGGATCTGTATCCCGGGTGGAGCGACAAGCGTTTCGACGAGAACATCAACCTCATGGGCTCACCCAAAAATCCGGGAGGCGATCGCGCTTCGCAAGAGTTGAGCCTCGGTTTCTATCTTCGGAGCGATGACGGGAAAACCATGGGCGCCTCCGGACAGAAACTCAGGGAGGGTGACAGCATTCAGTTCTGGTACGACCTACCTGTCGACCTTCCCGTCGTGATGGTGGGGATCGACGGACGCGGTTCGGTAACCACCTATCTCCCGGGTCGCGACGGCGTGGATCTCACCATCGAGCTCGACGATGCGGTGGGGGTGGAGAGGTTCTTCCTGTGCGCGGGGGAAGGCGTCGGTGTCGACAAGGTTACAAGTGCCGCGAGAGCGCTGGCAAAATCCGGCGCGAATCTCAAGCAGGTCGATCGGTTGCCTCTCACCTGTGAGCAGGCAAGCGTGTGGATAATCAAGGAGTAGCGCTTCGGAGTGGAACGATTTTTCAAGGCGTTGATGTTCGTTGGTGTGCTGGCGCTTGCGCTGGCAGGGCGGGAGTCCTTCGCCTCGGAGGTCGTCCGTTTTGCCATCGTTGCGGGCAACAATCAGGGCCTTTCCAGAAGCGATCCCCTCAAGTACGCCGAGCGCGACGCGAAGAGGATGGCGGCGCTGCTTTCGGAAATAGGCGGTGTTCGCGAGGAGAACTTGATCCTCCTGGAAGGTGGCGACCCTGGGGATCTGCGCGGGGCTTTCGACGAGCTTGCGGAGGAGTTGAGGAAGGCGGGCGGGGATTCCGTGTTCCTGTTTTATTACTCGGGACATGCGGATTCCGGATATCTGCGGATGGGTGGCCGGGGCATCTCCCTCGGAGAGATCCGGCGGCGGCTCGAACTGTTACCCGCGAAGGTTCGCGTTGCCATCGTGGACGCATGCCAGTCCGGAGAGATCACGAGAGCAAAGGGCGGCAAGGTGATCTCGCCGTTCATGGATGAGCGACCCGTCAACGTAAAGGGACTCGTGATCATCACGTCGGCTGGCGCGACCGAGCCCGCCCAGGAATCCGAGATCCTGCAATCCTCGTTCTTCAGCCATCACCTCATGTCCGGGCTGCGAGGCGCGGCCGACAACACAGGAGACGGGAGGGTCTCGGCCATCGAGGCCTACGACTATGCCTACAAGTACACGGTGCGCGAGACAGAGGGAACGACAGCGGGGGTACAGCATCCGACCTTTCTGTACGCCCTGGAAGGAGAAGGTGACATTGCGCTCACCGAGATCGGAGACGGGCGCGCCCGGGTGAAGCTCGCGCCGGCCATGGAGGGCACAGTGCTCTTCGTCGGTAAGGGCGGTCAGATAGAGGCCGAGGTCGCCAAGAAGAGCGGAGTTCCGGCGGTGGTGGCGCTGTTTCCCGGGGAATACGAGGTGCGGTGGCGATCTCGCGAGAGCCTCGGGACCGCCGACGTTAACCTGGCTGACGGCGCCATGGTGTCTCTCTCAGTGGGGAGCTTCACCTCGATTCCACTCGAGTCGGTTGTTTCGAAGGGGGTGGTTACGGAACACGAGTCAGGGGCCGGGCCGGCCGCTGTGGCGCCTCTCGACGATATACCACTCGGCGGGGGAGCGACCTGGTCGGGGAATGCGCCGACCGCGCATGGACACTCGCCGGACGAAAAAGGACCGGGCGAACCGACTGAACCGGAAGGGCCCAAAGAGCTGCAAGAAGCGGGCGACGCCGGTTTCGATGATAGCAGGTCCTTTGCCAGAAGGTCCGGCGCGCGAATCCCGCCGGCGGCGTCCCTGGGCGCCTCGCTGCTTCTTCCCGGCCTCGGCCAGGGGATTGACGGAAGGTTGGGGAAAGCAGCAGTCCTGACCGGAGTGTTTGCCGGCTCCGTCGCGGGTGGTGTAGGGTTGGCGTACAGCCTGGATCAGGGCGACTCGAGGGAGGCGCGCGCCGCCAAGCTGGCGGGGATGGGCGCACTTGCCCTCGTCGCTTTCTATACCTATGTCTATTCCGCTATCGACGCGTTCTATTCCACCACGAAGGGCGGACCGGGCGCCCCTGATTTCAAGGAGCTCAAGCTGGATCTCACGCTCAGCATGGCCCCCTCGATCGTTCCAGTGAACGGAGACAGCGTGGCCGGCGGGTTCGGAGGAGGGATAGGTGTGGGCTACGCAGTACACGAGCACGTGGTGATCGGCCTGCGGAACGTCAACTTGATCCCGAGCACGGGCCTGATGACCCTGGGTTTCGCGCCGGAGATTCGCCTGCGCGGGATGTTGAACGATAACCTGGGAGTGTCGTCCAGCGTGGGAATGCTCGTTCAGGTTCACATGGTGTCGGAGACTTTGCAGGACGACGACGGCAACCGCGCCCTCACCGACATGGAAGCCACCGGGTGGGGTCTTCTTCCGTACCTGTCCGGCTCGCTGCACTACTTTCCGGCGCGTTCCTGGTCGCTGGATTTCGGGATTCGCGGCGGAGTCGCCGTCCAGACGAGGCGATTTCACGGCGGTGTCGCGCAGACTCATGGGGCGTTCGCGATCGAGTATCTGGGAGGTCTCACATGGTATCTGTAAAACGCTGGTCGTGGGTGGCGGCCCTGTTGCTGGGCGGTTGCGTGATACAGTTCTCGGCCCAGGGCGACTACGAGGAGATTTTCGGGTTCGACGGTTTTTCGGTCGTGCGCATCGTCGACGTGGACGGGGATATAAATTTGCGGGGGATGGAGACGAAAGAAGTAAAGCTGCGCGGCACCGGATTTGCCATGGGGAGGACCGAGGAGGATGCCCGTCGGAACCTCAGGCTGGCCCGGCTGGATATGACTCCCGACCTGACGGATTTGATCCTGGAGTTCGATCCGCCGAGGGACAAGATCGGACTTGTCGATCTCAGGTTGGATCGTCTCGGCACGCTACCGCTCGAGGCGGGTGTGACCGTCGCGGTGGAGGCCGGCGATCTGGTCATGGAGGATTTGCATGGGGCCCTGACGCTCGAGACAGGGAAGGGCGACATCTCGGTGACCGGCGGGGGGACATCGACTGTCAGCGCTGTCGCGTATGACGGTGATGTCAGCGTGGAGGCGGCTGGGGAGATCATTGTGGAATCAGGGGGACAGGCCCACGTGCTGGCAGGCGGTGTAGATGGGCGCTCGTTGAAGGTGGAGACGGACGGGGAGTCGATCCATGTCGAGATCCCCCTCCAGGATTTCGAGATCTCTTGCTATCCGGATGGAGGCAACATCGAAATCGAAGCGTCACTCGAGGCCGGATCCGCCCAGGAACTCGGCGACGGCCTGATTCGTTACGTTCGTGGAGACGGCGACAAGAAGATAGAACTCCGATCGAACGGCGGCCCCATCCTCGTCCAACTCTATCAGCCTTAGTTCCGAATAACTTGATAGATCCATTGCCATTCATTATCGTCCAAGTAGAATATAATAGGTGGGGGGATTTTTTAGCGGGGGGGTTACCTCGCTGATCGGAGCATCATGAGAGCATGCCCCAAATGTGGAAAACGGTTTCTCGGCCAGGAGGAGTTTTGCCCGGTCGACGGCGAGTCCCTTGTGGAGTTGGAAGAAGGGGAGGTCGAAGATCCGCTTGTAGGAACCACGATCGATGACAGGTATCACATAGATACCAAGATCGGCGAGGGCGGCATGGGCGTGGTCTATCTGGCCACCCATGCGATCATCGGCAAGAAGTGCGCGCTCAAGGTTCTTCGCGGCGAGCTTTCCAACGAGGGCGAGGTGGGCGCCCGGTTCGTGCAGGAGGCCCAGTCCGCAGCAGCCATCGGCAACGAGCACATCATCGAGATCACCGACTTCGGCCAGCTGCCGGACGGATCGGCGTATTTCGTGATGGAGTTCCTCGACGGCGATGCGCTTCACGATGTCATAGAGGAAGGTTCCGACCTGACCCTCGAGCGCACGCTCGACGTCATGATCCAGAGTTGCGAGGCTCTCGGCGCCGCGCACAATTCCAACATCGTTCACCGGGACCTCAAACCGGACAATATCTTTCTGATCAAAAAGGGGGACGTTGAGGATTTCGTCAAGGTCCTCGACTTCGGGATCGCAAAGGTGGCAAGCCAGTCGAGCCGGCTGACCAAGACAGGAATGATTTTCGGAACGCCCCAGTACATGTCTCCGGAACAGGCTGCCGGCGCCGAAGTGGATGCGCGCACCGATATTTATTCCCTGGGCATCATCATGTACGAGATGCTCTGCGGGCACGTTCCCTTCGAGGCGGACACCTTCATGGGCGTTCTCACCAAGCATCTTTACGAGGAGCCGATCCCCCCGCGCCGGCTGGTTCCGCCCGTGGATGTGACGCAGAATGTCGAGGCCGTCCTTCTCAAGGCCATCGCCAAGAAGCCGGAGAAGCGTTACCAGACCATGTCGGAGTTTTCCGAGGATCTTGTGTCGTTGCAGGAAGGGCGCACGCCGGAGATCGTATTCGATCAGATGCGGGACACCGCCGCCACCACCGTTCCTCCGCCTTCTCCCAGCGAGGTAGTCGGCGGTCGCAAGCGGCAGGATATCCCCGGAGGCAAGGGACGCTCCAGGTGGCCGATCTTTGCGGGTATCGGAGCGGTTGCCGTGATCGGCGGGGTTGCGGCCGTGTTTTTGCTCGGAGTAGGAACCACGCCCACCAAGGTGCAGGCGCAACCTGTCAAGCCGGCGGTGGAGATTTCGCAGCCCACTCCTGAACCCACTCCCGAACCAACCCCCGAACCCGATGCCGTGGAGCCTGAGACCGTCGCTTCGACGGTCAATGTGGTCAGCGTTCCCAAGGGCGCGTCCATCTATCGGGACAAGGCGTTCATGGGCAGACTGCCGTTCGAAATGGTAAAACCCAGTCTCGGAGAGGCGCCCGTCGGTTTCACCATCAAGCTCGATGGATACAAGGATCTGGACATCGTGGTTTCTGCGGGGACTCCGGACGTGTTCGAGCTGACCCTGAAAAAGTTGAGGCGGAGCAAGAAGAAGTCCAGTTCGTCAGGATCCGGGTCTTCTTCCGGCGGGTCCACCAAAACGATCAAAGTCAAGAAAAAGAAGAAGAACAAGCACTCCGATCTGGGCGATCCTTGGGCAAACTGAGAAGAACACCTGTCATTGCAATCATCGGAGCTTCTTTTGCAACACCGGAGGTGATGGAAGTTGCGGCAGATGTCGGACGCGCCGTTGCGAAAGAGGGTTGGCACATGGTGTGTGGCGGCGGCGGCGGCGTGATGGAAGCAGCCTGCGAGGGATTTGTGAACGCGCGGGACGGGCTTGGACCGGGCCGCAATATCGTCTTCGGGATAACACCGACAGATCGCGAAGACTGGGCGAATCCCCACGTGGACATAGTGATCCCCACCGGCATGGGATGGGCCAGGAACGCGGTGATCACCAGGACCGCGTGGGCAGTCATCGCCGTGGGAGGATGCGCCGGAACCCTCTCGGAGCTGGCTTTCGCCTGGCAGATGGACAGGCCCATAGTGGCCATGAGCACCACCGGCGGCTGGGCGGCCAGGTTGTCGGGCCAATCCATCGACGACCGTCGCTCCGACGTTATAATGGAGGCCACAGACGCGGCGCAGGCGATCGCCTTGATCAAGCCGTACGTAGAGGACAAAGAAAAATGACTCCGGGGCCTCGCAATATACCCGACGAACTGGTTGTCGCCGCCGATTCAATGAAGCGTCTGTTCCCCGAGGGCGCGACGATTCTTCTCGCAGTTTCGAGCGGTTCGGATTCCATGGGTATGATGGAGTTGGCCGCTCACGTGTATCGAGCGGGGGGCGTGGCCCTGCGGGTCGGGTTCGTGGATCACGGGCTCAGGGAGGGGATCGATCGGGAGTGGAAGATTGTCGAGAAACAGGCTGCGAAGCTCGGGATCGAGGCGCACCGCGTCAATGTTTCCACACCAATCCCCGATGGAGGTTCCGTTCAACAGTGGGCCAGAGATGTGCGTTACGAGCTGCTCGAGGAGCTGGCAGTCGAGCTTCGCGCGGCTTACATCGCCACCGCCCATACGCGCGATGATCAGGCCGAGACAGTGCTTCTACGCATGTTGCGAGGTACCGGACTCGACGGTTTGTCGGGGATCCCCGCGAGCAGGGCACACGGCAGAGTCGAGATCGTGAGGCCCATGCTCCGAGTAGGGCGCGATGACATCCGGACCTTCCTCGAAAATCGCGGAGTGGGATGGGCGGAGGATCCGAGCAACGAAAATACGCGTTTTTTGCGAGTGAGGGTGCGCAACGAACTGCTACCGCTGATGGATTCCCTTGCGCCCGGGATTCAAAAAAGATTGGCGGCTCTCGCCGGAGAGATGGGTGGGATCTCTCGATTTGTCGACGGCCTTGTGCAGGGTGAAAAGAGTATAACTTCTCTGCGGTTGGCAAAAGGAATTAAAGTAGACGCAGAGGTGTTTCAGTCGTTTCCTCGGGAGATATGGGGCCGCCTGGTGAGATTCGCTATTCGCTCCGTGAAGGGCGACCTGAGGAGATTGTCCCGGTCGCATTTCGAGGCAATCGAAGAGTTGCTGGCTCAGGGCAAATGTACTGACGAGTTGCCCGTTCCCGGTGAGGGACGTGTTCACGTCTACAGGGGATCCCTGTTCGTTTTTCCCGGCGAATTACCGCCCAAGCCCACGGGCTCGGGGCAGCCGAGCGCCTCGGGATCGGGAATGTGGAAGGCCAGGTTCGCGGCCCTCGGGGCCATTGCAGAGATCAGGGCCGACGATTTCGGGGATGTGAAGGATCTCGAGGTCAGGGCAAGGCGGCCGGGCGACAGGTTGGCGGGGTCCAGCCGAAAGTTCAAGGAGGTGCTGATCGACGGCGGGATACCGAGACCTTATCGGGATTTCGTGCCGGTCCTCGCAAGAGGTGAAGAGATCGTTTCGTGTCCGGCTCTGGTGCGCGGACGGCAGCGGAGTATTTCGATCCGATGGCTGCTCGACGACAACGCCCCTTTCCTTGACATCGATTTTCCAATGTCCACATAAGAGATATGAAATTGAATTACCGCGCTTACCGTGCTAAACAACGCCAGATCGCGAGCGTGAATCCCCGGTAAGTGTTTGGAATAGAGCGGATTAAGAGAGATACAGTGAACCAGAAATTCAAGACCATGCTTCTTTGGGGCGTTCTGATTTTCCTTTTCCTGCTTGTCGTCATGGTTGTCAGCAACAGCGACTCCGGGCGTTCGGAGGTGGACTTCAGCGAGTTCCAGACCGACCTGAACAACGGAAAGGTCAAGGAAGTCAACATTCGCGGCCGAAAGTATCTCTATACACGAACCACCGAGACAGGCCTGGAGGAAAAACTCCAGACAGTGGGTGTGGAGCCCGATCGCGAAATCAACAAGGATCTCCTCGATCGCAATGTCAAACTCAAGTACCAGGAGGACGACGACGACAGCCTGCTTCACGGCTTTCTGATCTCCTGGCTTCCCATGATAGTCCTGCTGCTCGTGTTCTTTTTCTTCATGCGCCAGATCCAGGCAGGGGGCGGCAAGGCCATGAGTTTCGGAAAGAGCCGGGCGAGGCTCATGTCCGATCACAGCAAGAAGATAACCTTCTCCGATGTGGCCGGTATAGACGAGGCGCAGGAGGAGCTCGAAGAGATCATCGACTTTCTCAAGGATCCGAAACGCTTTCAACGTCTCGGGGGGCGTATTCCCAAGGGAGTT
>JAUXHN010000055.1 GCA_030621515.1 Deltaproteobacteria bacterium | reverse complement strand
TAACAGATGTGGTCCAGCCCCAAATGGAACTGAGATTGTTCACGTCCGGAATTCCGGTTTTCAGGTGGTGGTAATAGTAGGTTTCATTTTTTTGTCCACCCAGGTCAGCGCCGCTGATGGTTTTTTTCAGTCTACCCGGATGAAGCATTGGAAGATTTAGCAGCTCATCGGCTATCCCAATAAATTTTCTGCAGTAAAAGTTGTCCTCAAATTCTCCGGAGTATTCAAACTTCTTTTCCGTTATTCCATCTCTATTCCAAACCTCTGTTAATGGAACATTCCAATTACGCTCGGTCTGCCAAGTCATGGGATCTTCATCTTCGAATCCGTATTTATAGGATCTTTTGTTAATCTCAATCTCTTCTTCCATCCATCTAACCTGTAGAATTCCACCGTTCATGAATTCCTCAGGGTAATCATTTCCCCACCAATACTCAATATCCGGCATGCTCTGTTCGTCAGTACGATTGGGAGTATTGATACCCATGAGTTTGGGTTCAGGTGGTTCAATACCAAGGCTGAGTCTATTAAACCATTTCGTATCGAATTCGTAACCTCGGCCTTCCGTATCAATTACACACCACAGGAGCTTCTCCGGTGTGTAAGTTGGAGAAGAAACACTCGACTCCCCCGGATAAACTTTATTGGCGTAGTGGTATTCTTGACGATTACCGGCGGCATCTTCGTAGTAAGTGATTCTGTATTTTTGAAGTTCCCCACCCCTGGTGCTCCCGTCGGCATAAAGGTCTACGAATTCACCGTTTACACCCTCATCGGGGTCCCATCCCTTTGTGTTTCTGATGTCTTGCCTTGCATAGAACGCCTTGTTGCCCGCAGCATCTCTTATAAGGAACCCTTCTTGATGTTCGGATCCAAGTAGTACGGTACTATGAGAGAAATCGGTGCACGCGTTTTCCTCCCCCGGTATACTGTATATCGGATAGTTGGAAAGGTTTTCATCTGCGATATCACCAGAAAGGTAGTAAACAGCCGTTAATTTGACGGCACTATTTACCGTTGTAAAAACAGGACGTTCCGTTGCCAGCAAAAGATCAAGATCATCGGACCCCGGTTGGTCCAGAATGGGACCTTCCACCATTTCTATGAGTATAGGGGTGCCGTTGCCGTCATGGAGAACCATGTTTTCGTTGAATTTATCCCAAATCAGGTATCTATCGTGATTGCTGGTCCAGTTTCTCCCCAAATATCCATCTGTATTTGAGCTGCCGCTCGTATAGGTACGCTTGACCTCGAAGTCAAAGCCGACAGACGATACAGTCCAATCGGTTTCCGTAAATGTATTTTGCCCGACTGGAGGATCGGTTGAGGTTTGTTGAAGCACGTAGGTGAAAATTGAATGTACTAAATTGATGTTGTCGTAGTGGCCCCAACCACAGCTAAGGGGATCGGAGTATTCGTCATATTCGCCGGGCATAGGAGCACGAAAACCAGTGGCCAGGATATGGCGTCTGTCGTCTATTAAAAGGGCGACATCATTCAAGGAATACTGGCCCAGTACAAACGCATTGGCCGACCAGACCGGTCGGGTAAATCGATATTTCCCGCCATCATATGTAAAAGAATCGTACCAGGACAAATAAACCGTATGGGTATATCCACTGACACTTATCCAGAGCTCGCCATCCGCGTTCAAACCATCGGGATGATCGATGCTAAAAGGCACCAGCGGGTGCCATTCTGTTCCAATTTCATCATTACCCCTCCCGAGTGGAAGGAGTTCTGCTTCTACCGTTGCTCCGTTGTCTTCCATCTGTGGTATCAATCCTGTTACTTGAGAAAGTGGAAACCCGGGACCGTCCATAAGTACAGTAGGGATGCCGCTCTTTCTGATCGCGTCCGCTATATACCCAGCACGTGTCCCATCGTGTAGAATTTCGTATTCAGTCTGCCATACCAACAAATCGAAATCTGTGATTACTCCTTGAGTACTGCTTGCAATATATCCATCACGAAAATCCTGGGCGGATATCCAGGTCACAGTGTAAGGTGATCCTGGACTGCTCTCGAATATTCTTCGAAGAGAATTGTATGTCATTGTTCCATTGTCATCACAATCCGGATCACTACATTCCTCCACTACAAAAGCAATTTCGTAATTCTTGTCGGATGCTGTCGGCATTGGTGTTGCGTGAGCAATTGAACTCATCAATGCGATACTCAAAGCAACGACGGCCACTATGCTCGTGAAACAATGTTTATGAAACATTACATTCCCTTTCATTTTCATTTCCTCCCTTTTCCAGTCCTGTTTGCCCAAACGAAACTTTGAAAAAAGCGAGAGGTTCCCCCCCCTGCTCTTACCCATTATTCCCAATCATCAGTGACTCGTCGGCTGAACATCTCCAGAATCGCCAGCAGGTGCGTGAGCTGTCCGTAGTGTTCGAGGTGGAGTTTCTTATAAATACGAGAGATCGCCTTGTTTACTTGCTGGGGGCTCCTGCCAAGCCGATGTGCGACGTCGACCAGCTTGGGCAGATCCCGACAGATCTCAGTGAGCAGATCGAGATACCATTCCGAAAACCCGAGCGACCGCACGAACGCTCCCTCCCTGAAGGCTTCGTGACGATCAAGATCAGCCGTTGCGCTTTTGGGGTCATCGAGCAGACGCTTCACCTGAGCGATGAGCACGTCCAGGTTTTTACCCTTGACGAAGTAGTCGTCGGCTCCGGCCAGTGCGGCTCGCAACACGGTGTTTGGAACTCCGTCACCGGTAAACATCAGGATCCTTCCGTCGAAGCCCTTGCCGCGAAGTCGGCGGACGACGTGGATCCCGTCCGGCTGGTTGTCGCCCAGCCCGATGTCCTGGATCAGGAGGCTGGGCCTTTCTGTCTTGAACCTCTCGAACACCTGTGCTGCCGATGCCATCGGCACGACGGAAGGGAACCCGGCCCTGTTGAGGAAATCGACAGCTCGTTTGAGGATCAGTTTGTAATCATCGACAAACCAGATAACTGGATCGGCATCGAGCTTCGCAGCGTGGCCTGCCCCCATTATGGTCTCCTAGTAGGTGTACTTTCACGTATATCGCCTTCTGTGGAAACGCGTCAAGTGGAATGATCGTGACATGCTTCGTGCATGGTTATGTGTGTGACTGATGTTTGATTCTGCCCAGGCCTTCTTGGGATAGGCCATTATTGGATATCGGCGGAATCACTTGCTTTTCTAGGAAACGGTACAGCCGGCTTCCCGAAGCAGTTTGAAGACGCCGAAGAGCGCAGGTGGGGAGCCGCTATTGTCACAGTCCTCGTCACCTTCCTCGCACAGATCGATCTTCGGCCGCATCACGCGAACTTCGATCTCCTCGTTTTCCATCAGGGAGATGACGACCGTAGCCGTCGCGCCGTCGGAAGCCGTGACGTACACCAGGTAGTTGCGAATCCTCCCTTGCGGAAACTGAAACAGGGAAAGAGAATCGTGCGCGAGCTGTTCCATCTGGCTGATGGTGGCGTTGTCGAAGATCCCGTCGCTTGTCCACAGAACGCCGGCGGTTCCCCGTCCGTCCGCGAGGGCGTCCGTGTCCAGGGTTAGCGACAGCTTCACGCCCGGCTCGAAACCGGCCCTCACAAACGACGCGTCCACAACGATCCCGCGGTAGCACTCGCCCACCTCGGTGGAGAACGAGCCCACGTCCGTACACGCCGCGCACAGAAGGACCGTGGATAGCAGGATTGATCTCATTTCTCTCATATGGAAAAGCCTAGCAGCGTCAGTCAGGATCGGCAACCGATACTGGAACGCATGCGGATCATGTCAACGAACGTCTCCAGCCGGGTGGAGAAACTCTCCTCGCCGGTCTGCTCGTCGAGGCTGATGTGGAGGTAGGGAACATTCCTTGAAGCCAGGTACGGTTCGATGACCTGGCGCACGGAAGTCTCCGGCAGGCAGGTGAACGGGTACAGATGAAGGATGCCGTCCATCCGGTCCGCAAACTCCACCGCGTGGGCGACCGAGAGCAGCGAATCCCCGCCCCCCGGCGCCCTGAAAAACCTGCGCGCCTTTTCGAGAAGCTTCGCCTGGGTCTTGTAGTAGAGTCTCGTGACCACGGACATGAACATGTACTCCGAGATCGGGGAGACCACCTCGATACCCATGTGGTTCAAACGCTCGATGATCCGTCGGTTCGTGAACTCATCGATGCAGGTGTATGACTCTCCGATGATCCCTACCTTGAGCAGCGGCACCGAGCGATCCTGGGGCAGTGCTCGCAAGTGACGGACACCGCGCCGACCGAGCCGGATGATCGCGAAGGTCCCGTGGGTACGGTCCAGCTCCCCGATCAGCTCGTTGAACAACCCGGTCGCGGCGGATTTATCAAGGGCGTAAGGACGAGTCTCCAGGAGGGCCTCGCGCCAGCGCTCGATGACCTTGAGCTTGTACATGAACTTCCAGAAACCCAGAAATGTACGGGGGGTGTACGTCCATGAATCGCGGTATGGCGACTCCTCCCTCAACAGGCCGTACAGACTCGCCCGGATGCTCCCGCTGACCACGTGGACCTTGAAGCGGTGCCCCTCGTGCACGAGGATCTCACGCTGCGCCGCCTGGTACATGGCAAGGCGGCATATGCCCTTGCCGCCGAAAAATACAATGGTGTCGGCGCCCTTGTCCAGCGCGCTCAGACAGTCGGCAAGCGCCAGGCGAAACGGGTAACAACAATACTCGGGGGACAGGCGCCGGGTACGAACCAACCCGTCGAGTCCGGGGCGATCGGGATCTACCCAGTCGTGCCCCAGTTCCCTCGCGAGGGTCTTCATGGCCACGCCGAGGAATCCGATCTGCGAGGTGGACATCTTCAGCACGACGCCCCCTCCTTTTCCTTCCGGTGGCGCGCCACGTCGACAAAGGTTCCAAGGCGGGTGGCGAGTCCCTCCGCCGATGTCTGCTCGTCGAGGATGAGTCTGAGCACCGGAACGTCCACTTCCTTACTTCTCAGGCGGTAGAGCAAGGTCTCCGCGCCATAGGAATCGGGCCCACAGGCGAAATATGTCAACAGCACGATGCCATCCACGCCCCTGCCCAGGTGGTATTCGATGGAGCGCGCCGTGCGGACAGTCGATTCGTAGTACATGTCCTCCTCGAGGGCACAGATCCCGACGGGCATGGGAGAAGGAGAGTGAACCACGGAAACGCCCAACTTCTTCAACTGCCGGGCCACGCCCATCCCGAGAAACGGATCCCGCTCGGCGTACAGGTGACCCAGGACGGCGATGGTCACATCGGCGGGCCGGGCCGGATCGTCCCCGTCCACCTCCAGGTTATTCTTGCGCCACGCCGTCTTTATTCGATCCCTGGACTGAAGGCACCAGGCATCCAGCTCGACGAGCATCGGCTCGCAGACATCTACCAGATGTTGCTCCATGGTGTCTCGCTTCGAATGGTGCAGATCCACGTACGGTGCTATGACGCGGATTTCCGGAAAGGACTGCTCGATCAGGTCCGGCAGCAGGTGAAACTTGGGACACAGGTTCCTGCCCTTTGCCAGGGAGATGAGCCGGGGTACGAGCACCGTGTCCACTTCATCGAGGAGAAGCGACTCCACGTGCCCGAAGAAGGTCTTCAGTGGGAAACACACCTCGTCGATACACCGCTTGAGACCCATCTCCAGGGTGTGCGCGTTGCTCGGACCTGAAACGACCACCTTGAAACCATGGGCGGCAAGGAGATCGTCGAAGAACACGCGAAGCTCGTCGAAGGCGAGGGTGCGGGGAACACCGATCCTGTTTCCCTTCGGATGGACTCTTCGCGTCGGAGGATCGGCCTGATAGCGCATTCCAATAACTACCATGGTATACTCAACCTGCATGAGCAAAATAGTGAAAATTGCACTGGGAGCGTCCGGCGGGGTGCTCCTCGGTATCATCGGTTTTGCTTTCACTTTCGCAATAGCAATGGGAGCGAAATACGGGCCTCTTACCGGACTGACCATGTTTTTCACATCGCCGTTTTTCATGCTTCTCAACATTGTTGTACTTTTCAACACCATGATTCCGGCTGGATTGATAACAGGAACAGCAGCCGGATTCTGCGCTGTCTTCATTCCGAGACCCTGGAGTCTTGTCGTCTGCGCTGTAGCAGGAGTATGTTGCGGTGGTTTCTCTGGTGTCCGCTTCATCGATATTATTTATGAAGCAAATGACACGATGACCGATCTGGTAGCGGGCGGTATCGCTTCGGCAATATTTCTGGGATTGGCTGGAGTGGGCTTGTGTAGAATCTTGGCCCGGAAATAATGAGGAAGTCATGATGACACGTCAATTGACATGGAAAACCTGGGTGCTCGGCGCGGCACTCAGCCTGGCGGCGTCGAGCTGCAACGGGCTGGGCACGGACGCCGAAAAGCAAGATCAAGCGAAACAACTGGCCGGTTGCCGGGGCGATGCCACGGATGCGGAGCTGCAAGAGAACATCCTCATCACCGAGGAGTACGCGCTGGGCGTCGCCGCCGACCTCACCTACAGCTGGCAGCCGGTGCTCTTCGCCCTCGACTTCATGTTCCTGTGGGCGCAGACCCTGGGCGCTATCCCCTCGACCGAGCCGGTGGGCTGGACCTTCGAAGAGGGCACTTACCGTTACGGATCGGACACGGCGGCCATCGAGATGTGCGTATTTCTCTCTGAGGACTTCGAATACGGCCTCGCAGGAACCCAGGTGATGGAGGATATTCTCGCGCTCGATTCCTACCTCGTGGGCGCGGCGATCGAGGCGGACACCGATGCGGGCACGGTCACAATCACCTTTGACGAGCCGGGCCCCCTGGTCGAGCTCCTGGGCCTCGGCGCCACGCCAACGAGCCCACTCACCCTCGACGAGATCGATCGCGAACAGGCCCTGGAGTCGCTGAGCACGCTCGCCCTCGAGACGGACTACGTTGCCTACGGCGTGACCAAATCGACGACGGTTGACTATCACGCGGTCTCGCCTCAGAGCACAATCGCTTCGATTTCACAAGATGGCCCATTGCCGGTCGAGATCGTCGAAGTCAACGCCACTCGCGACCTCTTCGACCAGGTCCTCTCCACGGTGAGCTGGGAGGTCGAGCGGAAGGGTGCCGACGTCGACGGCTACACCACCTTCACCGTGAACGGGGGCTACTTCCCCTACGGCGGTCGCATCGAATTCCGGGACGTGCTCGGAGTGGTGTTCGCCGACCGCGAACTCTACTGTCTCTGAGAGGACGAGGCTCCGCGTCTTCAACCAATGATTCTTTTCTACATTTGCCCGGTTACCCTGTCCCTGATAAATTGAAATGTTGTATTGTATTCGATCCGTGCCTTGATGAAGGATATGTGCGTAGAAGGAGAAAACTCTCAATGTCGATCACTTTGACCTTGTTTATACTTTCAGTGATTTTCTGGTTTATCGCCACGGTCCTGCACATAGTCATGCTGGTGCATGGGTTCAAGACCTCCACGAAATGGGGCTTGATTTGCCTCCTGGTTCCCCTTGGCAGCCTGGTCTTCGCGTTCAGGCAGTTCGGGGGCGGCGGCCGCAGGATCGCCGCGTTCGTTTTCCTGCTGGCAATTGTAAGCGGAGGCGTTTGCGCGGGAGTGGCGTCCTGCCAGACTGCGCAGGCAGCGTTCGGAAGCGCGGAGGCGGGCGCTCAAGGAATGAAGGAGGCGGACATCCAGATCCAGGAACTCGAGAACCTGGAGGATCTGCAGCTCGACCTGTAAAGAAGAGAAATGGGCAAGATGTCGAATCGAGGATTCACAGTAATGATGACACTCCTCCTAACAGCGGTAGGCGCGGTCGCAGGGATCGGGTTGTCGGTTGTGTTGAAGCAGGCCGGATCCACCTGAGGGCTGCTCTGTTCACCGGTGGTCGCCGGTGTTTTCGGAGGGTTCATGGGCGGCTCCATGGGAAGTGGTATCAAGAGGAGTAAGAAGGAGTCCGCGTGACCGCAAGGCTACTGATAGTAGACGATTCGCGGGCGATGAGGGCATACGTACGCGGTTCCCTGCGCGGTTTCGTGGACTGCGAAATCGACGAAGCATCCTCCGGCTTCGAGGCTTTGAGACTCCTTCCACGCACAGATTACAAGGTGGTGATAACCGATATCAATATGCCCGACATCAACGGGCTGGAGCTCATCAAATTTATTCGTGCCTCAGAACGACATCGAGATGTTCCCATAATCATTATTTCCACCCACTCGTCGAAGCAAGACCAGGAAAAGGCTCTCGAGCTCGGCGCCAGTGTCTTTCTTCCAAAGCCCTTCACACCGCCGGACATCGTCGACGTCGTGGCGAGCTTGATCAAAGAGAAGGGCGGCGAGTCATGAGCAAGAACTCGCAGGGCAACAAGGCGATGAAGGAGTTTCTGGCCGAAGCGCAGGAGTTCGTCGAATCGCTGAGCCGAAACCTCATTGAAATCGACAAGGCCGTCAAGACCGGCGAGCCGGATCCTGACATGGTCAACGAGGTGTTCAGGGGATGGCACACCCTCAAGGGGCTGTCCTCTACCTTCGGCGTGGAACCCCTTTCCCTGCTAGCCCACAACGAGGAGAGCCTGCTGGACGATATTCGGCTCGGCAGGAAAGTCTTCACGCCCCATATTCTCGATTCCCTGTTCGAGAGCATCGAGGAAGTGACCAAAATCCTCGACATTATCAACGAATCCGGGGATATCAAGGCGACGGGTTACCGTGACAATCGCACAAAGACGACCCCGGAACAGTCACCGGATTCCGGTGGAGCACCCGACTATGGCAAAGACGACGCCGAGTCCTTCATCGACCCCAAGAGTCTGATCGACGCCGAGGTACTCGAGGTTCTCACGGAGTTCGAGGAGCATCGCCTGCGGATCAACCTGCAGCAGGGTCAGGCCATCTACAAGATGCGAATCGGCTTCTCGCTGATGTCCATCGATCAGGAACTCGAAGACATCAAGGGCAGGCTCAGGCCCATTGGAGAGATCATAACGTACCTCCCCTCCTCCGAGAGCAACGATCCGGATATGCTCGACATCGATATCCTTCTGGCGCTTCACCAGTCCTGGGAAGATCTGGAGGCCGCGCTCGAAGGGGTCGGGGCTGGAATCAGCACGCTCGTTCCCGGCCGGGACACGCCGAAGGCCGCGTCGGACACGATGATCCCGGCTCCCCCAACCGCCGAGCAGCCATCGGATTCATCGATGACCGGCATTGACAGCGCGGTAGCCTCCGAAATTGAAAGTCCGGTAATATCCGAGCGTGGCCTGGTGAAAAAGCAGAAAGAACAGCTGCTCAGCCTGCGATCGGTCAGTCAGTCGGTGCGCGTCGACATCGGCAAGTTGGACCATCTCATGAATGTGGTGGGCGAGCTGAACATCATTCGAAATGCGATAACGAAGATCAGCGAAGAGATGCGCTCCTTGAGCGAACAACGGGAACTGGCGATAGAGCTTCATCGAGTATCTCGTGGCTTCGATCGACGGTTGGCCGAGATGCAAGAGGGGATTCTCGAAGTGAGAATGGTGCCCGTGAGCCAGATGTTCGATCGGCTCTCGCGCATGACCCGCAAGATGTCGAGAGGCGTTGGAAAGGAGATCAATCTGGTGATCTCCGGCGCCGATACGGAGGTGGACAAACTGATCATCGAGGAATTGTCCGATCCGGTGATGCACATCATCCGCAACGCCATCGATCACGGAATTGAAGATGCCGCCGAGAGGCGCGCCGTTGGAAAGCCGGAGTTCGGAACCGTAGCGTTGACCGCGTACCAGAAGGGCAATCACATCCTCATAGAGGTGGAGGATGATGGCGCGGGGATCGACGGAGAAAAGATATTGGAGGCGGCGGTCGACAACGGCTACCTGTCGAAGGAGGCGGCCGCATCGCTATCCGAGCGAGAGGTCTTGAACCTGATTTTCCTGCCCGGCGTCACAACCACTGTCAAGGCCAACGAGTTGTCGGGGAGGGGCGTGGGAATGGATGTGGTGAAAACTAACATCTCCGCGCTCAGCGGCGTGGTCGAAGTCCAGTCCGAGCTTGGGATCGGAACAAAGTTCACCATAACCATGCCGGTCACACTGGCGATCATCCCCGCCCTGTTGGTCTCCGTGGACGAAAACACCTTCGCGGTGCCGCTCAACACCGTGGCTGAGGCGCTGACGATTTCCGGGGCGGACGTGAACAAGGTGATGGGGTTGGAAACCTTCACCCTGAGGGGGCAGACCCTGCCCCTGTGTCGTATGGACGGCTTCTTCGGAAGGCCGCGCCACGGCGCGATACCGAAGAGTTCCCGGTTGCTGGTAGCCTCTCTCGGGCAACGACGACTGGGTCTGGTGATCGACGAATTGTTGGGTCAGCAAGATGTGGTCATCAAACCGCTCGGCTACAGCCTGGATGAAACCAGGTTCTTTGCGGGAGCAACCGATCTGGGGGATCAGAAACTGTCACTCGTGATCGACACGGCCGCCGTCATAGAAGAATTCTTCGCCTCGAACGAAGATTTCACACAGCCGGCGGCGCAGGCGGAGTAGCGCATGAGCAACTCGATAGTCATCCCGGACATGGCAAAACTGAACACGGGAAATAGAAATTCCGTCATCGCCGGCAAGGATGACGACATGAAGCTCGTTTTCCTGGGATTCGTTCTCGGGGATGAAGAGTTCGGTGTGGATCTCCACCTGGTCAAGCAGATCGTCATGCCTCCGCCGGTCACGTGGGTGCCTCGGGTACAACCGCACATCCTGGGTGTGATCTCGATTCGGGGCAATGTCGTCACGTTGATCGACACGCGGCTGCTCATGGGATTCGATGTGTCCGATCGGCGCAACTCTGCGCGGGTGCTGCTCGTGGATGTACGCGATGAGAGGATTGGCCTGCTGGTGGACGCGATTACTCAGGTGCGCCGGGTGCCGGTCCAGGCCTTCGAGGAATCGCCGGATCTCGACGAGGGATCCATGACAGATCACGTGGTGGGAATCATACGACCCGACAAGCAGACCCAGGTGACCATCATCGATCTAAAGGAGATCTTGCTGGAGGCAATGAGATGAAGTCCGACGCGTTTGCCAGGCTGCGCGAGTCCGCGCACAGAGACAAGGATCGCAAGGCGGTGGAGTTCCACGTGGAAAATATACGGTGCTGCGTGGACATCATGCGGGTGCGCGAGATCGTAAGCCCGGGGAAGACCGTGCCGATTCCCTCCGCTCCGCACTGGGTGGTGGGCGCCGCGGATCACCGGGAGGCGGTTGTTCCGGTGACGGATCTTCGCTTGCGGTTGGGCATGGAACCTTTCGAATCGCACCACGCCAAATGGATCATCGTGGACGCGGGCGGGATGGACATGGCCTTGCTGGTGGATACGGTCCATGGCGTGGTCACGATTTCCGTCGACATTGAGAGGGAGCGGCACCCGGTGATGGACGACACCGACGTCACATGGGTTCGTTCGGTCTACAGTATGCCGGACGGTCTGATCTTCGAGCTGGACCTGGACGCCATGTTCGATACCCGAAGAGATCACGAAGAACGACCGAAAAATGGGAATACCACGTGACCGACGTCATGAAAAAAATGGCCCGGAGGATAACCGACTCGAGCCCCGAGGTAAGGCGACGGGCAGTTCGGGAGCTCGGCGCCGCCCCGATGAAGGATTCAATGGACCTGATTCTCGTCGCCCTTGCGGACGACGACTGGCGCGTGAGAAAGGAAACCGTATCCGTACTTTCGGACGTACCCTGTGACTCGGATGTCGTGGGACGACTCGTGGAAGCGCTCGTTCAAAACGATAACGTGGGCCTTCGCAACGCCGCTTCGGAAGCGCTAGCCACGATGGGGGCCGACGCAGTCACCATGCTGAGCGACCGCATGGGATCCCTTGATGCACAAGACAGAAAAATCGCTCTCGAGGTCATCGGCCGATCCGGGGATCCGCGCTCCGGGGACATGCTCATCTCCCATCTGAAAGATCCGAACGCCAACGTCCGTGTCTGCACGGCGGAGCTCCTGGGGGAGCAAGGAGGCGGGGAGACCCTGGACGCCCTGATGGAATGCCTCGGCAAGAGCGACTACCTGCTCACCCTGGCCGCGCTGCAATCCCTCAACAAGCTGGGGGCCCGCATCCCCTGGCAGAAACTGGAGGATCTCTCCGACGATCCGATCCTCGGCTCGGAGATCCTGTTCGCCATGGGAAGGAGCGCACAGCCGGCGGCAGCGAGCATAATAGTGAGAAACGTGCCCGATGAGCCCGCGGCGGTTCGCTCCCTCGAGCTGTTGCACGGCAACTCGCAGGAGACTGCCGAGGCTGTCGAGCAGGCCCTCGAGAACGCCGATGAGGTTGTCCACGAGGCGCTTTTGGCCATCGTATCCCAGGAAGAGACCATCGATCAGCGGGCCGCCGTACGTTGCATCATGTGGTCCAGGAGAATCGAGAGCTTGCCCTTGCTCGTGAACCTTGTCAGAGACGAGACCATGCATCGTGTAATCGTGGAGGGCCTGTCCGATTGGGGCGAGCCGGCCTTTCAAGCGCTGGAGGAGATGCTTCCCACACTGGACGGACGACCATTGGCGTCCGTGGTAGGTTTGCTGGCCAGGATCCTCGATGAGGAACAGGGTAAGAGCAAGGCCGCTCTCTTCATAGCGTACCTGCACTCGTCCAATATCGTAGTGGCAACCGCCGCGGCCGGCGCCGTCGCGCGATTTGGAAACGAGAGGATGATCCCCCGGCTCATCGAACTGTCGAGCTTCGAGGATCAACGGGTAAGACGCGCCGCTGGACACGCGCTGGTTCAGTTGGGCTGCCGAGCTCCCGAGGCGGTCCGGAACAGGTTGTTGCAGATGGAGATAACCGGCCTCGGCGGAATCGAACTCTGCCGCGTATTCGAGGTCGTGGGTCGCCCCGAGGACGCAAGTGCTCTGGCCGGCGCCCTGAGCTCGCCGATACCGGAGCTTCGAAGAGCCTCGCTGAGCTCTCTCGCTGCAATCGCGGGCAGCGCGGCGGTTGCCACCATCTCTCTCGCGATGACCGACGAGGACATGGGAGTGAGGATGGCTGCCGCGTTCGCGCTCGCGAGAATCGGACCGGCTGCGGCGGAAACGATCGTCTCGGCGATTCACACCACACAGGGACCTTTGAAGGCCGCGCTCGTGCGGGCTCTGGGACGCGTGGGTCACATCGAGGCGCCGGCCATCCTCAAGAGCCTGTGTCGCGAGTCGTCCGAGGTGGCCATGGCAGCCCTCGAGGCCATGCGAAACCTGGAGCTCGCTCCTGGCGAATTGCAATACGAGATACTCAACCACGGCGACTCCGAAGTGGTGAAAAAGGCCCTTCTGTTCCTCGGTTCCGCGATTTCGGGACAACGGATCGTTGCCCTTCTGAAACACCCTGCCTGGGATGTTCGACTCGCCGCCGTGGATCGTCTGTCCGGTGGCGAGTACAGGGATCCGGAAATATCGGTCGAGCTTGAAGCAAGACTTCGAGACGAGAAAGACGATCTCGTGAGGGCGTCCATAGAACATGCCCTCGATGAGAGGGAAGGGGTGAAGTAGAACGTGCGCCTGGGCGATCCGGTCATACCCCTTTCGCTGGAACGGTTCCGCCTGTTGCGGGATCTGATCAACAAGCGATTCGGGATCTTCTTCTCCGATGACGACCGGTACCTGGTCGAGAGCAGGTTGTCGGAGCGGCTGATTCACCTGAATCTGCTGTCTTTTGACGACTACTACCACTACCTTCAGTATCACCAGGACGGAGAGCAGGAGCTGGAGCGTGGCGCCGAGATCCTCACTACCAACGAGACCTATTTTTTCCGCGAGGAATATCAGCTGAAGGCGTTCTCGCAGGAGCTCCTGCCGGAGTTGCACGAAAGGCTGATGAAAAAACGCCGCATGATGATCTGGTCGGCGGGTTGTTCCTCCGGGGAGGAGGCCTACACCATTGCCATGCTCGTGCGCGACTCGGGTCTGTTCCATGGCTGGGACGTGCGGATCTTCGGCAGCGACATCAGCGCCAGGATGCTCGCCAAGGCCCGCCGCGCTATTTTCGGACCCTCTGCCTTTCGCACCACGTCGGAGGATCTGCAGCGCAGGCACTTCAACCCGGCGCAGGGCAACCTCCAGGTAAACGAAGACATACGGGCTCTGTGCCACTTCGGCCGATTGAATCTGCTCGACGAGGAAAAAATCATCTTCGTGGGCCGGGCCGACGTGGTGCTGTGTCGCAACGTGCTCATCTACTTTGACAAACGTTCAAAGAGCCGCGCTCTTTCCATCATCTACGACCGCCTGAACGATGATGGATATCTGCTCCTCGGCCACACCGAATCACTCCTCAACCTTTCAACGGCGTTCGAACTCGTTCACCTTCGGAACGATCTGGTCTATCGACGGCCAAGGGCGGGTAGCGATGGGTTCTAGCCGAATTCTGAAGGTGTTGATAATCGACGACTCGGCGTACAACCGCCGGGTCATCGCGGACTTCGTCGAGGAGATCCCCGAGGCGATTGTCGTCGGCAAGGCCAGTGACGGTCAGGAAGGGCTGCAGATGGCCCTGAACGAACGCCCGGACGTCATCACCCTCGACCTGGAGATGCCCAGAATGGACGGATTCTCTTTTCTGAGGCTGATAATGTCGAACCAGCCGACGCCGGTAATCGTGATCAGCTCTCATTCCGACAAGGAGAACGTATTTCGAGCGTTGGAGCTCGGCGCGCTCGACTTCGTGGCCAAACCGAGCCATCGCGCGACGCCGGAGATCCTCGAGTTGAAGGACGAGGTGATCAACAAGATCCGCATGGCGGGGCAACTCAAGCCGAACTCCCTACATCGGTTGAATTCATATGCTCCCGCCGATCTCTCCGCCAGCGGCGCATTTCCGGTGATCAACATCGACAGCGATACCACCTTCGACCCCGGCATGGAGCCCCACGCGCAAAAGGTGGTCGTGATGGCGGCTTCCACCGGGGGACCGGCCTGCATCATGCAGATCCTGAGCTCGCTCCCGGGGAACCTGCCGATCTCGATACTCGTTGCCCAACACATGCCACCCAAGTTCACCACAACTTTTTCCGAGCGCCTCAATCGACAGTGCGCCATGAGAGTAATGGAGCTGACCCTGGTGGAAATGGCCCGCAAGGGAGTGATCTATATCTGCCCTGGTGACAAGAATCTGGAGTTGACACCCGGTTTGTCCGGCACCATCATCACGGCCGTCCGGCCGAAATCGACGGATCGTTACGTGCCCTCGGCCGACTACCTCTTCAGAAGCGCGGCGAGCGCACTCAGAAAGAACGTCATGGCTGTGGTGCTGACCGGCATGGGAGACGACGGGGCGAACGGGTCGGTCGCGGTGGCCTCGGTCGGCGGTCCCGTGCTCGTGGAATCCGTCGACACAGCGGTGGTGGACGGCATGCCGCAAGCTGTGCTTCGGACCGGAACACCCGCGATGGAGGAACCGCTCGAGCACATCGCGGAGAAGATTGTACAGTTTGCACATTCATCGACTAATAGTTAAAGCTGGCTGCTATCATCTTCCCCTTCCCCTACATCAGGGGAAGGCCGGGATGGGGTCACCGGTTTCCAAGGAGGGAAATATGTTTCGATCCATAGTTCTTGCAATTCTCGCGTCGGCTCTACTATGCGCGTGCTCCAACGATTCCGAGGTTCCCCAGGCGGTGGCGGTAGCCATGACGACGCCTGCGCCTGCTGCGGACAAGGAAGTCCTGGTCGCCAGCCAACCTTCCGAAGCGACAGTGGTCTTGAAGGGTGCAAAGGTCGGCGTGACGCCCATGAAGCTTCTGGTCAGAGGCGACACCAACATCATCCTCGAAAAGGAAGGTTATGTGCAGCAGGCCCTGATGATCACACCAAATAGCGAGCCCAACCTGGTGGTGACCCTCGTGCCCCTCGACGGTGTAGAGCCTGCGCAGGACGACAACGAGGAAGCGGAACAGGAGGAGGCCGCCTCGCACACCGCGAAAAAGAAGAAGAGCACCAAGAAGAAGACCGCAGGGGCAGAACCAGTCCCATCGACCGATACCGGCGAAGAGGAAGAAAAAGACGTGGTGGCGCCTTCCCCGCCTCCGCCGAGCCCGGAAACAAAGACAAAAAAACCGTCGTACAACACGATGGCGCAGATCAAGAAGGCCATTCGGGAAGGCAAGATCACGAAGGCCGAGTACAGAAAGTACCAGGCGGAGATCCGGCGCAAGCGGGCCGTGGAGATAGCGGCCGCCAAGAAGTCCTACCAGCAGGGCAAGCTCACCAAGACCCAGTACAAGGAAAAGATCAGAAGTATCAAGATCAAGTACGAGGGTTAAAAGAGCGCCAGCTGTGCCATGCGCCTGTCCTTGAGCTTGCCATTGAAGAGCATATACGGAGCTGCGGTGCGCCATCTCGGAGTGATGCGCTTGAGCACATCCAGCTCGCAAATTCTCGAAATTCTCCGCCGCTCCAGAATTCGATCGACGGCAATGGGACCCAGGCCGGGAACGCGCAGCAACTCCCGACGTTCGACATCGTTGATCTCCATTGGAAACACCTCGGGGTGGCGACCGGCCCATATCGTCTTGGGATCTTCGATCAGAGACAGGTTTTCTTCGTCGTCAAAGATGATGTCATCGATCTTGAACTCGTACTTCCGAAACAGAAAATCCACCTGGTAGAGCCGGTGCTCTCGCATGGCCGGTGCCGGCGCGATGTCTTCCAGGGGGGTGCCCGAAACGGGCTGAAACGCCGAGAAGTATCCCCTCGCCAGGTTGGCTTCTTCGTAGCTTTCCCACAACGTGGAGATTGTCTCCCTGTCTTGCTCGCCCGCTGCGCCGACAACGAACTGTGTGGTCTGTGACTTGCACCGCATACCCTCACGACCCAGGTTGTCGCCGATGAACCGCATCGTGCCCTTCAGCTGGTCATGAAAGTTCTTCCCCGGCGCGATCGCCGCGAGACGCTCCTCGTTCGGCGCCTCCAGGTTGATAGACACGCGGTTGGCAAGCTCCATCGCCCGTTCGATCTGTGTCTCCTGCGCCCCGGGGATGATCTTGAGGTGAATATATCCGAAGAAGCTATGCTGGAACCGTACCCGCTCCACCGTGGCCAACATGCGATCCATTGTGGCCGTGGGGCTCCCCATGATGGCGGAGGACAAAAACAAGCCTCCCACCAGCCGGGCGCGGACCATCTTCATGAACTCCCGCGCGAGGTCGTCCGGCGAGAAGCATATTCGGGATCCCCTTCCGCCGTTGCGCTCGATGCAGTAGGTGCAATTGCGCTCGCATCCCGATGATTGCAGCACCTTGAGTACCGGCATGGTTTGCCCGTTCGGGAGCGCTGCGGGGTAGATCCACAGACCGTCGTTCCCGAGCGTGCGCTTCTGCGGACCACCGCAAGCACATGAAAGATCGAACTGGGCCGCCTGCGCGAGCGCCTGCAATTTGTCCCGCGTATTCACCTGAAAAAGATACTGAACAACCGTACAGGTGTCAAACAAACCACCGTGTCGAGCCTATAAAACATGCCTGGTGTGATACAAACAGATCGACTGGAGGAAAAATGGCCGTAACAGGAATGTTTTTAAAAGGAAATTTCGCGCATGTCGTCACGCTCACGGGAACCCAGACCAAACACGATTTGATTGACCGGGACTTCAAGAACTTGGAGCTTGGGAAGAATCCGACGCAAGAAGACGTGGCCGCAATCCGCGAGAATATCACGAAGTTCATCGAGAAGAACGGCATCACTCAAATCGTGCTGAACCGACGGGTAACCGCCGGGCAGATGGCAGGGGCCGCGGGCACGTTTTTATGGGAGGGAATTCTCCTTGTTGTGAGCCCAGTACCGCTGAAATTTGTCCACGCCGCAACCATCCGCGCCACGAACAAAAAAAAGGGGGGACTCAAAACGCTCAAGTCCAAGAACCCCGAGGAAAACGTCCCGTTCGACAAGGCATATGATTTCGCCTTCGAGGGCCTTGAAGAGAGCTAGCTTCGTGAAAAATGTGTCTGGCACCTCGGAAAGGGGCAACATCGCGATTAATCCAGGCTAAAAGGCTTTCATGAACGAGCGGGTTGCGGGCCTGGTCTGTTTCTCGTTCTCAAAGCAGTCCGAGTTCCAGACGTCCTTGCCCTTCCTCAGCTTGTTCACGCTTCCCGCTCTGGTCCTTACTTTTTTCGCGGAGATCTTCGCGGCCCCTTTGACAAGATCCACAACCTTCCTCGCCGCCGTCGGCGTGCTGTGGATTTTTTTCTTCCGTGCTTTTGCGTCCAACCATGCAAGGTCGGCCTCCACCGCCACTGCGCAAAAAAGAGTTTCGGCAAATCGCTGAAAGATACGTGGGTGAGTAAATACGCGAACTTCCCGCACCTCGCCGTCCACAGCGTAAGCAAGACCCACGGGTTTGTTTGCCCCTTTGCCCAGCTTGCCGAACACCTCGAAGAGCCTGGCCTGGATCTTCTCTCTGCGCTTCATCGCCTTCGGTCCCGAATTCTCCATCGTTGCCATGAGGGTTCCGGTATCGGTAGCCACGCCGGCCTTCTTGTTTTCGCCGGCCACCTCATTCCACACTTCCTGCTGGTTGTCCTTGTATTGACCGCTTCCGCGCACCTTGCCGGTGGCCAGGGATTTCGTGACCTTGAATTTTCCTTTTGTGGTTTTCCCTTTCCGGGTTGCCGTCCACCGACCGTGCTCCACACAGAACGCGGCCACTGGAACGGTTTTCTCAGGAGGAATGACGAAGTCCTGCCCAACCTGTCGATCCTGCTTTCCTCCCTTGAGAAGTGTGCCGGCCAGAACCAAAATGGGTTTCTTTCCCTTGTTCTCAATAACAAGCTCGCCCACGGTTCCGCCGATATCGGCGTTATTGACCATATTGCCCCCGGCGCCGGTCTCTCTCACTTCGGCCTTCCCCTGTTCCTGGGCGTCCGCGAGGGTGATCAGATCCGCCGAGACTTCGGAAAAAGCGTTTTTCGAGTGAACCGGCCAGACCGTGAGGTTTTGCAGATGTATGCGATCTCCGAGGTAGAGACCGTCCACCAGCAAGTTCTTCTCGTCGCCGGCTGTCACATACCCCGCGGCAATGGTGACGATCACCAGGCTCATGGCGATCGTGGCAATTCTGATGGTCATTTTTGTCGAGTCGCGTCTTCTCATGGTATTCTCCTCCCTGGGCGAAATAGATTTTGGGGTCTCCTGAAGAGAAAACGAACGAGGGGCCAAAGGAGTGTTCGAAAGGATGCAAAGAGATCGTAAAAGGTATGTCTGCCGCGCCTGCAAAGGAAACAAATGACTCGAATTCACGTCTTGATTGCCGTTGCCGTTATCGCGACCGCCCTTGCCGGGTGCGAGGACGAGGGATACTGCTATTACAATTGTCCGGACGAATCCACGAAGATCTGCGGCGTGGAAATCATGGGCGAGGATGACAAGCCAAAGTGCGAGGAATTGGCGAATAGCCAGTGCGCGAAGAACCCGGAGCACCTTGAAGATTGGGACGGAGAGGTCGTGCATCAGCTCCTGGTCTGTGCCTCAGGCGACGTCTGCGGCCTTCCCAACTGGTGTTTGCCGGAGTGAAAATCGAGGCTTTGTGAAAATGGTGAACGGTAAAACCATCCCACGTGTCTATTGGGGTAGATAACTTGCGGAGGATATCATGAAACTTGTGCTCATTTTACTTGTTTTGGTTTCCCACGGATTCGTTCTCGGTTGTGGCAACGGCGATGTCTACAACGATTACGGGGGAATCGACGATCTTGAGATAACCGCCACCCAGTGCCAGGACGGCCTGGACAACGACAGGGACGGGTATACCGACTGCGACGACCTGGACTGCCAGGGATATGTTTTCTGCTCGGGCGGCGACGGGGATACCGACACGGATTCGGACACGGATTCGGACACTGACACGGATTCGGACACTGACACCGACACGGATCCGGACGGTGGTGGCGGGGACGCGGGCGACGGCGGGGTTTAAGTTCAGGTGCGGGTGGATCCATCCCTGTCGGAGGTGACGGCTTCGAGTCCCATGCTGATCACCTTTTCAAGGGCTTCGTCGTATGCCGACCGACTGTTCTGCAGGATATAGACGGCCAGGCGATCCGCGATGTTTTTACGCATCATGACCGGAACCCTGACAGGCCCGAATCCCATTTCCTCGGTTTCGACGATATCATCCATCCACGAAGAACTGTCCCATATTCCCCGGTCACCGCAAAATTATCGGCATTGTGGACTTGGAAGGAAATTGTCAGTCCCGGGGGATTGCCGCGTTAACGACGACGGTGCCCGCCGCGAGATCCCCGATCCGCTGGCGCTTTTCAGTGAGGGCGATCAGCAGGATGCCCAGAAGGAAGTCGAACATGCTGTCCACAAGGTACTTGAGCATGTTTCGAAGCAGGGCGCGACCGAGCCCGCAGGGATTCAGGTCCACATGGAGCACCCGTATCCGTGCGAGGCGCTTGCCGGGGGTCATGCCAGAGCGGCTCTCCATGATGCTGAAGAGCACGATCCACACGATCATCCACACGGACGCCGCGCCCATGAATTTCAACACGTTAACAAGCTCCGACAGGCCGTGCTCCTCTATATCAAAGGGATTGGATTCCAGGCAGAGAAACCACCCCGCGACCACCGGGCCCAGGATTATCAGAGAATCCACCATGGTTGCGGCGCCTCTCCTGGCAAGGGACGCGAGATGGAGATCGCCGTGTTCCGTGCGAAGCTCGGCAAGCTTGTACCGGCGCATCCAGCTGGAGATCATGAGCCCCACGATCAGGGCCATGATCACGCCGACAGCGTTGCTCAGCAGGGAGCTGCCAGTACCGGTCTGCGCCGGGATCAAACCGCTTTGCGACAGCCGGGTCTTCTTCACCATTTCCCCGTCACGAACATCGAAGATCGTAATGGAGCCGGGCATGCCCTCGGTGGCGATGAGCAACCTCCCGGGGTCGTCCGTGGGATAGGCGCCCATCCGGGAAATTATCCCGGACGAGACTTCGAAGAATTTTTCGAAGCTCTCGCCCTCCTTGCGAAACCCCTCGATCTTCTGCTGGAAAATATCCTCACTGAGCGTGATCAGCACCGGTTTCCCGTCCAGCACCACTGCGGTCCACACCGTGGCATACACGCCCATCTTCACGGCGAACGGAAGGCTCTCTATGGGTTGTGTCGCAAACCCGGACAGACCTTCCCTGTAGTGAATCCCTTCCTCACCCCGGGCGAACACCATGGGGCCGGATGGGGTATCGAGTATAGCGAGTTTGTAAAAGTTGAGATTGTCACCACTCCCCACCGGCAGGTCTTTCACCTCGGACGTCTTCCACGCGCCGTCAATGAAGGCGTGCAGCTCCAGTCGGTCGCCATCGATCTCGTACATGGACGGTCGGCCGTCCAGGAGAAAGGCCTCGGACGTGTAACCCAATCTCCGATTAACCCGCACGGGCACGGTGGCCTCGGCCGACATGGCCACCACCACATCGGAGCCGACGATCCAGAGCGTCTCGTCCGTGGCGAGCAGCTGGGGGTCCAGGACCGGTGGGAGCTTCGCCTCATCCGGCGGATCTTCGGAGTCTGGGGCCCATTTGAGCAGCTGTGTGTACGCGGGCTCGTCGGGGTTGAGGGCGACCCCTGGATTCGCGACCAGCCAGACGGCCCCCTTCCAGAAGGCGCCCCTCGAGGGATCGATGCTTCTACTGCCCAGGTTCTGCCCCATGACAGTGTGGAGTGTCATGAACATGGCGATGATGGGGATGGCGATCTGCACGAACGCTCCCACACCCACCGAGAAAACGGCTCTTTTGACAAAGGCGGTCTTGGCCGCGGTCGATACGTAACCTCTCGGCGTCTCCATCGGTTCACTTTATCCTAATAATTCCGTCGATGGAAAACGAAAGTGGCTGTCATGCTCTTCGTTTCATGCTCTTCGTGGCGACTTTCCCCTATCGATGCTAAAATTCTCCCACGTCTACAAAGAAAGGATCGGGAGATGAGGTACTTGCATTTGATGGCGCTTGCGACCGTGTTTGTGTTCGGTTGTCATCACACCGGCAGCCTGAACGGAGATGCCGGCCCGGACACAGACTCGGACACAGACTCGGACACGGATACGGATGCAGACACAGATACCGATTCCGATATCGCTTGCACTCAGGGGGAGTTCAGCGGCGATTTCGATATCACCACGCAATCGGACGTTGCAACCCTCGCGGGATACACATCGATCTCGGGAAAGCTAACTATCAACTGCCCTTCGTGCACCGACTTGGGCGATTTGGGTTGCCTTGCCACGGCAGACGGGTGCTTTTCAGTCTTCGACAGCGACGCTCTCACAAACCTGGACGGCCTGAGCGCCCTCACATTGGTGGGCGAGACCTTTTCGATCGGTCACAACGACAACCTGACCGATCTGGGCGGTTTGAGCGCCCTCACATTGGTAGGCGAGAGTTTTTATATTTCGTTCAACTCCGCCCTCACCAACCTGGATGGCCTGAGTGGTATTACTTCAGTGGGCGGATACCTGGGTTTCGGGAACCTGGGTATTGCGGGCAACGACGCCCTGACAAGTCTGGACGGCCTTAGCGCCCTCACCTCGGTGTTCGATGACTTCTATATTTTCGACAACATTGTTCTTCCCGACTGCGAAGCGTGCGATCTTCTGGACCGGCTCACCAGCGGACCAGATGATGTCGATGTCCACGACAACCTCTCCGACGATTGCACGCCCGTTCCCGATAATTGTCCATAAATTGTCCTCGGGCAATCCGGAGCTTGGCCCGCCAAAGCGGAGCAGGATAACTTTTTTTTGACAAGCGATGCGGGGCGGAATATTGTTTCGCCCTCAACAGAAGCCAACAAAAAAGGAGACAGAAGAGTGTCCAACCAGAGTGATTTTTCCATGCACGAAGCAGCCATCGAGGCGGTTGACAGAAAGGTCGTCAAGCACCCCAATATGCCCATCGGCATATACCTCTAGGAGGGAGAAGATCTCTACACCTGGGCAAACGACGACCGTGCCGCCCTCATCGGCGCTGGGCTCGATCCGACTGTCATCGACACGCTGCCCTCGCGAATGGGAGCGGTGAGGTACATCCAGAGCGGTTGGAACAGCACCCGCTTCACCAAGGAACAGGCCCAAAAGCAATTCGCGCTCCTGGCCCCCGCCGTCTACGACCTCCGCGACCGGATCGTCCACAGTATGCTGTTCGCCTACCGAAAGGTGGAAGACGTCAAGAGCCGGGTCCAGGCCATCGCCGACGGCAGCGGCGACGCTGACATGATTCAGGATCTGTCCGACCTAGGCGTCCACGGCAAGAACAACCCCGAGCC
>JAUXHN010000042.1 GCA_030621515.1 Deltaproteobacteria bacterium | reverse complement strand
ACCGCGGAAATAAATCCCGCGGCCAGAAATGCGCCACTTCGTGTCGGAAAGGGCTTCGCCCTGAAGCACTGAAAGCCCTAAGGGCTGTTTCTTTTCTTGAGGCCTATGGCCTTTTTTTGTTCTTCATTTCTGGCCGCGGGATTTACTTCCGCGGGATCCGGCGCATCCTACAAATCAGTAACCTCGTAGCGCAAGGACGGGCTCTTGATGCCCGCCTTCTCGAACTTGTCCATCATCACCTTGCGGGCCTGCGCGAGAACTCCCTTGAGTTCGTAGTCCTTTTCACCCTTGTCGATGATGTACTTCCCGACCAGTTCTTTCGCCTGAGCGTAGTCGCCCGTGAGCTGGATGGTCGCCACTTTCTTTGCAAGCGACTCCACCGCCGCGGGCATCTTCTCGTAGTGCATCGTGAACCTGCCGGTCTTCTCATCCCATGTGACCGCGCCGGCATCCAGGTACCAGCCCAGCTGAATAGCCACCATCCGCGGGTAGACACCGCTCAGGGGATACTGGAGAAGACCCAGAATGTGCATCAGGGCCGATGTGTAGCGCACCATCTCCTGCTCCTCGTCCACCCAGCCGTTCTTCTTCTGGAACGAGAGCAACCACAACCCGAACGTATCGGCCTTCTCCTCCTCGAGGAGAGTGTCGTACTCCTTGAGCGCCTCCTTGACCGTGGTCTCCTTGCCCCTGGGGTTCTTGACCTTCATCTCGTGGTAGGCGCCGAACCCGTGAGCAAACTCGTGGAAGGTCACGTTTGTGATATCCGCTTTCGCGTTCACGTATTTGATTTGAGATTTATCCAGAACGAGTTCGGCACGGGCTTTTGAAACTCCCTCGAAGGCCATGGAGTGATTCACCATCATCACTTTCTTGTACAGGCCCTCGTCCACCGACTTGCCCCTGTTGGGGAGATGAAACGCCACCGTGGCGCCGCGGTCTCTTCTACCGTCCCCGCTTGCCATCCAGATGTCCACGGCCCGGATGGAGATCCGGGGGTCGAGCTTTCGGCTCTTGTAGATTTCGGGGCCGACCAGTTCGCCGAGGGCGTTTTCCATGGCCTGGAGGTTGGCCTTGAACTTGACCAGCTCATCCGTGATCTTCCTGTCCACGCGGCCGACGTAGATCTCGAAGAGAGCCTTGAGCTGGTGGGGGTTCTTGTAGGTCTCGTAGGGTCCCACCGTCACTTCCCAGTCACCCTCGATGGCGATCCAGTCGTAGTCGGAATCGTCATAAGGGTACGGGTCGTCAGCCTCCAGTGCATCCGCCGCGGAGAGAAGGAACTTCTTCAGCGATTTGTGCGTGGCGCCCGAGGCCGCCGCCCGAAGCTCTATTGCAAGCTCTTTCATTTTGGGCCCCAGCGCGTCGGTCTGCGAGTACGGAACGGCCTCCAGCTTGTTGTCCTTGCTGCGGCGAACCACCGTGAACGGGCTGATCAACTCCTTGCCGTTTATCTGATTGGAAAGCGCCTTGTACTCCTGGTCCGACATGTCATCCGGCCAGTGCATATGGCCGATTTGCTTCTGGGGTTTCTGCGCCAGAGCGCAACACTCGGGGGACTCGTTGTCCGCGCACCAGGGGTTCTGAAACCGCGTGAAGATTTTTTTCTCCACTTCGGTTCCACTCGCAATTATCTGTTTTTCCCACTCGAGGTTCTTCGGGTGGAGTTGAAGCATGTGGAGATCTTCTATCAGCTCCGCCGCCTTGAGCAGGTGCCTCAGCATCTCCTTTTCGTTGTCGGGGAGATCCGCGGCGGAATGCGTGAGAACCTTGTCCTGGTAGAGACCCCATTCCTTTTTGAGCAGCGCCTGACGCGGGGATGCGCCCTTCTCATCCGCCTTCTTTTCGCCCTCGTCGTCCGGCGGCTCGATTTTGCCTATGGGGGAGAGGAAGTACTCCCCCTTTTTCTTATCGCTATCGCCGTCCGTGGCCTCCGTTGAATCCGCAGATCCGCAGCCCCAGACAATCACAGATAGTATAATTATTACGAGATGTTTCATGACATTCCTCCTGGTGAACGCCGACATCATATCACGGCCCGCCACCGAAACGAAGAGCGTGCATTGGCGCATGCATCCAGGCAGAAAACCAGAGGGAAGAATCGATCGAGTGTCAGTAGTAGTCGACTGTTATACTTCGGAGGCAGACCGTCGGAACGCCGGTGGTGTCCACCACCATGAGATCTCCGAAAGCCACACCAATCCCCTCGACCCAATCATCGTAAGCCCCCGTGAGAATCGGTCGATACTCCACATGGGCTCCGCCGTCGGGCCAGTAGTAGAGATCCGCCTCGGACACGTCAATCGGATTACCGCAAAAATACTGCCCACCCCCGGTTACTCCGACAATGCTCTGGGAGGTGTAATCCACTTCGGGCAGGCCCGCGTCGCCCCCCATGGCGTCCTGCACCGCCGTATCCAGAACGGCGTGACCATCCGACCCCACGATTTTGAAAAGGTTCGCGGCCATGTTGCTGCTACTTTCGCAAATTATCTCGGGAGAAGCGTCGCAGAGAGGCGTCAGCCAATTCCACCACAGTCCGGGGATCATGGTGAGACCCGCATCGCCCGGGTTCACCTCACCGAGTACATCGCACTGTCCGAAGTCGTCGTAACTGCCGGTCCAGGGGCTGCAGTCGCCTTCTGACTCCGTTTCCGTGACTGTATCGGTATCTGTGTCCGTGTCCGAATCCGAATCCGTGTCCGAATCCGCATCAGTGTCCACGTCCGTGTCGGTATCGGTCGTCCCGCTGTCGATACCGCTGTCGATGCCCTGCGTGTCGTCCGAACAGCCGGCGACTGCCACGAACAGCACCAGACCCAGTAGTAGGGGCGCATCTATGCCTGCCGCGCCATAGCGCTTGCGCGACGGCGGGTATGCGCCCTCAAATTTCGTAGTCATTGTCACCCACCTCCATCTATCGGAACGATCATACCATCTTTGGATTCGGTGATTTGTTTTTTAGCGATTTGCCTTATAATGCTTAACATATGCTGGTTTCATCGTGGAGGACTCGACATGAACCAATGGATCGAATCAAAACCCGGAAAGTTCGGCGGCAAACCTTGCATCAAGGGAACTCGCATCAGTGTTGAGTTTATACTGGAACTCATGGCGAGCGGCGCTACCAAGAGCGACATCTTGAGGGATTATTCGCAACTTACCTCCGAAGGACTGGCCGCCGCCATTGCCTATGCGGCAAAATCCATGAAAAATGAAATCGTCTGGGATTCAAATCTCGCCGTATGAAGCTTTTCGATTATCCACTACTTGTAGATGAGAACATCAACATTCAAGTGGTGAAATCCCTTGTTGAAAAGGGGAAGAACGTATCGACCGTAGCCGGGGAAGGGTTGGCCGGGAGGGACGATGTGGATGTGCTCAGACACGCCCACAGTCAAAACAGGGTCGTTATCACTCACGACAGCGACTTTGGAGCCCTGGCCACTCGAGCGGGCGAACCGTTCACCGGAATTGTGTATCTCAGGCCTGGACATTCTTCACCGGCCTTTGTCATAGAGATGATACAGGAACTCGAACTCATCGAAGCGGACATCAAGACGCCTTTCATTATTGTCGCCGAACGACGCGCCGATATCATGCGTGTTCGGTTACGTCTGACTGAACGAGATTCAGGTGCTATAGTGGAGTAGGAAAATCGAATCATGCGATCAACTCTGATAACACTTCTTCTTATTCTTCTTGCCTGGCCGTCCTGTACGGGCAATGACTCCCGGCCGGACGGGGGCGAGACGGATACGGATACAGACACGGATACTGACGCGGACACCGACACCGATACCGACACGGATTCGGATTCCGACGGGGACGAGTGCAGCGAAAATGCCAAGCTGGTCTACGTCGTGGACACCCAGTACAAGCTGTTCCGCTTCGATCCTCCGGCCAAGTCATTCGAGTACGTGGGCACCATGGAGTGCAATAGCGGCGGATCTCCGTTCTCCATGGCGGTGGGACGAAACGACAAGGCTTATGTGCTCTACTGGGCCTCGTACGGCTGCCTGGGAATCAACCAGGTCAGCATCCACGACGCCCACTGCGAAACCCTCGTTCCCTTTGAATGCGGCCAGTACGATTTCGACACCTTCGGGATGGGCTTTGCGACGGACGGCCCGGACACAACGGACGAAACCCTCTACGTGGGCAAATCCAATTTCGTATCCAGCGGATCCCAGCTCGCCGCGATCGACACCAACCTGTGGGAGCTCTCTCCCATTGCGCCCATCTCGGAGTCCCCGGAACTGACCGGCAACCAGAACGGAGAGCTCTGGGCGTTCTTCGCCTGGGCGCCCACGCCCAAAGTGGCACAGATCAACAAACAGACGGGCGAGGAGAGCAACGCCTACTACATCACCGAGTTTCCGAGCGTTCCCGCGGCCTTCGCCTTTGCATACTGGGGCGGTGATTTCTACCTGTTCCACGCCCCCGGAGAGGAAACCACCACCGTCTGGCGCCTTCACAACGACTCCCTGGAGGTCTGGATCCCGTCGGAAGCAACGGCCTTCTCAATTGTCGGTGCGGGCGTGTCCACCTGCGCTCCAACGATTATCGAATAACGCCGCGCTCCGCTTTTTCCAGAAAGACCAGCATTCGCCCGGCTTCCGCTGTCAGTGAGGACTTGTCACGAAACTCGGAAACGATCGCTTCAATGCTGAGACTGGTTTGCCTTAGCGCAATGAAGATACGCTTTATCTGCCGACGGGACTCCTTTGAGAATCCCCGCCGGTCGAGGCCGACGCGGTTGACAGCGCGCAACCTGGCTCGATCTCCGGCCACGATGCAAAATGACGGAACATCTCTCTCCACCATGGCTCCCGCAGCGAGCATGGCCGATTCCCCGATTCGCAGGAAGGTCCCGACCGCCACCATCCCTCCAAAAACCGCGTGGTCCTGAACCTCCACATGCCCGGCCAGGGTGGCGTGGTTCGCCATAACGATATTGTCCCCCAGCGTGCAATCGTGCGCCACGTGGCAGTATGCCATCAACATGTTGGAGTTCCCGATCTCGGTCACTCCTCCGCCGTGCGCCGTGCCCCGGCTGACGGTCACGTGCTCTCTGAAAATATTGCCGTCACCGATCTGCAACCTGGTGATCTCTCCATTGTGACGCAGATCCTGTGGCGCGCCACCGATACAGGCGAAGGGAAAGACCTCGTTGTCGCTCCCCATGACCGTGGATCCTTCCATTACCGCGTGAGTGTGAACGATGCACCTGTCTCCGAGACGCACCCCCTCCCCTATCACAGCGAAAGGCCCCACCGTGCAATCACGTCCCAGGACAGCGGTGGGGTGTATGTCCGCGCCGGGATCGATAAAGGATCCCTTTCGCCGACGCGCGGCCGCGATATCGTTCAATGGTGAGGGCATTTGCTCCTAGATGAGGTCTTCCTTGCTGTTGACCGACAGCACCAGCCCGCTCTCCGCCACCATGAAGTCATCGACGAAACACCGCACGTTGAAGCGCCATACGTTGCTGCGTCTCTGGGTGAGCGTCCCCTCTATCTCTACAACGTCACCCGGTATTATGGCGCGCTTGAACTTGGTCTTGTTGACTCCAACCAGTGAGACGACCTGTTTGTCGGTGTCGTATTGTTCCGTGGCGTACGCCAGTATGGAGCATGCCTGAATCATCGACTCGATCAGCATCGCCGCCGGATAGACGGGGAGATCGGGGAAATGACCGTGCATGCACGGCTCGTTGGCCGTAATGTTCTTGATGGCCATGATCTTCTTGCCGGGATTGAGATCGATGACTGCATCCACGAGGACGGCCGGTGGCTTTTGTGGAAGTATTCTGAGAATGCTCCCGATATCCAGCGATTGCGTTCGCTTCGTCATTGATCCTCCGCATTGCTCTCGTCTTCGCTTCTGGCCATCGTCAAAAATCTTGCCATTGCCCTGCGCCACCTGTCGTGCGGGATCGCCGGCATTCCTGCAACGCTCGATCCTGGCGCCACATCTCCCGTCACCCCACCTTGCCCCGCGACCCTGACACCGTCGCCTATCGAAACATGGTCGGCCACGCCGACCTGGCCTCCGAGCATAACGTCATCACCCACCAGTGTCGACCCGGCCAATCCCGTTTGCGCTGCGATGAGGGTCCTCTCGCCGATTCGCACGTTGTGTCCCACCTGCACCAGGTTATCGATCTTCGTTTCCCGACCGATCACGGTGGATCCAAGCGTTCCCCGATCCACACATGCCCCCGCTCCGATCTCCACAAAATCGCGCAGCTCCACGCGGCCCACCTGCC
The DNA here is from genome assembly GCA_030621515.1 of Deltaproteobacteria bacterium. Taxonomy (GTDB): domain Bacteria; phylum Myxococcota_A; class Polyangia; order JAAYKL01; family JAAYKL01; genus JAUVAN01. The sequence goes on along the minus strand of JAUXHN010000042.1, from coordinate 21,000 downwards.
GGATCTTGACCGGGCCATGCGCGCCCGGAACGAAGCCGAACCCCTCATACCCGATGACTGCCCCGGGGCCGACGCGAACGTATTTCCCGATGACTGTTCCCCTGAGTACGACCGCGTTTGGCCCGATCCAGCTCCCTTCCCCGATCTCCACCCCTGCCTCGATCACCGCACCCGGGCCGATCCAGGCCGACGAGTGAACAGACGCGCCATCATCGACGATGGCGAACGGGTGGACAAAGCCCTCTTGCTTGCGCGAAGGAAAAAAGATGTCGATGACCCGGGCCAGCGCCAGCACCGGATCCGCGTGCGCCAGCACCGAGGCCACACCCCTTTCGAGCGCGGCGGGCGCCAGGGAATCGTTCGTCAGCACCGCGCCGGGAGTGGCGCTCATATTGTGAAGATATCTCTTGCGCAGAAGCGGAGAGAGACAATCCGGATCCGCCTGGTCCAGAGGACGAAGCCCTCGCACTCTGAGATCCGATCCGCCGAGGAGCTTGGCGCCGAGGAGATCGGCCAGTTCGAGAACGTTTTTCTCAATCAATGGGGTTTTCTCTAGTCGGTGGAACCGGCCTGGCTCAGGATGTAATCCAGAAGACCGTCGGTTCCGTTGGCGTACCAGTCCATGACGCCGGGCCAGTCGCCGCTGGTGGTGTCGTACCAGCCCGCTGTCCTGTCCCAGATCAGCATGTTGGAGGTGTGCATGCAATAAATAGTGGGAATACCTCCGGACACTCCCTGGGCGGCCCAACCCGCGTTGTCGTAGAGAACTGTATCGGGATCGAGGCCGTTCTGGGAGGCCCAGGTGGAAGCATCGGACTGGCTGGTGCCGATTATCGTCAACCAGATGGACGGGAAATTGTTGGCAGCCAGATGATTCAGGAAGTCTTGCTCGCCCACGGCGGCAAAAGTGCAAGACGGTCATCCGAAGCCGGAAAAATCGACCCATACAAGCTCGTACGCGGGGTTCTTGTAGTAGTCGATCAAACATACTTCGTTGCCGTTGGCGTTCGGCAGGCAGATGTTGGCGATGATATCGCCGGTACTGGTCCAGCTCCCCGAGTCCCCGCTCCACTGCATGCCGGGGTTCCATCCGTAGGGCCCCGGGGGATATGTCGGATCGCCGGTATCGGTATCGGAGTCACTGTCCGAGTCGCTGTCCGAATCCGAGTCGCTATCCGAGTCGCTATCCGAGTCGCTATCCGAATCCGAGTCGCTGTCCGAATCCGAGTCGCTGTCCGAATCCGAGTCGCCGTGACTCGCGGGGTCCGGTACGCAGGCGAACAGGCCGAGCGCGAAGATCGCCAGCACCAACATGGCCAATAATTCTTTCACGATGAATCTCCCTTCCGATATGGCATATTATTATACTCTATCCTGATGCAGGAGATTCATTTTTTCTCGGCAGGTTGACGAATTATGCAGGCTAGAGTGCCTGCTGAGATAGGCTCTAAACGCAACCCATGTCGAGCATGGCGTTGGCGACCTTGAGGAAGCCGGCGATGTTGGCGCCGTTGACGTAGTTGCCGGGGGTGCCGTAGGCCTTGGCGGCATCGAAGGCCTGCTTGTGGATGGCCTTCATGATGTTCAGGAGTCTGCCGTCGACCTCCTCGCGGGTCCAGGAGAGACGCAGGCTGTTCTGGGACATCTCGAGGCCGGAAACGGCCACTCCGCCCGCGTTGGCAGCCTTGCCGGGACCGTAGAGAACCTTGTTGTCGAGGAAGACATCTACGCCTTCTGGTACGGTGGGCATATTGGCGCCCTCGGACACGACGAACACACCGTTATTGACCAGGTTCTGCGCGTCCTTCTTGTTGATCTCGTTTTGAGTGGCGCTCGGCAGGGCCACGTCGGCCTTGACGTCCCACAGAGGGTTGTGATCCAGGGACGAATCGACAGCCGTGTAGATGGCCTTGGGGTATTTGTCCGCGTACTCCTTGATGCGGCCGCGCCTGACGTTCTTGATCTCCTGGATGAAGGCCAGTTTCTCGCGATCGATGCCCTCTTCGTCGAGGATGAAGCCACCCGAATCAGAAACGGTGATAACCTTGGCGCCCAGATCGAGGGCCTTCTCCGTGGCGAATTGAGCCACGTTGCCGGAGCCGGAGACCAGGCAGGTCTTGTCCTTGAGGGATTTGCCGTTGGCCTTGAGCATCTCCTCGGCGAAGTACACCTGGCCGTAGCCGGTGGCCTCGGGGCGAATGAGGCTTCCGCCCCAGCCGGCGCCCTTGCCGGTGAGCACGCCGACGAACTCGTTGCGAATGCGCTTGTACTGGCCGAACATGAAGCCGATCTCGCGGCCGCCCACACCGATGTCACCGGCGGGGATGTCCGTGTTGGGGCCGATGTGCTTGCACAGCTCGGTCATGAAGGACTGGGTGAAGGCCATGACCTCGTTGTCGGACTTGCCCTTGGGATCGAAGTTGGAACCGCCCTTGCCGCCGCCCATGGGGAGCGTGGTGAGAGCGTTCTTGAAGACCTGCTCGAAGGCCAGGAACTTGAGGATGGACAGGTTGACCGTGGGATGGAAACGCAGGCCGCCCTTGTAGGGGCCGATCGCGCTGTTCATCTCGATCCGGTAGCCCTTGTTGACCTGGATCTCGCCCTTGTCGTCTACCCACGGAACGCGGAACAGGATGACCCGCTCCGGCTCCGCCACGCGCTCGAGGATCTTGGCGCTTCGGTACTCCGGATGTTTGTCCAAAACGGGGGAAAGCGAATCGAAGACTTCCTTGACCGACTGATGGAACTCCGGCTCGTTCTGGTTTTGCTCTACGACTTTCTGATAGATGCTTTCTGTGCTCATGCGCCTCTCCTGTTCTCTGTGAGTATGGCGCCCTGCAACTCAAGCCACCGACCTGCAGCAGTTACCTACCGGGCGCCGATTTCGGGTAATGCAATACCCTCGATTTACTTCACATTCAAATGATTTCTGCCAGGTTATGAAGAAAAAGAGAACGGGCAGGATTACTTGTGCGCAGCGTTATACTGTTTGATGAGTTTATCGGTCAGGTCCAGGTGTTTGGGGGCCCACACGACGGCCCCGCTCGAACTGTCGTAAATCATGGTGTATCCATCGGTCTGCCCGATGCTCTTGAGTATCTTCTGCATCTTCTCAAAAATCGACTGGGTGGCCTTGGCTTCCTTCCCGCTGAGTTCTTTCTGATACTGCATGTAGGTCTGCTGTAACTCGGTCACCGACTGGTAATATTTCTCGACCTTCTTCTGCAGCGCCTCCTTGTTGAGGATATTCTGCTGCTTTTCGATCTGGTTTTTCATGTCGAGAATTTCTTTTTCTTTCCTCTCGATTTTCTTCTGCATCTTCGCCTTCTGCTTGGTCAGTTTCTTGAGCGCCTTCTTGCCCTCGTTGGTCTCCATGAGAGCGCGTCGCAAGTCCACGAATGCGATCTTCACATCACCGGCCGCCGCCGATTTGGCGATGAAAGATGTGGCCAGCAAGACCGCGAGCAGCGACCACATAATCTTGTGTGTGTTCATCATTGTAATATTCTCCCAGTTCCTTTTTTTTGCTCTTCTTTTAATATCTATTGACTGTTTTGACTGTCAAATTCCCGGTTTATTGACATGTTGCCCGTCAAACGTCCGGCGCGAGACTCTATTCCACATCAGAAGAAGTTGCCAAATGTAAATTCGAACATGTGGCTCTCCTCGCCCGGATAGGTTGTGGTGGGCCAGCCCCACTCGAACCGGAGCGGCCCCATGGGAGAGAACCACCTGAACCCGAAGCCCACCGACGTTCGCAGGTAGAACGGATTGTGATTGCACGGATCGGTGAACTCGTTGATCCCCCTGCCGCCGCCCGCCTGGCACCAGGAATCCTCGAGGTTGAACGCGTTGCCGGCGTCGAAGAAGACCACTCCCTTGATGCCCACGATCTCCACTATGGGAAACTCTATCTCGGTGTTGAAGGTCAACCGCATGTTTCCGCCGATGTTGATACCCGTGGCGATCGGCTCGGCGTTTGGATCGAAGGAGCTCGGGATGGACAGTCGCGGTCCCAGGGACCACGGGTAGAAACCCCGCACGTCCATGATGCCGCCCGAGCGGTACCGCTGGGTGATCGGGAGCCCCTCCTCGGTGTTGGAGTGGATCATCCCCCAGGTGCCGTTGACCCTGAAGACAAACTTCCAGAACAGGGGCAGGTACCAGCGACTCGTCAGCGTGTAGCGCGTGAACTCGAACTGGGATCCCAGGAACCTCGAAGCCCACTCGACCGAGCCCATGTTGTACGATCCCTTGGTGGGGAACAGGCGGTTGTTTCTCTTGTCATAGGCCAGGGTGAGCTTGACGCTGGAGCTTATCCCCTCCTTGAACAGGTACGCCAGGGGAAGCTCGTTGAACCCCGAGCTGAGTCGCCGGCCGGCGATGAACAGACCGGTGTCGGCGCCCGTGTTGACCTTGTCGTATTGCAGATTGTAGGACAGGTAGAGCTTGAGATCCCGGAGCACTATCGAGTGCCCGAGAGTGATCTCTCCCCCCGTGGACTCCTTGCTGTAGTCCACCATGGCCATGACCGTGTTGAAAAGCCTGAACGCAAACGTCCAGTTGCTGTCCAGAAAATACGGCTCCCAGAAGTTGAACATGAACATCTGCCGCATGCTCGACATCTGGATCTGCAACGAGACCGTCTGACCCTGGCCCATGAAGTTCTGCTCGGTCACCTGGGCCTGGGCGATGAAGTTCTCCACCGTGCTGAAGCCCATGCCCACCTGGAACTGGCCCGTGTGCCGCTCGGTGACCTGGACAGTGACTATTACCTTGTCCCTGGAACTCCCGGGGCTGTGGGTAATGTCCACCGACTCGAAGAATCCCAGCTGTGTGACCCTCGCCTTGGAAATATCGAGCCCGGTCTGGCTGAACTTCTCTCCCTCGTAGATCATTATCTGCCGCCGGATGACGCGATCGCGTGTCTTGCTGTTTCCCCTGATCTCTATGCGCTCGAAATGGACCATGGGACCGCGACTGATCTCCAGCACGAGATCGACAATCCGGGAGTCCTTGTGTGTAATGGTCTTGAGTTCCACGTTGGCGTGGGCGTAGCCCTTGTCCTGATAGTGGCGGGAGATCCGGTTTACGTCCTCCATCACCTTGGTGCGGGAGAACCACTCGTCCCGGCGGGTGCGGACCATGGACCGGACCTTGCGCCGCCCGCCGAGCAGCTCCACGTCGTTGCCTTCAGGGTCGTGCTCCACCACCTTGATGCGGCCGACCTTGTACCTGGGCCCCTCCTCGACGGGGATGGAAACGAAGATATACCTCCGGTCGGCGGACAGCTCCACCCGGGGGCTGCCGACCTGCACGTCGATGTACCCATTGTCCCAGTACAGTGCCTGGACCATGGTGACGTCGCGGTCGAACAGGTCGCGCTTGAACTTGCCCGAATCCGTGAGTATGGAGAACGGTCCCGCCGTGCGGGTGGCCATATAGCGAGAGATCTCGGCGTCGGTGAGAGCGCGGTTGCCCACGAAGGAGATCTTTCTGACCTCCACCTGCGCGTGCTCGTCCATGATGAAAATAACATCGTACGAGTTTTCGCCTTGCGCCTCCTCCAGGCGGTAGCTGACCTGCGCGAGGAAGTATCCCTCCTCCAGGTACAGGTCGCGAATCTTCTGGATGTTTTTGTGGATGGTCGGGATATCGAGGGGGGTGTTGAGCTCGATGTCGACCACCTCCATGATGTCCTCTTCATCCAGCTCGTCGTTTCCCTCCAGCTTGATCTCGTTTACCGCCCCCTTCTCGACAACCTGAAACTCCAGGATGACCCCGGCGCCGTCTTCCGCTTCGGTCAACGACACCTTCACGTCGCTGAAAAATCCCAGCGTGTACAGGGAACGAATATCGCGCGCGGCCCTCGCAGGTTCGAAGGACATCCCCACCCGGGTACCGATGTTGGCGCGAATATCGTCGGAGCCCACCCGGCGGTTGCCGCTCACCTCGACCTTGACGACCTTGAATCCCTTGAACGCCTTGCCCCCGTCGAAGAGGCTCACGAACGCCTCCTCCTCCGCATCGGGTATATCCAGCTCCGAACCGCCCAGGATCGCCGGTGCGGTGAGATCGCCGGTGAGGCTCTGCGCGAACGCAGGAGCGCTTCCGGCAAGAGCGGCGATGAGAAGAAGGATGTTTATTTGTGTGCGGCACATGCCGTGGATAAATCCTGCCTGCGATAGAACCCGGGATGTTGCCGGGCGAAAAAAGTTGCGGTTTTGTACGTCGCGCACGACGAACAAGTCAACTTGTGTTGTCTTATACATTTCAAAAGTGGGAAAGAAAAGGAATGTCCATTGTCCGCCGTCGCGATCAAAAGGACAGGCTATGGCGGATGAACGATATTCCGGCTGCGACCGCCGCGCCGAGGGTTGCGATCATGACGATCTGCGTGGCGACGACCCGCAGGGTTCCGGCCCCGGCGCCCTGCCCCATTCCCGGCGCCATCCTGATCACGAGCCCACCGAAAACGTCCGCAGTGAGCCCCGCCATGAACACGGGAGTCGCGATCATGACCGCCCACGTGAACGCCCCGGCAAAGACCGCAACCGCCCCATCGAGTAGCCTGGAGGAGATCAGGTCACCGTCGAAGGCCGCGTCGAGCGGAATCCACCTTACCGATCCGGCAAGCGCGCTCAGCGCAGCGTGGTGGCCGTCCATGAGCAGGAAGGCTCCGATACCGAGGAACGTGTACAACCCCGCCAGCGGGCTCGCGCCGCCTTCATCACGCCCCGCAGAAGGGATTGTGTGTGCGGCCAGGCCGATCAGGGCGCCTGCGGACTCGAAGACGGACAGTGCGATCCTCGCCATCAGGCCGAACGACGCGCCTACGAGCACCTCCTTGAGGGCGAGCCCGATGAGCATGGAAGCGCCCGGCGTCGCCGCCATGGGCCCCAACCCCGGAAGAAGCACGAAAACAAGCGACAGGGACAGACCCACGAGGGGCAACAACGGCAAGGGTCGGCCTCCGAGGAATGGGGTCAGCCGCAGGGCGACCGCCACTCGAATGAAGAGCAGGGCTCCGTTGAACGCGAGGGCGCCGGCCGGATCGGACATGGCAATTACCTGACCACCACAGAGATGAGCGACCATACCCGATCGGCGAACCCGGAGACCTCCCCCGCCACAAACGGCGCCACGGCCAGCGCAACCAGCAACACGGCGGTGATCCGCGCGACGTGGTTGATTGTGGGCTCCGTCATCTTCGTGAAGGACTGAAACAGGCCGGCGATGACGCCGGACAGCAGCGCTGCGCCCAGGAAAGGCAGCGAAAGAACGATCACGAGAATCAGCGCCTCGCGCCCGAGTTCGTGGAGATCCGACGGTGTCATCATGCGGCCGTTCTATTTCATTTTGGGGTAAACAGGAACGGGAAATCGATCTTGGACTCGCCCGAGCTCGCCGGGAAGACCCACTTCTTGACGGCGCGCTCCATGCAGCTCTTGAGGCCGGGCAACTTGGCGCCGGCTCCCCCGATGCTGACCTTCTTGACCATCCCGGAGCCACCCACGGTCGCCCGGAGCATGATCTTGACGTCACGGTCGTCGGGAGCCTCACCCTGCTTGAGAGATTTCTCATAACAGATCTGCAGGCGCCCCTTGTTCTTGTTTACCACTCCGCTGAGTTGTCGCGAGGACAGGGCGGCGCCACCCGAGGACGATCCACTCGACGAGTCTTTTCCTGAAGTTCCCCCGACCAGGTCGTGACTACCCACCGGCGGTCCCCCGCTCATCTGCGCGAGCAGCCGCTTCTTGCGCTCCTCGGCTGACTCTCCCTTGTGAGTCGACTTGCCGGAACCCTTGTACTTGCCCGACCCGGTTCCCTTCCGGGGATATTCCGATCCCGAGCCATTGCCGTCCTCGCCCGACTGCGGAGGCCTGTCCTGGATCCTGATGCCCGTTTCCTCGTCGGGGCGATCCTTGTACACCACCCTCTCGATGACCCGCTCCTTGATCTCCACCACGGTCTCCATCTCGACGGTTCCCTTTCCGAAGGCGATGATCAATCCGAGCACCGCCACGGCCACCGCGAAGAAACCGACCGCGGCGAACTTGACCCAACGATCCGGTCCGGCCGGCCTGATGGGGGAGATGGACTGAAGGGCGGCGATTCCGCTGGACATCCCTGCGCCGAAATCGTCACTCAGGGGGCGGGATTCGCCCGGAAACAACGACTGGTCTCCGGAGAGGAAATCGTCAAAGCCCTTGTCCTTCGCCGCGGGAGGCGGCGCATCGAGACGATCGGCCAGGACCCCCACGCTTCCGCCCTTGAGAGGAGACTCCTCAACTTTTTCCTTCTTCTCCTCCTGCGCGAACAACCCCAGGCGCGGTTGCTCGGCCTCCCTGGGCGCAGGCGCGGCCGCCCTGTCACCTCCCAGGGAAATCTCAATATCGATCTTGGCCAGGAGCCCCACCAGCTCCTTGCAGTTCCGCAGGCTTATCCAGTCGGGCATCCCCTCCTTCCAGACGAGGGATGCATCCGTGACCTTCTTTTCCCGGCTATGCTTGCTAATGTCACGAGCCGTGATCGGACCAGCGGGGCTGTTGTCGATGGCAACGAACCACACGGAAATGTCCGCCTCGCCCTGCTCGATGCGCTGCGCCGACTTCTTGACCGCGCTGAGCAGCCCCGGCGTCCCTCCCGCCTTCTGATCACTGTCCGATCTGAATGAGGCGGCGAATCTGTCCTCCAGCGGAGATCCGGCCTTTTCCTTTTTGGGAGAGCTGTCCGGCAGCGTCTTTTTCTGTGTCGAGGGACCGCGAATCAGGATGATCTCGTTGCACTTCTTGCAACGGATTTTCAACACTTTGTTTCTGACTTTGCTGTCCGCGATGTTGTACTTGGAGTTGCAATGTTCACAAACGAATTTCATGCAACCTCTACAGCAGGTTCATCAGATGCTGCTTGATGCCATCACGTGTTTTCTCGTCGGGACAGTGGTGTAGCGCACGCTCCCACGTTTCGATCGATTTGAACTTGAATCCCGTCTTCTGATACAGCATGGCGAGATTCTTGAGCGCGGGAAAATAACTCGGCTCCAGATCCAGAGCGCTCTCCAGCTCTCTGATGGCCTGGTAGTTGAGCGATTTCTTGCCCAGGATCAGCGCAAGGTTGTAGTGCAGTTTGAACGCGAGCGGATCGATCTTGAGCCCTTTTCGCAGGAGCTCGATTGCCATGTCGACCTTTCCCTCGCGGTACGCGTTAACACTGGCGGCAAGGATCTCCTCGGCCTGCGCGGAGAGGTTCTCCGACTGCTTGTCATCCCCATCGAAACCTATGGCGTTGAGGTGCATCTCCACCTTCTCGACGAACTCAGCGAGCTTGAAGGGCTTCTCGATGAAGTCGTCCACGCCGTACGAGTCCTTCAGGTCCTGTGCGTATCGCCAGCCGCGATAGATGGCGGAGATCATTATTACCGGGATGTGACCGTACTTCTTGCTGCCCTTGATCTTCTTGCAGATATCGAAGCCATGGACCTCCGGCAGCATGGCGTCGAGGATAATCATGTCCGGGTTCTCGGTCTGGACCATCTTGATGGCTTCCAGCCCGCGCGCGGCAGTGACCACCTTGTAACCCTTTTCGGTCAGAACCCTCGATATGAGCAGCCGGATATCGTCCTCATCATCGACCACCAGGATCTTCTTGACGGCATCCGGGCGCTCATCCGTCACGGCAGGCCCCGGAGCCGTGGGGTTGGACAGGGCCTCCTCCGAAAGATCGATGTCTATCTCCAGTGAAAGCTCGTCCTGCGCAGGCTGCGCCTCTTCGTCGGGAAGAATCGTCGCATTGGAAAAATGCTTTGCGGAGGGCCCTACGGAATCGAGCGGCTCGTTCATTCGCGAGACAAAACGCTTTCCACAGTATATCTCCTCGCCCGCCGCCCTGGCCTGGTAGCACTTCTCCACGCACTTCAAGATATGAGCGTGGAGCGCAACGTGAGGAAATACGCGCTTGCCCGAAACGAATTCCACCTCGTCGATGACCCGTTGATCGTCCGGGTTGGCCATGGCGAGGCTTATGCTGTCTTCCGACACGATAATCGGAAGAATCACATGCTGAGATGCGATCTCCACGGGAATGATGTCCAGACACTTGAGATCAATCTCCACCTCGTCGAGGTTGACGGCTGGAATGCCCGCCTGCTCGCTCAACGCCTTGAGCAAGCGCACCTCATCGGTCAACCCTTTTTTGAGCACCCTGGAGGCCAGTCGCTCGCATGGACCACTGTCCTCCTGCTGCTCGTCGAGGATGTCGCTCAGCTGCGATGGGCTGACCAGTTTCCGTTTCAGAAGGATTTTTCCAAGTTGAGTCTTGTTGTTGTCGCCCATGCTCCTGCCGATCCAATTTTGGCTGTACCAACGCAATAAACCGCGGACAATGATTTCAACAACCTAACATTATGGATCAACGTCATCAACACGTATGTGTTAACCTGGAAACACAATGACCCTGTTTTATGGATTGGGGTACTAGGCTCTGACCGGTTTACGTATGGATGGAGGCGGCGGGGGCACGAGACTATCCTCTACCTCCCCTACCAACCTTGAGATTCTCCGCCTTCTGACCGCCGAGCCGAAATTGAACCTGATACCAATGCCGGGATCTCTACCCTGCGCCCTGCACCACACCACGTGCCCGTTGAATCGCTCGGGTTCGCTCGCTTCATCGATGAACAGATCCAACTCCACCGCCGTGTTCTCCTTCAGGGGAGTGTCGGTAAGGATAAAAGCCCCCCCACTACTGAGATCCTTGGTACGGCCGACGAGGCACTTTCCGTTGGACAGGATGTTTGCTTTGAAATCGACCGGGACGCGCCTTCCGGGTTTTCGCAGGCTGTCGAGAACCCCCTTGCAAAAATCTATCAGAAACTCCACCCTGCTGCGCTCTCCGGAACCGAAGCTCACTCCGATTCCCGCCGGAAGAGCTGAACGCCATTTGGTTGGAGAACGGCGCCAGTTGACCTTCCCGCAGATCAGCAATCCCTCCTCGATGAGCGGAAAGGAGATCTCCAGCGCAATCTCCTCGTCGATCTCGAATGTCTCGATTGTCGGGACGAAAAGTCCGCCCCCGGGAAGATCGTTCAGAAATACCCGAAGGAAGTCGGCGCCGTCATCGTAGTGAATGAATATCGTTCTCACGATCCCGCGCAACCTCCATTTCAAACCCTGCAATACAGTGGTTCGACTGCTCCCGCAGTGTCAAGCACAACACGCAGTTATCCCAATCATCGAAATAAATTAATGACCGAAACCATCAACCTGAACAAAAAATCACGCTCGAGGTGTAATTAGCCCAAAAGCACGCGTGGCGAATTTTTACATTCCTGAGACGATGAGGAAACCGTCGTCTACCCGCTCGAGTTCGAGCCTGTTGTCGGAGGTCTTGTTGGCCCACCTGGATTTTTCCAAGACATCGTACTGAAAGCTCATGTTGAACGTGTACTCCACGAAAATCGAGCCGTGGGATTCGAAGATGTTCCGGTAGCGAATCTCGTACCGCATGGCCTTCACGGCCTTGAACTTGGAGGCCAGGATCTCCTCGAGCCCGTTGCGATCGAAATCATCGTCGCCGGTCGGCGTACCGTTGTTGTCAAAATATCGCGGCGCCGCGAAAGACATGAGCAGACCCACGTTCATGTCCTCCACGGCGTGCCTGTACCGCTCGCAGAACGCGACGATCTCCCGATTGCTATCCGTATCCTCTATTTCCGTGTTGGGTATGTACTTCTTGGTGCATCCCGCAGCAGTAAAAAGAACGACCGCGCTCAACAGGACCGATAGCAGAAATCTTGTCATGTATGCTCACCCTTTCGAATCCGACTCCTGGATTCTCAATACTCCAAACACCGCAAGGATGGTATTTTATTCCTCTCTCGGGGAGTTGAACAAGAAAAATTCCACGCGAGTGCTCGTAGGCGCCCATATCGCCCAGGGGGACCGTTTACGGAATACAATCGCTCTCCCACCATGCGATGTCATCGTCACCTTGTGCCGCCCCGAGCACGTCCATATCGCCGTCTCCGTCAACATCGGCCGCGTATACCGAATAGGCGCCATTGAATGACCCATCCACCGTGTGCTCGGTCCAGGAGGTTCCGTCGCCCGTCGTGTTCTCCCACCAGGCGATGTCATCGGCATCCACCGCCGCTCCGAGCACGTCCATGTCTCCGTCTCCGTCAACGTCCGCTGCGTATACAGAAAGGGCGCCGTCGAATGCTCCATCCACCGTGTGCTCGGTCCAGGTGGTGCCGTCGCCCGTCGTATTCTCCCACCAGGCGATGGAATCATCATCTTCAGCCGCGCCGAGGACATCCATGTCGCCGTCTCCGTCAATGTCCGCCGCGTATATCGATCTGACGCCATTGAATGCCCCATCAACCGTATGCTCGGTCCAGGCTGGAATGTCGGTATCAGTGTCCGTGGCGGTGTCCGTATCGGTATTGGTGTCCGTGGCGGTGTCCGTATCCGCGTCGGTACCTGTGTCTGTATCGGTGTCAGTGTCAGAGTCCGCATCGGTGTCGGAATCTGAGTCGGAATCGGTATCCGGACCGGCATCTCCATCCAGGTTGCCTACTTTATGACAACCAAGCACCAGCGCGGTCGCCAGTGCCGTCAAAAGCAAGTACCTCATACCCCAGGCCTTTCGTTTTAAACTTGAGGTTATCTTAGCATTGATCGGGATCGTTTGTCCGCCGTCGGATATCAGGAGGACGTCTGCCCGCCTTCGCCGAGCCTACGGCGTGGTTTTTCGATTTCGAAAGTCCAAAGATCGCGCCGTAGTCCCCGGAGGCGGACAAGCGTCAAACATCACGACGGCGGGATACGTCATCATCTGTAGGGGCAACCCTACACACGAGGACCCGCCCCTACGAATCAGTTTTCCGTTTTCCTCCAAGCACTTTTCCGAGCTTGCGGCCGACTTCTTCGACGATGCGGTCGTGTCGGTCTTCGCCGGTGAGTTTGCGGATTCTCGAGTTGAGAGTTCTCAACTTTCCACCGTAATTTGTCTTGTGTTCGCCGTAGAACGCCGCCGCGCGATTGCCCACCGAGATCGCCTTTTCCTTCATGCCGACGGCCTCAAAAAGGTCCATGGCGCGATCGAAACCCTCGGTGAAACGCTCCTTGCCGGCGATGACGAACTCCTCCTCCGCCCTTGAAAAGAAGTCGCTGTGCTCGGGGTCGGTCTTCAAATTCTCCGTCCCCAGGGCGAAGTACAGCTCGCCCAGCCCCGCATGGGCCCTGGTCTCCTGTACCTCCTTTTTTATCGCGGTCTTGAAGGCCGATTCGGCCTCGTCGTAGAGTCCGAGATCCAGACAGATGGCGCCCAGTGAGATGAAGCCGTCCACGTAGCCGGCGTCGATGCCCTTGGTGATATATTTACGCGCAGCCGCCAGGTTGTCGAGACGATGAAAACAGCGGCTGATCACCTTGTACGCGCTCATCTCCAGATCCTTGCGACTCGGCTGGTCCAGACCCGATGTGGGAAGGAGCAACAAGATGACCTTCCACACCTGAATGCAACCACCGAAGGCGGCGTCACGTGTCTCCTCGATGGACTGGCTCGCCTCGTCGTTCTTCCTGCCCAGCTTGATGCCGTCGAGCTTGATGGCTCGCTCGAAGATGGCGTCGGCTACCATCACCAGACGATCGAGCGGGGTCAGATCCTCGCCTGCTTCCCCGAGTTTCTCTTTGCTCATTTCTCCCACATCCTCAGTTGTCCTTGAATCTTTCCGCGAGAAGCCGTCCGATGCCGTCCCTGGCGCACGACTCGCAGTACCCGTGGTCTTCTATCATCCTGTCCTTGAGTTTTCTACCGGCGGTTTTCTCCGCTTCCTCCATGTGCGCTTCGTCACCTTCCATCACGCGCATGGCGAGGCGCGCGACCCGGGCAACTTTTTCCCTGTGCCGGTCGAAGTAGGCTGTTCGCAAACGCTGCAGCTGACCTGGAAGCACCGCCGCCACCATCATCTTCTGCCCCGGGTGTTCTATGGCCCACGCGGCGATTCTGGAGATCACACCCTTGCGATACTCCTCCCTGTCCCCCTCCTCGATCCCGAAGCTTTCCTCCACGGCACCCATCATGGTTTCATCTGGATCCTCGTCCTGGCCGGTGGACTCATTGAGGATCTTCTCTCCCTTCACATGCCGACTGACGTGGCTGACGTACTTATCAAGCAACACCTCGTGGCGATGCTCCTCGACCAGCCCGCTCGCGCTTCGAACCTCCACCTCTATCCGATCGAGCACCCTCTTCTCCACGACCTTCAGGAAATCGACATGAGAGTGATAACCACCCTCCTGTTCACCTATCTCCAGAAAGGCATACTCCCGGGTGCGACCGCTGACTGCCTCCAACTCCTCTATGACCGAGAACGGAGACAGGCAATCGAAGTCCTCGCGCAAAGAGGCGGTCAACAGCACTTGCCTGATGAGCCTGGGCGAGGCCCCGTATCGCCCCTCGTATTGCCAGGTGGCGGCGTCCTCTATCTGAATCCCTGGAACAGCGTCGAGCAGCTCGGCGGCGGCCTCGTCGTCAAGATCTTCGGGGACGATACCCGAATCGTACAGTTCGCACTTCTGCGCAGCCGTCAGATCCTTGATCACCGGAGCGAGACTCTCGGAGTAGGCGTCCGGGTTGGGCTTGTGCAACCGGGTGAGCACTGACCAGTGAGCCGCCGCGCTCACCGCGTGTGGAGCGACGTGACGCCCGATGTGGGGGACCAGCTGCAGCTCGTAGATCTGCCGTTCGTCACTCATTCGCGTCATATATGGAACCGGGATCAACGTGATCCTGTCCCTGAACGACGGGTACTCGTGATGCTCCCTGAACGCCTCGAGCATCACGTCGTTACTGGTTGCAATCAACACCGTGTTCAGCCTGATGATCGACTGGCCGATGGTCGCCTCGCCGGACTCGATCGAGCCCAAAAGGTACTTGAAGGAATCCAGCGGCCGCTTGAGCATGTCCTCAAACTCCAGGATCCCTCCCGATGCAAAGACCAGAGGACCGAAGCTCTCGAACAGGGTCATATTCTGCATCTCGTGGGGGAGCGCCGACAGGCTCCGGTCCGCCGTGACCTGGCGCTGTCCGGCGTCGATGGACCGCTGGGGCCCCACCTGGACAAGGCCGCGCATGTAACGCCGCGAGAAGGCCCAGGGCTCCACCTGCACATGTGCCAGCACCCTCTTGATGTCTCCCCGGTGTGTTCGCATCAACGCGTCGGCAATCTGTCTACATCTGTGGCACAGGGACGCATTGAAGAAATGCTCCGGGATCTTGTAGTCGCCGATGCCCGCGTCCTCGAGAGCCTTCTCCATGATATCCCTGCGCTCGGCCTTTGGGATAAGAAGGAGCGGGTGGTCGCGAAACTCGCAGTCGAGAGTGGCGTCGACCTCATCGTCTTCGAGGTGAGCAAACGTGTCCTGATTGCCCCGGTCGAGGCGCGCTCTGAAACCGATGCGCTCGGTGGAGGTCTTGCGCGCGGGGAAGATCCATCGAAAACGAAACATCTCCCCTTCATCGAGTCGGGAGTATCGATCCATCCCGCTGAACAGGCCGTTGATCAGCGTGGACTTGGCGGAGCCGTTCGGCCCGTGAATCAGCAGCAGGCGGTTGACACCGCCGTCCCGAACCTGGGAAGCGATGGCGGAACGCACTGCGGATTGCGCCTTTTCCTGCCCAACCAACCGCCTGGAACCGTCGTCGTAATCCAGATCGAAAATCTTGTGACGAGTTACCTCTCCCCATGGATGCAATGTCCTCGCCGATCCGAAGTAATCCATTGCGTCCAGCACATATCGGGAGGCGTCGCGCAACGCGGTACGCGGTCTCCGCGCGAACACCGACAGGTACTGTGTGAACGACATCACCCCCCGCCGATCCCTGTACTCGTCCCTGATCGAGTCCGCCGCCTGGTCGAACAATTTCTCGAAATCCGGTTTTTTCGAACGTTTCGCCATCGAGCTACGCCTCCCTTGGAAAGCCGGAGTCTAGCATCTTCGATTGTCGTTGTCTGTACGAGTGACGCATGTGCACGGATGTGGAATTTTGTTATCCTGCCGGCGTGGTGAAACGTCCAGCGCATATAGATTCGGAGTTTCTGGAGCTCACCTTCCGGGTTGCCCGGGAGTACGCCGGATGGCGTGCGGACCGTTTTGTCGCCAACAGGATCCCCCGGCTTTCCAGAACCCGCGTTCAGAGAATCTTGAAAAAATACGCCTTCGACGAAGACGGCAAACAAGTCAAACCGAACCGTGTTCTGCGCGAGGGTGAACAGATCACTGTGTACAAGATGCCCCCGGACGAGCCTGACACGCCCCGGCATTTCGGTGTGATCTACGAGGACGAGTGGCTCATTGCGATAGACAAGCCGGCCGGGCTCCCGGTGCACCCAACCGCCCGCTACCTCAAGAACACGCTCACGGCTTTGCTGGAGGAGCGCTACGGTCCGGACAGGCCGATCCTCACCCATCGTCTGGACGCCGAGACATCAGGAGTCGTGCTGTGCTCGCGGGGCCTGGAGTCGGAGCGCCTGGTCAAGAAGATGTTCGCGCAACGAAAGGTGAAGAAGACCTATATGGCCGTGATCGACGGCGTGATGGATCCACCTTCGGGGCGAATCGAAGTTGCCATGGGCTTCGATCCCGATTCGGTAGTCCGGGTCAAGATGGCCTGCGGGCCCACGTATCCACTTCCCGCTCTCACCGAGTACAGAACGCTGGAGGTCGTCGGCGATCGCACGTTGCTGGAGATCAAACCCCGAACGGGCCGGCAGCACCAGATCCGGGCTCACCTGGCACACGTGGGGCATCCGATAGTGGGAGACAAGATGTACGGCCCCGACGAAAACCTCTTCCTGGAGTATATCGAGAGCGGACTGACACCGGATATCGAACGACGCGCAGGCCATAAACGCCACGCCCTGCACGCGGCCTCGCTCTCGTTCGAACACCCCTTCACCGGCGATGCCACCACCATCGAATCACCCCTGCCCGAAGACATCCGAGGGTTATTGGAGTAAGAGAATTGGTAAATCCAGCTTCTCCGCAGGAAAAATATCAGATTCCCGACAGGATCACCTTTGCGGGATCCTTCGCGTCGTACTTTACCTTCACCCTGGTGCCCGGCGGGTAATTGGCGAGCGTGACGGCGGACAGGTAGTCGGTGTAGACGGCCCGGTAGGTGCTGCCGTCCTTCCCGGTCACATCGAGGGTCATGCGGATCTCCGGATTGTCGTTCATCCGGTTGCCCGTATCTTCAAGGTCGATGACCACCGCGTCGGCCATGACTCCCTCCTCCATGATGCGCTGGCGATCCATCTCACGCATAAAACCTGGCCCCAGGAATATGGCGACGGGGATGACAACGGCTGCGACGATGACGACTGCCAGCCTTATCTTGGCCCGCTTCAATTTTTTTTGCTCTGTTGCGTTCTCGCTCACGGGTTCCTCCTGCTACGGACAACCTGCCGGGACGGGCGTGCATGCGTCGGCAAAGTTGTCGTGGACATCAATGGAAGCGGGTTCGGCAGTGAGTTGGTCCAGCAGGTCGCACACTTCGCAGTCGGGCTGTGCGGAGTTCCCGAAGTTGTAAAAGACCCCACCCACCGAGGTGAGAGCGCTCAGGCCGTCCAGATTTGTCAGGGTGACGTTGTTCATAATTCCCAGGTACCCATCCACCGAAGTGAGGGCGCTCAGGCCGTTCACGTTGACAAGAACTCCGTTGCCGAGGATCCGCAAATCCCCGGTCACCGAGGTGATCCCGGTCAACCCTCCAACGTTGGCAAGGGCGATATTACCGGCGATCCAGAAGTCTCCATCCACGGAGGCAAGGCAAATCAATTCACTCAGATCTGTGCACGAAGGACACTCGATTGTAAGATTTCCCGAGATCGATGTGTATCCCGCGAGAGTTGCAACATCCGATTGTGTTCCGATCGTGAAATCGCCGCTGTATTCCCCCAGAGTGCACTCGTCCGGGCCGGTATCTGTGTCCGTATCCGTGTCCGTGTCGGTATCTGTGTCTGTATCGGCATCTGTGTCGCTATCTGTGTCTGCATCGGTATCCGTGTCGGTATCTGTATCGGTGTCGCCACCGTCGGTCCCGGCGTCGATGCTCGGCGAGCCGGACGAACAGCCGATGCAAACCAGCATGGTCGCGAGTGTCATCAAGAGCAAGAACCTCATGTCCCAATCCTTTCGTTTTGAACTTGAGATTATCTTAACATCGATCGGGGATGTTTGTCCTGCTCCGGCGGCCCTGCGCAGGATCTCACGAGTTCGTGCTCGTAAACGATCAATGCTCGACTCAAAACACACGACGCGGTAGTAGTGCATCGTCACTGGAGTTTTAAAACTTGCGAACCTTCATGCACAACCTGCGCTGCGGCGCCCGATGGGCCCTCCCCTTCATGGGATGTCTGTTCATCGCGGAATGCGCGGCCTTCGTCGTCGATTCCCGAAGCCAGGATATTAAACCGACTATTCTCCTTGCATCGATGCTCATCGCCGCCGCTGCCATGGGGGTTATCTGCGCAGGTCTGGCGGCTTCCCTCGGCCTGGCGGCGGCATATATCGGAGGCACGCGGCAAATCGACGAAATCTTGCAGCAACGCCTGTCGGCTGTGCGTGCGCATATGAGATCTCCAGACATGGAGATCCGAAGAAGATTCGCGGCGAGATTCTTCGCTTCGATCCTCTGGCTCACAGCGGCTTTCGGAATCTCCGTGTTTCCAGTGGAGTGGCTCCTGGTGACCGTTCAAACCCCGTTCTACGGCGCCCTGTTGTCCGTTGCGGCGGTGATGGGGGGCCTGCTTGCCTCGGCGTCGCTGTGGCCCATATGGTTCAGAACAGGATCGTTGCTGGTCGCCACCTTCAAGATCCGGTCCTCCCCTCGCCTCACGCTGGCCATCGCTGCCGCAGTCGCGGTCGCAATCGCGGCCCTTGTGGTGATCCTCACATGGGACATCCTCGGCTTCGCGGTTCCCTGGCGCGCACCCATACTCCTGCTTTTCTGGGCGGCAACCCTCATCGCCTGGTTCACACTCAAAAAGCGCATTCCAAAAAAGCGCCTGTTATCCGGAATCATGAAGACCGCGGGTATCCTCATGTTCATCGCCGGAATCCTGACGGCGCGCTTCCTGCCTGTCTCGATGACGAGCACAAACACACTGCTGGAACAGGCGACCGGCCCCGTGTCCATCCTCCATGATCTGACGTCGAGCGTTTTCGACAGGGACGCGGACGGATCCTTGCACTTCCTCGGCCAGGGCGACTGCGCCCCGGACGATCCTTCAATCCACCCACAGGCTCGCGACCTCCCCAACGATGGAATCGATCAGGACTGCAACGGCTTTGACAGGGTCTTCTCCGCGACCGTCAGCAAGGGCCGATTCGATTACCCCTCAAATCCTCCGGCCGCGCACATGCCTCTCATCCTCGTCACTATCGACACGGTCGGCTCACCGCATCTCGACCTGCACGGCTACGAAAGAAAAACCATGCCCAGGTTGACCGCTCACGCAAGGAGCGCCGCCGTCTTCAATTGGGCCTTCAGCGAGGGCCCATCCACGCGCCTCACCTTCCCTTCCATGATGACCGGGAAGTACTGCACAGAGGTAAAGCGCAGGGTCTCCAAGCGCTCCACCACGCCGTGGCACGTGTCCAACCGAACCATTGCCAATGTTCTGCTGGAAGCCGGATACGAGACCGAGGCCATCGCCCCTGACGTCTACTTCTCCAAACGCATTCGATGGCTTTACCGCGGTTTCCAAAAGACGGACACCAGCGCCGCCGAGCAGAAGATTCGTCACGGCACCGGCGCATTCGTTACCGACGCGGCTCTCGCCAGGCTCGATCATCTCGCAAGCAAGGAAAGGTTCTTCTTGTGGGTGCACTACACCGACGCCCACGCCACTCGCGGGAAGTACATCCTGCCGGAGGGAATCGATCCCTTCCCCGGCGGGCGCAAGACGGACAAGTACGATAGATGCTTGCAGATTCTGGACGAGCATGTGGACCGACTGCTCAACGGAATTAAAAACCGGCTGGGCGACATCCCTCACGTGGTGCTCCTGACCGCAGATCACGGTGAATCGTTCGACTGGAAACACCCCAAAAAGGGCCACCACGGATGGGATCTCTCCACTTCCGTCACCCACGTCCCGATGATAGTGTGGAGCCCCTATTCTTCGGGCCGGCGTATCGACCGACTCACCAGCACCCTGAATATCGCGCCGACCTTCTTCAACATGGTGGGCATAGAAAAGGCCGATGTATCCGGTGACAGCATGCTCCCATCCATCCAGGGCGCGCCCGACTCTAACAGACCGATAATGCAGCAGATGTTCCTTCCCGAAGACATCGGACGGGGAAAGAATCCCCTGCGCCGCGTCTCGGTTCGCCTGAAGGATCACGTCCTGCACAGCGTTCGCAGCCGTCTGTCGCTTTACAATTTCAAGGAGGATCCCTCCGAAAAGATAGACCTCATTGCAATGGAACCCGGCCTGGCCGGGGACATGAAGGACCTGATGGCCGACCTGCTGGAAAAGGCCCAACCCCCGGAATAGAATCAAATTGAGGACCAAGGAGCCATGAGCGAAACAAACAACGAACCCCAATCGCGTTCCAATTTCATAGTTGAGATCATCGAGCGGGATCTCGAGACGGGCAAATGGGACGGACGCGTCGCCACGCGGTTTCCACCGGAACCCAACGGCTATCTCCACATCGGCCACGCCAAGGCGATCTGCCTGAGCTTCGGCCTCGCAAAGGACTACGGCGGCACGTGCAACCTTCGCTTCGACGACACCAATCCCACAAAGGAGGATACGGAGTACGTCGAGTCCATCAAGGAGGACGTGAGCTGGCTTGGTTTCGACTGGGGAGATCGGCTGTTCTTCGCTTCGGATTATTTCAAGACCATGCACGAGTACGCGGTCAAGCTCATCGAAAACGGAAAGGCGTACGTGGACAGCCTCAGCGCGGAAGAGACCGC
>JAUXHN010000086.1 GCA_030621515.1 Deltaproteobacteria bacterium | reverse complement strand
TGACTATGGCGAGGTTCGTTTTTCGGGCAGCGTTGATGACATTGGTTGTCGTGTCGTGGGGTTGTAGCGATGATGGTGGTCCAACCGTCGATGCCGGGTCGGACTCGGGAACAGATCTGGACACCGATACGGACACCGATACCGACACGGACACCGATACCGATACCGACACGGATACGGACACAGGGCCGGTTGCGCTGGCGCTGTTCGACATTCAGCCTTCTGCCGCATCGCGCGAGGAGGTAACGGTTCTCACTGTGATAGGCGAGGGATTCCTGACCGGAATGACCGTCGTCTTGTATGAGGACGTGACCTCGACCACTGTAGATCTCGGAGTATCGACGGTCGCTCCGGACGGCCTGACGGCAACGGTGACGATTCCCGCCGATTCCTCCCGCCCACAAGGGCTCTACGACGTGACGGTGACAAATACGACAACTGAAACCGATGCTCTACTGGACGCGCTTTTCGTCTCGGCGCTCCTCTCGCCTACAGTCATCGATGTGGTGCCGCCTCTCGCCTGGAATGGAGTCACCACAGACACCGTGATCTCCGACAAGAAGGTCCAGATCAGCGGAACCGGTTTCGTCAACACTCCGTGGGTGACCTGGGTAGACGTGGCCGATCCCAGCATCCAGTTCGAAGCCGTTGCGGTGTATTTTATCGATTCACAGACCATCGAAGCGGTTGCCCCATCCGAGTCAGGGCCCATGCCGGCGGGGGACTACCATGTCTGGGTAACCAACCCGGATAACCTGGCCGGTCAGTGGATCGACGGAACTACTTCTGCGCCGGGAATTTTCGTCGTCAGCAATATACCTCCTCCCCAGATAGACTCCATCGATCCCGTCCAGTGGCCCTTCATGGACGATCTCTCCCTGTTCACGGTGAACGGTCAGTACTTCCAGAGCGGCGCAACTGTCGCTTTCGTAACGCCGACCGGCGATGTCGACCTGAATTCCATCGTATGGGTCAACTCCACCGAGCTGACAGCCTCCATTACAGGCAGCACCTTTGGTGTCGGTTTCTATCCGGTGCGGGTCACCAATCCGGATGGCCAGTGGGACATATTCTACGTTTTCGAGGCCAAAAACGGAACGGACGCCCATTTCGACGCTCAGAGCTTTATCGTCGCCACAGACTCCCCGCTCGGCACGGGGCGTGAGCGCCTCGATGTGGAGTACGCGTTCGATTTATTCGGAGGCACCCACCTTTATGCGGCGGGAGGTATCGACGACGCAGGGATTGTTCGCGATGACGTGGAGATAATCAACGTCAACATATACGGAGAACTCGGTTCCTGGAAAACCCTTGAACAGTGGGGTTCATCAACCAATCCGAGGATAGTGAACACTCTGGCAACCCCGAGGGGCGGTCATCAACTCGTTCGCGCGGCCGGATGGATGTACGCCATCGGAGGAAGCGATCAGGACACCACTGATGTACAAAACAGCGCCCTCCTCTCGCTGGATACCGTAGATCGCGCGAAAGTTCTCGGACTCGACACCCGGCCCGTTCCGACGCCACCCACGGCCTCGACGGGAGGCGATCTTCCGCTAGGAACATGGTACTACAGTGTTTCCGCCCTGGGAGCATGGGGAGAAAGCCTGGCTTCCAAGGAGGTGCAGATCCTCAACTCGGGAGAAACACTCCAGCTGAGCTGGGCTCCGGTAACGGGCGCCGTTTCCTACAACGTGTATCGCTCTCCCGCGGCAGACGGCCGTCCAGGGTCAACCAGGCTCCTGGCCACAGAGATCGCCAGTCCAGCCTACACCGATGACGGCGCGGCCTTCCCCGCGCCAGGTTTCGTTTCCGCCACAGCTACAACCGGAGGCACAATGGCGGCAGGGTTCTGGACCTACCGCATGACTTCCGTGATAGGTTCAGAAGAGTCTGTCGCAGGTTACACGGTCAACGTGGAAACAGACGCATCAAACCCCACAGTCACGCTGAGCTGGAATGAGGTGACCGGGGCGACCTACAACATCTACCGGACCGAGACCGAGAGCGCCGTTATAACCGGCGATGAAGAGGTGTATCTGCTGGCCAGCGGTATCACCGCTCTCACCTGGTCTGACGATGGAAGCACGACGCCGAACAATACAATAGCAGCACCCGACGGGATCCAGATACTCCCCCCCGGCAGCCTCAGTCTGTGGGAGGAAATGATCGGAACCCTTACCACCGCGCGTGAGGGAGCGGGAGCGGTTGCAGTCCTCGTGCCCTCCGATTCCCTTGTCATTGACGACAAGACCTTCATTTACGCCGCCGGGGGCAGACCCCACGCGGGCGGCAACGGTTATCTCCAGACAGTAGAGAAAGCCGAGGTGCTCACAAACGGCGACCTTGGGCCCTGGACCGTACAGACCGAACAGTTGACTACAGCGCGCGCCTTTTACCCCCTCCTCACTTCACAGGATCGGGACAAGACGCCGGTGCCCGAAATCCCCGGCCCCCTGGACAAGGGTTATATGACTCCGACCTCGCTCATCGTGGAACCCATTTTCCTGTTTGCGCTTCAGGGCGACGACAGCGCATCGGCAACCAACAACTCAGGTCTGACCACCATGGAAGCCTCGGAAGTCAGTTCACCGGACGGAGTTCTGCTTGCATGGACGGAACAGACCCATGATCTTCCGAGCGGTCGAACCACATACGGCCATGAGGGGGTCATCGTGGACGACTTTATCTATTGCTTCCCCGGTGTGGACATGGAATCCGTGTCCGGTGAGCCGAGCGCACTGGTCAACAACACTTCGCGCTTCCCGATCACGATCCCTCCGAGCTCTGCGGAGCTACTTGTGAGCGGAAACTACATGGCCGCCAACGCGGCGTTCACCGTACCGCGATCCTACTACGCCGTTGAAAAGGTAAACGCTCATGTTTACCTGGTGGGAGGAAATGACGGCAGTGGACCGATAACCTCTGTGGAGGTCATTCCTCAGTAGTTCCCCCTCGACCGAAAAACCTGGAGTTTCCCGATTGATTAAGGATATCCAAGTTCTTCCCGACAACTAATAAAAAAATGGTAAAATACGATTTGTCCAGCATCTTTGTAATTGAACAATAGTGGTTTCATTTTAAAGAGCATACAAGGAGCGCCTGATGTTCAGATATTCAGTTTTGTTCACGTTTTGTGGCGTTTTACTCGCGTCTTTCTTCGGAATTCAGTCCTGCGTGGACACGAAGTTCAAACCCGGTTCCGTTTCAGACACCGACTCTGACACCGACTCTGACTCCGACTCGGATTCCGACTCTGACACCGATTCGGACACAGACACAGACACGGACACCGATTCCGATACCGACACCGATTCCGATACCGACACCGATACCGATACCGACACCGATATCACCGACTGGAGCTACCGTCGAGAAATCACAATAACATCGATCGCTTCTTCGGATCTCACCGATTATCAGGTGTTCGTACTACTCGAACCCAGTTTCGAATATTCGAACGCGGATCCGAATGGGGAAGATATTCGATTCTCCACTGACGGCACCGGCGCAACCTTCGATCTGGATCATCATATCGAGAGCTGGAACACGGGCGGCGAAAGCTGGGTTTGGGTAGAGATACCCACCATCACCGCCGCAAGCGACACGGTGATTTTCATGTTCTACGGGAACACCGGCGAACCCGACGCACAGGTCGATTTCACGACCATGTTCCCCAATGCATTCACGAGCACAGGCGCCATTACCCTGTCCGGAGACAACGACTACGACTATTTCGAACTGCAAGCCGGTCACTCCCTCACCGTGGGAAACGGCCAGATCCTGCGCATCACGGCTCGTATTATCAAGATTGACGGCGCGACAAACGGTGACGGTGCGGGATACAGTCCCAGCACCGGCCCCGGTGCGGGCGGCAACGCCACCAGTGCAGCGGGAGGTGGTGGTGGCGGCTACGGCGGAGCGGGCGGACAGGGTGGCTACGACTCGGGAGATGGACCAGGGGCCGGTGGAATCATTAACGGCGACCAGACCGGCATTGCCGTGGACATGGGCTCCGGCGGCGGGTCCGGTTCGACCGGCACCGGCGGCACGGGCGGCGGGGGAATCTGGCTGGATGGAACGGTTGTGAATGTCTCCGGGAACATCCAGGTAAACGCAAACAACGGAACGGGCAGCTCAGCATTCGGCGGAGGCGGCGCCGGCGGAGGAATATTGATCACCAGTGACCATGTCACTGCTTCGGGAAGTTATTCAGCCCAGGGGGGTAACGGCGGCTCCGGCACCACTGCCAACGACGGCGGAGGCGGTGGCGGCGGCGGACGGATAAAGGTGTTCTACGGCACATCGGGCATCACTTCCTATACCACCAATGTCTCGTACGGAAGCGGAGGATGCTGCGGTGGTAGCGATTACGGCGACAACGGTTACACCGGCACCACTCACGAAGGACAGACCCCGTACACCGTGTCGGTGACTATCGGCGCGCAGACAGCCATCTGAAATCCTTTCCGCCAAAGTGTGAATCAAATCACCCCAATATAGCGAACCATCATTTTCGCCGATTCGTCGATGAATCGCTCGCGTTCGAGTGAATCGGGCGCTCGTATCGCAAGCCAATGGGCGAGGGCCTCACTGGTTTGAACCAATACGATCGCGGTCATATCCAAGTTTGGGCGCTCCTCACCGACAACCTCCCTCAGCACTTCTTCGGTCAACTTTGCCATACGTTTCTCGGATTGCAGGCTCAACTCCTGAATCGACGGCGGCTTGGGTACCTCCTCGAAAAGCATCCGGTGGATGTCCGGGGCCATATCGTGCAACGCTACCACTTGCTCGAAAAGCCCGCGAATCCTCTGCTCGAGATCCCGGTCCGTCTGTGTAAGCTTCTTGATAGCCTCTTCTATGACCGGCCCTGCGTGCAGGATATGCTGCTCCAGCAACATCACGAGCAGTGCATTCTTGTTGGGGTAATATTGATACAGCGAGCCAATTGAGACCCCTGCCCGCTCGGCGATCCTATTCGTCGTGGTCTTGGCGAAACCCATCTCAGTGAACAACTCCACGGCGGCCTCCAGTATCGCAGCCACGGTTGCCTTCGAACGGTCCTGACGAGGTCTCTTCCTCGGATCGAGCATCCGCGAATGCTCGGTTTCATCTGTTCTATCTCTCTTTGAAAAGTGAGCGCCTCCATCCCCAGAGGCGCCGCTTCCGCTGTGGGTTCGCGGCTTTTCTCTCTTTTTACGGTTGGTTACGCCATTTCTCTTCAACGCAGTAACCTCCAAATAAAAGCGAGGTGACAATATGAGCAAAAGATCACAAAATAATAATGTGAGTAATTGCTCATCCTTTTTTTTACCAGCGTCGAGCTATCGACGCAACAAGAATTGGGAGTCACATTATGAAGAGAAAAACAGCACCGATTTCTATTGCGCTCACGGCCCTTGCATTTGCAGCTCTGGCGCTCGCATCCGTTACGGTCGCCGGTGAGGGCCAGCTTTGCATCAAAGGAGTGATCCATTTCAACGGATCCGGCGCCATTCACGTCTTACTTGTGGACGAAGAGGCCTTTCAAGTGCCGTTAAAAGGCCTGAAGAAGCTCACGATTACACCCCGTGGCACACAGCTGGCCAGCGGGAGAGCCCGGTTTACCTTTGGCAACCTCGATCCTGGTGTGTACGGCATTCGCTGCTTCCAGGATCGGAATGGAAACTCCCGATTGGACAGGGGGCTGTTCGGCCCGAGCGAGCCCTGGGGCATGTCCTTCAAGGGCGAGCGACCGTTTGGCCGTCCGGATTTCGCCGACATCGCGTTTACGTTGAACGGCGATATTTCGAACAAGCAAATTCGTCTCAAATGAAGAAATCATCGAAGAAAGGATTCACAATGAACGCCAACGCTCACGTATGTCCGTGGTGGGTAGGATACTTCCTTTCCTGCCCCGCTCGTCGCCTATTCACCAAACCGGAGGTCTTGTTGGCCCCCTATGTTCGAGAAGACATGACCGTGCTCGACGTGGGCTGCGCGATGGGCTTCTTCGCCCTACCCATGGCCGAACTGGTCGGGCCAATGGGGAAAGTCGTCGCGATCGATCTACAGGAGCGCATGATCCGATCCCTAGACAAACGGGCACGGCGGCGCGGTCTGAACGATCGCATTGATTATCGTGTCTGCGGCCAGAGTGATCTGAATATCGACGATCTTGTCGAGGTAGCCGATTTTGCCCTCGCCTCGGCAGTCATGCACGAGGTTCCCGATCCGAAAAAGTTGATGATCCAGGTACACAAAGCCCTGGCGCCGGGTGGTCGTCTCTGGGTTGTCGAGCCGCGAGGCCACGTATCCTATGAGGCCTTCGAGTTTATCCACGACGCGGCCTTGTCGGCTGGGTTTATCAATGCGGACGCTCCCGAAATAAAGAAATGCCACTCGATTATGCTCACCAAGCAGTCCCACTGAACCATTCTTCGTTTTTTCCTTTCCCGATTGATTCAGGATATCCATCTTCTTCCCGGCAACTAACAAAAAAGTGATAAAATACAATTCGTCTCGTGTTTCCCCCATGGAAACGTTGCAGGTTTCTCGAAAGAGAATCTTCGGGAGTGCTTGATGTTCAAATATACAATTTCACTCATGTTTTGCGGCGTGTTTCTCGTGTCTGTACTGGGAATTCAGTCCTGCGCAAATACCAAGTTCGAACCCGGTTCTTCTTCAGACGCCGATTCGGATAGCGATTCCGATTCTGACACGGATTCGGATACCGACACTGACTCAGACACCGATTCGGATACAGATTCCGATACCGACTCAGACACCGATTCCGATACCGATTCTGATACGGATTCCGACACGGACACCGACACAGATATCACCGACTGGAACTATCGCCGAGACATCACCATCACCTCCGTCGGGACCAGCCTATTCACGGATCATCAGATCCCGGTCTTCCTGGACTCGACATTCGACTACTCGAACGCCGAAACAAACGGCGAAGACGTTCGATTCTCCACTGACATCACGGGGTCGGTTTTTGATCTGGATCACTACATTGAAGCGTGGAACGACGGTGACGAAAGTGTCATCTGGGTCAAGATCCCCACCATAGCCGCCAGCGCGAACACCACTGTCTATATGTTCTACGGAAACGCCGGCGAGCCCGACGCTCAGGTCGCGTTCGCGACCATGTTCCCCAATGCGTTCGTCAGCACAGGCGGAGAAACGCAAACCGGAACCAACATGTACGACTGGTTCGAGGTGCAATCGGGCCACACGGTCAACATCGGCGCAGGCCAGGTGCTTCGCATAGCGGCGCGAAATATTATCGTTGATGGCACACTCCACGGCAATGGTACGGGGTACTCGAGCGCGGCCGGCCCCGGACCCGGCGGTTACTCCAGCACGGGAGGAGGAGGCGGCGGCGGTTACGGAGGAACGGGCGGACTGGGCGGCTACGACTCCGGCGATTCCCCGGGATCCGGCGGCAGCGCAAACGGAAGCCAGACCAGCCTCGGAATCGATATGGGGTCCGGGGGCGGCGCGACGGATTCCTCGAGCGGTGGCGCGGGTGGAGGGGCGATCTGGCTGGAAGCCTCGCGAATCGGCGTCTCGGGCTCCATCGAGTTGGGCGGAAGTATCGGTGGCGGGAGTGGACGATCGGGGGGCGGAGGCGCCGGCGGCGGGATCCTCATGATCTCGGACAGAATAGAAGTCTCCGGGACGCTCACCGCGACCGGTGGAGGAGGAGGGGCCGGAGGCGACAGCGCAAATGACGGTGGTGGCGGAGGAGGTGGTGGACGGGTGAAGCTGTTCTACGATTCGGACGATAACATCACCGCCACCATCAGCGTTTCAGGCGGCTCCGGCGGTTGCTGCGGCGGCAGCGCGTCCGGTGCAAGCGGAACCATCGGCACAACTCACCAGGGCGCCTCGCCGTTCGAGACCACGGTAACCGTCGGATCCGAAACCGCCATCTGAAATTTTTCCCCGCATTCACCGGGTTGGATTATACTAATTGCGATGAACTGAGATTCAGGGAACGAAGGAGGGGATTGTGTCTACAATGGCGCCAAGCGAACAGAATGCAAATCGAACCACGAGCGGGGTTCATGTGGCGCTCATAGGCCGCGAGCAGCCCGACGACGAGAATTTGGCTCTGCGCTATCTGGCAGCGGCGCTCTCCGAGGCCGGCCACCAACCCCAGCTGCTGCCCCTATGCGGCCCTGATCAACTCAAGAAGACAGCTGAAACGGTACTACGCCTAAGAACTCCCCTGGTCGGGCTGTCTGTTTCGGACGCTGATATCGCGATCGATACGTTCGCCTTTGTTCGCTATCTTCGCAAGAAGGGCTACCAGGGGCACATTACCTGCGGTGGAGCGCTCGCCACGTTGGTACGGCATGAGATCCTCGATCTGTACCCTGACATTGACTCGGTGATACGTCATGACGGCGAGGTCCCTCTGGTGCAGTTGACCTCCAGACTCGCCAAGGGGCAGGCGTGGCACGACGTGCCCGGCATCTCCACTCGCGCGGGTGACGGGCCTCCGGCTCCGGTTGCCGATCCCACTCCGCTTCGACTTCGTCCACAACGTCCGAACCCCCTTCCACAGATTCTGGGAGTGCACATGGCCCACTTGATCGCCTCGCGAGGTTGCCCTGGCCGCTGTCAGTATTGCGGCCCGGCCGCTCTTCAACTCGAAGCAATCCAAGAGGGCGTACGCGCGGGCATCGACCCGGAGATATTGAAGCAAATAGGCGTTGGGCGCACGCGTCATCGAACAACAAGCGACGTGGCCGACGAGGTCGCTGAGCTTTATCACGATCGCAAAGCCCGTCTCTTCCACCTGGTGGACGATAACCTGCTCTCCGGCGATCCGGAGTTCGCCGAATCGTGGTTGCGCTCGCTGCTCGGAGAACTTCAAAAACGTGACGTCCAGAGGATCGCATGGAGTATGCAAGTGGATCCGGCGGTGTTGACCCCTGAGACAGTCTCCGCGTTTTTGGAGTTAGGGGCAATCCGTCTTCTGGTCGGCATCGAGGGACTCACCGGAGAGCAGTTGCGCTCACTTGGCCGTTCGGTTAATCCGAATTTGAACCGAGAAGTGCTCGAACGCCTCCGCGACAACAAAATAGTTACGGTGTTCAACTCGCTGATAGTCAATCCCAAGGCGACGCCTCAGAGTATTGAGGCGGAGCTGGAAGAGATCGGAGATCTCAGGGGGATTCACCTTGACGCACTTTCCATGGCGATTTACCCGGGCACAACAGCGCATCAGAAGCTGCGTGACCAGGGCAGAGTGACAGGCGGTATGCTGGGCTTGCGTTTCGAGCCCGAAGATCCGGTAGTGGCGCGGTTCAAAGCGGCCCTGATACGTTTGCGCCTGCAAGGTTCCGGTCGGTACGGCTCGATACTGTTCGCCCACGACGTGGCTGTGAACCTGGCACTTGCGAGGCGGCTTGAGTTGGAGACCTACAAACCCATCCTGGAGCGTGAGATGGAGACCGCATTGAACGATATGAATCGCGTTCGAGTGAAAGCGTGGCGCGAGGCCCTCTCCCTGTCGCGCATGGAGCTTGAAGAACTGCGGCGGTTCCAACACGTTTCTGGAATCGTCAACAACATGCAACAGGAGCTTCAACCTATCCTGGAGCGGCTAGAGGAAATACAGGCTCGGTTGGAAGGCGGCGCTTCGAATCCAAAAGCCCGGCGAAACCTGCTGGTGGCATCCGCACTGGCGGCTGGATTCACTTTTTTCCTGGCGTCGGCAACTGGATGTAGTCAGTCCAAAGGTGAACTGGCAGACGAGAGGCCAGACTCCTCTGTTGATACTGACACTGACGGGGATACTGACACTGACGGGGATGCGGATGCAGGGTTCTGCACTGAAGAGGAAATGTGGGAAGAGGAAACGGAACTGTGGAACACGACGGATATGGTACCCTGCCAGGATTGTAAGGATGAGTACATCCCATACGGGGTCGCCCTGGACGCTAATGGCAAGGTAGTGAATGTAATGGCCCAAGACGGAACGAAAGTGCCGGAAGACATACGTGATTGTTATATCGAGGCCCTTTCTGAGCAGACATTTCCATGCCTTGCCGGCAACGAGTATTGGCAAGAGTGCCTGGTTTGCATGTGGTAACCGCTTTCATGGGCGCCCACCCCTACCCGGGCTCTCGTGGCGATTTCCCTGTGGCAGTTTTGGATGCTCGTTTAGTGCCCTTGGATAAATCGGTTCGTTTTCTGTTATCATGTCGCGATGGGTCCACAGCACCGTGAAAATGGTTAGGTCGTTGAAACCCAGCGGCAACCGATCGACTGCCTTGACGGGGACAATCCCTGCGGGCCTGATTTTCTTCGTCGCGCTGCTGGCTCCCGCCGCTTCGACTGCGGGCAACATCCCAGACAACCCCCGCTATCTCTTCGAGCCCATAGGCGATGACACAAGCCTCGCTACCCGCGGCGCCACCACCATGCACCAGGATCGCGTGGGATTCATCTGGATAGGCACCCAGGACGGCCTTTTCAGGTACGACGGAGCCCAGGTGAAACGGTTCTCCGCAGCTGAAGGCGCTCCGTGGGCGGTCGTGGATCAGATCCTGGGTAGCCCGGATGGGGACGTGTGGGTGGTCGCGGAGGGAGACGTCTCCAAGTTTGACGGGCTCGGGTTCGAGACACTGAACATTGCTTTCAACAACGAGGAGGTCGGGAGAGTCACCCTGGATATTCCGCAACCAATGGCCTTCGATCGCCTGGGACAGTTCTATCTGGCCACCAATATCGGTCTGGCGCTGGTCGATCCCACAAGCGGTGAGGTAAAGAAAAACTGGGCGGCTGAGGATGGGTTCCCGTCGCCTGCGATCCGTGCGGTTCATGTGGCGCCGGACGGTCTCGTGTGGTTCGCCGCCGGGAGTCAGGTCGGGTGGCTGCGGCCCGAATCGGGGAAGGTCGAATTGTTCGATATCTTCGAGGGCGTGCCCACCGAAGATATAGTCGCGATCCTGGTCAACGAGGCGGGCACAGTCTGGGTGAGGACCAGGAACAATCTCCTGCGGATGGACCCTGGAGCATCGGTGTTCACGGCCGCCTGCGAGGAGATCGCTGAGGCTGCGCCGAACGGGATGCCCAGCCTGGATCACGCCGGGAACATCCTCGTGCCGACCAGGACCGGGTTACTTCTGCAGGTTGGTGATGGATGGGAGCGGCTCTGCGCCAAAAACGGCCTCAGGGTCAACACGGTGTGGTCAGTCCTCGAGGACAGGGAGGGCTCCCTCTGGATCGGCCTGGGCGGCGCCGGCGTCAGCTGGTCCCCGGGGCGCGGGAACTGGTCTGCCTGGACTTCCCGTGAAGGCCTGCCGGACGACGGCGTCTGGGGCATCATCCGCGATCCCATGGACAGGCTCTGGGTGGGAACCAACCGGGGCGTTGGAATCTGGTTGCCGGAAGAGGGCAGATGGAACGTCCTGACAAAGGAGGACGGAATCTTCGGCGATAGCGTCTGGAAGCTGGTCCTGGGCAACCACGGTGAGATGTGGTGCCTGTCGAGACGCCTGGGTATCACGAGAATCGGCCTCGAGACTTTCACTCCCGAAATAGTGACTCTGCCGAAGCGATTTACCAGCGGGCCGACCGATATGGTGATGGGACCCGGGGGAAACATCTGGGTCGGGGGCAATCAGTACCTCCTGAAAATCCGGGTCGGTGAAGAGGGGTTGACGTTCGAAGACATTCCCTACCCTGACGAGATCATCGGATGCACCGAGGTGATCGCCGTTTCGAAGGATGGCGTGGTATGGACGGGTGGGCAGAACGGCCTCGGGCGATTCGATGGCGAGAGGTGGGGGCATTTCACGAAGAAAGATGGCCTGTTGGTCGATCGACTGGAGTACCTCTCCGCCGAGTCGGGCACTACGGTCTGGATAGATTATCGGGCCTCCGTCGGTATCACTCGCTTCGAGTTGACGGCGTTTGGCCCGGCGGTGAAACGATACGGATCGGAGGACGGACTCACAGGGGATACGGTTTTCCTGTTGCAGCACGACGTGCTCGGGCGTGTCTGGGTAGGAACTGCTGACGGTTTGTCCGTCATCTCCAGGGACGGAAAAGTCAGGAGCTTTGACACCAGTGACGGCCTGATCTGGAATGATATCTCCCAGGGAGGGCTCTGGTCCGAGCCTGACGGCACCGTGTTCATCGGTACGGGAAGGGGGCTGGCGTACTATCGTCCGTCCGAGGAGACGGGCCCGATTTTGCCACCTAACGTGGTCATTACCTCGGTCACGCTGGGCGGTCACGAGCAAATTCGCTCGGACAATCCCATAGTGCCTTACGCGAACAACACCTTTGTGGCCAAGTACTCTGGGCTTGTTTTCAGGGATTCAGCTCGGACGATGTTCAGGTACCGGTTGGAGGGGCTGGAGCAGGAGTACTTCGAGACGAACCATCGGGAAGTCCGATATCCGGCATTGCCGATGGGCAGTTACAAGTTTGAGGTGATGTGCGCGAACGCCGACGGCGTCTGGAGCGAGAAGCCCGCTGTGTTCTCCTTTGTCGTAGAGTCACCCTGGTGGGAGGACTGGTGGGCTCGTTTCGGGGGCGGCGCCATTTTGGTGCTCATCGTCTTTTTGATCCTGGAGATCCGCACCCGCAAGCTCGCCAGAGACAGGCGTCGTCTGGAAGCCGCCGTCACCGAGCGCAGCGTTCAGCTGGCGGAGGCCAACCGGGAGCTTCGGGAGATGAGCTTCACCGACGCGTTGACCAGGGTGCGGAACAGGCGATTCTTCTCCTCGGTCATCGACGGTGACGTATCCGACGTGCTCAGGAAGAACGACCCGCGCAGCGAGGATGCCTGCGATCGGACCAGGGATCTTATTTTCTACATGGTGGATATTGATTTTTTCAAGAAGGTCAACGACGTGCTCGGTCACATGACGGGCGACAGGGTGCTCGTGGAAACGGCGAGCCGACTCGGCATGAGCATCCGACAGTCGGACTTGCTGGTGCGCTGGGGTGGCGAAGAGTTTCTGATAGTTTGCCGCAGCACCGATCGGGAAGAGGGACACATGGTTACCCAGCGTGTCCTGGATCTGATCGGGACGACACCTTTCGAAACGGAGAAGGGCCAGAAATTCAGGCGCACCTGCTCGGTCGGGTGGGCGGTGCTTCCATCCTACCGGGAGCATCCGACGGAGCTTCCCCACGAGGCTATCCTCGAACTGGCTGACAAGGCCCTGTACCTCGCCAAGGAGTCGGGCAGGAACTGTGGGGTCGGCGTGGAGGTCATCCCCGAAGCGTACAACCCGGACAACCCCGCAGGATGGCTGAACGAACCACTGTCCGAGCTGGACGGCAAGTATATCAAACTCACCCGGATAGACGGCCCGGGACCCACACCGGATCCCAATCCACTCCAAACGATCACCGACGAGGACTGAGCTCGTCCTACAAAGAGTACCATATCGTCTCGTAAAAAACGGCTAACCCCAGGAATGAGGCCTGGGCGAAGATTGTCGCGAACAGAAACGACCACCAGAACTTGCGGCGCTTTATGAGTGACCCGCCGGTTCCGGCTATTGCCACCAACACACCAGCGAATGCGCCCATGAGTGCGCTTTCGCTGTCACGTTGAAATCCCTCAGTGGCCGCCAGGACGATCGCAAAGCCTATCGTCATATAGATGCCCATAACGAGTTTCCACATTGCCTACCTCCGTTGCTGTTTTTCCGTTCAAGAGCCTATCTCAGAAGGCGCTCCTTTTCCAGGGGTGCCAGACTCATTTGGGGAGAGACTTCAGTGAGGTGCTTCAGTGAGGTGCCAGACTCATTTGGGAGGTGCCAGACTCATTTGGGAGGTTGTTCTGCGGCGGCGGCTTCGCCCTCGGCCCTCGCCCTGGCGAAGGGACAGTCGCCCGCCTTCTTTTTCGGGCAATCGACTTCGGCCTTTCCTTCGCAGCAGCCCTTCGGGCATTTGCCGTCCTTGCAGGGGCACTCTACCTTGCCTTCACAGCACCCTTCCGGGCATTTGCCGTCCTTGCACGGGCACTCTGCTTGCGTCCTGGTTGCCACCTCTTCCGGCTGCGCCGCTTCCGCCTTCACTTCCGGCGCCGCGTTCGGCTCCGCCGTGAGTGGCGGATTCTCTTCGCAGCCAATCGCCAATACAAAGAACAATGCAATCAAGTAGTACCTTTTCATTCTCCTGGACCTTTCCTTTTCTTCGGAGTGAACTGTAAAGGCATAACTATTCACCCGTGTTGTCAAGTACAATACTTCACTTTTCTTTCCAGGAGGGTGCCAGACTCATTTTAAAGTTGCCCCGCCGGAAGACATGATATCGTAAGATGAGACAGGAGACATCC
Source organism: Deltaproteobacteria bacterium (assembly GCA_030621515.1). Taxonomy (GTDB): domain Bacteria; phylum Myxococcota_A; class Polyangia; order JAAYKL01; family JAAYKL01; genus JAUVAN01. Next base: position 3,302 of record JAUXHN010000086.1, on the reverse strand, counting down.
AATAGCCTGAGGTGTGTGAAATGAAACAATTGATATATATCGCATTCTTGGCGCCGGCGGCCCTGATTGTCGGGTGTGAAAGCGACCTCGAGAGCGCCCTGAAAGATCCGGCAAGCGGCGAAAAGGCAATCGTTGAAAATGTAGACTCCTTTGGCAACCCAATTGTCAACGAGGTGGCGGGCCGACCGGCCTGGTCCGATCGTGACGTGGCCGGCTTGCGGGATGAGATCATCGACACAATCGACGCCGTCGAAATTTATCGTGCAACCCTGAACGATCCACCTGAGAATATTTTCGAGTTACATCCCAAATATCATCGGCTTTCGGGCATGGATCGTGAACAAATCGAGATCGCCGTCGGTGAAATGGAGTCCGTTCTCGGAAACTTCCTGGGTCAAGCCATCATTCGAGACATAGATGTGTCCGACCTCATTGATCTCGATGATACTGAACTCGTGAACGAGGAGGTCTCCATCTACATCGTGGACTACCTGGATTTTCACGAGTCCTACCTGGATTCGCTGGACCTGGACGGGCCCGCCATCCCCATCACAACCCCCTCGGGTTCATACACCAAAACATCTCTTTCCCCCGGCATGACGGTACTTTCATCTGCCACCACCATCTGGAGCGCCGACGGCACTGACGACGCCTATTCAGATATTTCAATCGGGTTCAACTTCAACTTCTTTCCCCAGGATGGATACGGCGATCAAACCCAGGTGCGTGTCTCTTCCAACGGATACCTCACGTTCTTCCAGGAAGGCGGGAACATGCTGGATGGCATCGATCCGACAAACCAGGCCATTACGAATACGAGTGCCCCTGATGGTTTCATTGCAGGATGGTGGGATGATCTCATCATGATGACCTCCCAGGGAAACACAGACAAGGTCACTTACAATTTATCAGGAGCTGTCGGTTCGCGGCAGTTCACCGTGGAGTTTTACTCTGTAAGCCGCAGCGGCGGGTCAACATCTGACTGGCACTTCTTCCAGATGGTACTGTTCGAAGCGGACAATTCCATCGAGTTGATTCTGTCAACAGACTGGGCGGCGGATACTGCGGACAACGCCACCATCGGCATCGAGGACTTCTCGGGAGCCGACGGCGATTGCGGCCCGAATTGTACCAACACCAACAGCACAGCATCTCCAAACAACTATCGCTTTGTCCCCGTAGGTACAGTGTGCGGCGATGGTGTCACGGAAGGCACCGAGGATTGCGACGACTCCGGCGAGTCCGCCACCTGCGACGACGACTGCACCCTGGTATCGTGCTCAGACGGAAACACCAATACAACGGCAGGAGAAGCTTGCGACGACAGCAACACTGTCGATTGCGATGGATGCCGTGGGGATTGCTCCGCGATAGAGACCGGTTGCGGAGACGGTTTCATCTGCGCTCCCGAGGAGTGCGACGATATGAACACTATCACCGGAGACGGCTGCGACGACATCTGTGAGGTTGAGGACGGCTGGGATTGCACCGGCGAACCCTCCACCTGCGACGAAATCGGATCCGACACCGATGCAGACACTGACACCGATACCGATACCGATTCTGATACCGATTCCGACACCGACGCTGATACCGATACCGACACTGATTCCGATACCGATTCCGACTCGGACACCGACAGCGATTCCGACTCGGACGCCGACGGCGATTCCGATTCGGTTTCTCTTACCACCGACGGCTGCGCTTGCCGTTCGGCAGGGGGTGTTCGAATCGACTCTCTCGTGCAGGTTCTGGCTTCACTTCTCGACTAATATTGTAAAAAAACAAGAAACGTGCGCCCCAATCTTTGCCCCATTCTGGCGAATGCTGCGGCAGCCTAGTAGAATGTGTAAAACAAGGAGGCCTTCATGGCGGCGACACGCTCCCACACACTGGACTCGATAGCGATCAATACAAAATCGCACAAGCTCCTGGGTCGGTTGCTCGGGGAAAACCGAACACTCGAGGAGATAATGCGAAACGCCCGCAACGAAACCGAGGCGCTGGTGGGCGTAAAAAACTGGGTAATGACGATCCTCGAAGAAAACCCCGCCGCGGTCGAATACTACAAGGGCGCAACCGCCGGGCGCGAGATCTTCGAGTCCCTCACCTGGTGTGATTACGCGGCCATAAGAATTCTGGATTACACCGACAACGCGGGGCGCGAATTCGAAGATCTCAATTTGAGGGGAGAGGTGGCGGTCAGCAATCCCATCAAGCTGATATGGCTCGCTGTCACCCAGGGCACCGGCGGCGCGAAGCCCTTCTTTTTTGAGGATATGCTCCACCTCTTCCGACAGCTCTCGGGGACCGAAGAGCGAAAACAGCCCACAAAAAAGAAGGTCGTGGAGTGGATGGCGCGATATCCTTCCGGGCTCGATCCGCGCATCGTCAAACTGCGCGAAGAGAACCGGGATCGCATCATCAATATAGTCATCAATAAGATCGACAAGGGCGAAATAGTTCACGGGAAGTTCAAGTTCGAGGCGAACATGTCCTACGAGCAAAAATACTTGAGCTGCCTCGAATGGTGGAAAGATCATCTCTTCCACCTGAAGTTCGCGGTTCGTTCGGCCGATTCCCTCAACGAGATGCTGGGAAACTCGCTCGATCCCGACACCATGAAGGTCCTCTACGAGGCTGAAAAAGCCCAGATCCCCTTTTTCGTAAACCCCTACTACCTCTCGCTGCTGCACGTCAGGGTCCCCTACTTCGCAGTCGGCGCCGACCTGGCCATCAGAGACTATGTCATTTACTCCCAGAAGCTCGTAGACGAGTTCGGCCTTATCGTCGGGTGGGAGAAGGAAGACAAGGTGGAGCCCGGCAAACCCAACGCCGCCGGCTGGCTCCTGCCCTACCACAACACTATCCACCGCCGTTACCCGGAAGTGGCCATCATGATCCCCGATACGATGGGGCGCGCGTGCGGCGGCCTCTGCTCGTCCTGCCAGCGCATGTACGATTTCCAGCGCGGCCACCTGAACTTCGACCTCGACAAGTTGAAGCCAAAAGAGACCTGGAAAGAGAAGCTGGTCAAGCTGATGGCGTACTTCGAAAACGACTCACAGCTTCGCGACATCCTCATTACAGGCGGCGACGCGCTGATGAGTTCCGACAAGACCATCGAAAAGATCCTCAACGCGGTTTACGAGATGATCAAGCGAAAGGTAGAAGCAAACAAAGGGCGACCGGACGGGGAGAAATTCGCCGAAATGTTACGTGTTCGGCTCGGCACGAGACTTCCCATCTACCTTCCGCAACGCATCACACAGTCCCTCGTGAAGATTCTCGGCGACTTCCGG
>JAUXHN010000149.1 GCA_030621515.1 Deltaproteobacteria bacterium | reverse complement strand
GGGTCGACGGAACGCCCTTCGTTTTCGTGAATGGAAGGCCTCTGGGAGAGGGTACGCGCGGGCTGGAGGAACGAATTCAGGAGGAGTTCATCAGGTATCTGGTCCTTTCCCAAAAGCACGGTAAACAGAGGTAAAGACTGAGTAATCTCCTGGTCGCAATTTTGGGTTGCAGTCTGTCCATGAGTCCAGTGACATCTCGATAATCTTTGTGACAGTTGGGTGACAATCGAGACATTTAGTTCGGTTATCAAGAGGACAGATATCGAAAAAAGCTCCTTCATGGGAAGGCCGCGACAACGGAGGAAAGATGCTCGAAAACGTCTTGATCGGTTGTTATCTGAGTATCCTGGGATTGCTGGCGATTTACGGTTTCCACCGAAGCCAGCTTGTGTTCCTGTTTTTCAAGACCCGCGAAAAGGTCCCTGTACCCATGGGCCGGTTCGAGGAGAAAGACCTTCCGATCATCACGGTCCAGCTGCCGCTCTTCAACGAGCGCTATGTTTGCGAGCGCTTGATCGAGGCGGTGGCGGAGTTTGACTACCCCCTCGACAAGCTTGAAATTCAGGTCCTCGACGATTCTACCGATGACACCACCGAAATCGCGCGAAAGAAGGTGTATGAGGTAGCCGAGCGGGGTTTCCAGATCTCCCTGATCCACAGGACGGACCGCAGCGGCTACAAGGCCGGCGCCCTTGAAAATGGTCTGCGAACGGCCAGGGGCGAGCTGGTCGCGGTGTTCGACGCGGATTTTCAACCTCCTCCGGGCATCCTGAGAGAGATTGTCGACTTCTTTGTCGATCCCAAGGTGGGGATGGTCCAGGCCCGCTGGGATCATATCAACCGCAGGTACTCCATGCTCACGCGCATTCAGTCGCTCATGCTTGACGGTCATTTCGTCATCGAGCACGGCGCAAGGCAACGGTCGGGGCGCTTCTTCAACTTCAACGGCACCGCGGGGATATGGAGAATTTCCACCATACACGATGCCGGGGGATGGGAGCACGACACCCTTACCGAGGACATGGACCTCTCCTATCGCGCTCAGCTTAAGGGATGGAAATTCTTCTACCTTCCCGAGGTAGTGGCGCCGGCCGAGATCCCGGTGGAGATGGCGAGCTTCAAGTCGCAGCAGCACAGGTGGGCCAAGGGATCCATCCAGGTGTGCAAGAAGATGTTGCCGACCATCCTCAGGGCCGACGTGCCGTTCAAGGTCAAGATGGAGGCGTTCTTCCACCTGACCAATAACTTCGCTTACATCCTCATGATCCTGCTGGCATTGCTGCTCATGCCCAACTTGCTGGTTCGCACGGAGCACGGTTGGAGGGAGGTGCTTCTCATAGATCTTCCCCTGTTCATGGGAACCACGTTCTCCATCGGCACGTTCTACGTGGTTGCCCACAAGCAGCTGTACGGTAGCCCGTGGCGAGCCATAGCCAAGGTACCCCTGCTCATGTCCCTCGGGATAGGGCTCTCCATCAATAACGCCAAGGCGGTCCTCGAGGGCGTCTTCGGGCATGAGACACCTTTCGTTCGCACGGCAAAGCACGGGGTCGAGTCCAAGGATGGTAACTGGAAGAAGAAAAAGTACCGCGCCAAGAAGGGGATTGTTCCCTTGATAGAGCTGGCCTTCGCCGCGTACTTCATCTTCACCATCTACGTGGCTGTCGTGGGCGGGCACTGGGTTTCAATTCCGTTCCTGCTTCTCTTCCTGTTCGGATACCTCTACGTCGGGATGTTCTCCATCTACCAGAAAAGGTAGAAATCCTTTTTCAGATTATCGGGAAGAAAACCGCTCGGTTTGTGCGTTGATATGCACAGATCCGAATATGGCGGTATAATTGACGTCCAAGAAGTGTAGGGAGGTGGGTAATGAACTACATTGCAAAGGTCAGCATGCTCGTTCTGAGCGTGGTTCTGGTATTGGGGTGGTCATCGGTATCGACAGCCCAACCCGGAAGAAAAAAAGGAAAAGAAAGCCGCTCGGCGTCCGTTTCCAAGAAGTCATCAAAACGCAGCAGCTCGCGCCCTGCGGTTAAAAAAACAAAGCGCAAGGCCAGGGCCACGCCCAGGGTGTCCAGACCGACTCCTCCTCCTCGCCGCAAGATCTCCAGGAGTAGAACCAGAACCATACGACCCAATGCGTCGTCTCATTCCAGATCCAGACGGCCCAGGGCGTCGTCTCATTCCCGGGGTGGAAGCAAGAGAGTAAAACCCGCACGTAGAGACAGTTACGCGACTACCGGGCGAAGCCAGGGGATTTCGTCGAAAAGTGTCGGCAACAACAGGGCTCGTCATGTCGCAAGAGCGCCCGCGCCCGCTGCGTCCAGAGATCATATCCCATCAACTCTGAAGCGCGGCGGACGATCTTTTACCCAGGAGCCGGTCACTCGTGACGGGGAAATTGTTGTCCGGCGCACGAGCGTTCACGTCAAGGACACGCATTACCCGGTAACGGTCCACTACTATCATTATCACTATTGGGGACACTCACATTACTACTGCTATCTTCATTACTGGCCGTACGCGCCCTGGTTCTGGGGTTTCTATTGGGCGTCGTTCCATGCTCCCTGGGTGTATACCTGGGGTTGGGTTGGAGCCCCCTGGTATCACACCTGGGGTTGGTACTATTATCCGTATCCAAGCTACATCGGCCCATCGTACTGGGTCACCGACTACATGTTGTCGAAGACATTGGAAGAGGAGTATGAGCGGGGTTATCTCGCTGGCCAGGAATCGGTCGGAACCCCGATTTCAGAGCCTGTAAAAGAGCAGCTGCGCCAGCAGGTGGATGATGTCGCCAGGGCATTCGAGGAGGATCGATGGATCGATCTCGAGCAGGCTCTGGATGACCCGGACTATCTCTTTGTCGTCGATGCGCCGCTTTCGGTCATGACCGCAGACGACACCAGCTGCACACTCACGGGCGGCGATATCTTCAAGTCCGTAGCGCCGGGCGATCCGGACGTCCCGGTGGCTTCCATGAAGATCGTGACGTCGAAGAGTGTGGATTGCCCCGCCGGTTCGATAGTCAGAGTTTCCTACACCGACCTTCAAGAGATGTTGAATTCATTCGGTGAAAAGGTCGACGACGGTATGAATGAATTGCAGAAACAACACGCTGAGCAGGAAGAAAACGGCCTGTAGTCGCGTTTCAACCCGCTTGCCACCCAAATTTCCTCGTGGTACATCCGGCTTGCCCTGATGAGGGGCCTTGAGGCCCTGACAACGGCAACCCGAGAATCCGCCAGGCCTTGACGGGAGCAACGGTATCGGAATTTGCCGGGTGTCGGGGCCGCTTTTTTTTTCATCGGCCATGAACGAGAGCAAAGACAAGGATATCACTTTTCTCATCGGCCTTCCGCGCCTTCTGGCGCGGGTTGCCGCGCTCACGTTGATCGTCGCGGCGCTTGCTTCCCTGTGGCGATTTTTCGCGTTACAGAGCCCCTCGTCCCCTATACACATGGGTCCGTTGAGAGGACCGATCGAGTCCCTCGCGGAGGGTTGCTGGATCGCCGGTTTCGGCGGCCTGGCCATCGCGGCGATACTTCCGAGGCTTGGAGCCGATCATCGTCTTGCGAAACGCGTATGCCTTTTACTACTGGTCGGCTGGGGAATCATGCTCGTCGGGCTTGTCGCAGGCGCATTCCTCGGAACCAGCGGAACACAGGTGATCAAGGCATATCCCCGCACCGTTGCCGTCCTGTTCATCAAGCTCACCGGTTTCGTCTTCGCTCTGGCGGGTCTGCTACATCTGGCTGTCGCCGTCTTTCGGAGCGGTCGGGGCGGCTCGCGCGGTTGATTCGCGTTCTTCGTCGAAATCGAAGTGACACATGGTGAAATGATTGGACGAGCATTCCCTGGCCTGCGGCACGATGAGCTTGCACTGCATCTGTGCGTGGGGGCATCGGGGGTGGAAATGACATCCCTTGGGAGGGTCCAGGGGCGAAGGTGGTTCTCCAGGAAGTACCCGCGCCTTCAACCGGTCGTCCGGATCCTGTGAGAGCGTGGATGCCAGCAGAGCGCGCGTGTAGGGATGCGCCGGTTTTTTGAAAAGTATCTCGGTGGGGGCGGTTTCGACGATGCGGCCCAGGTACATGACCGCCACGCGCTTGCAGATGTGGTGAACCAGTTCCATGTTGTGCGTGATCACCAGAATCGCCACATTGAGCTCCCGCTGGAGGTTTGTCAGAAGGCTCGTGATCTGAGCCTGGCTTGTCAGGTCCAGAGAGGTGACGGGCTCGTCCGCAACGATGAACCTCGGCTCCACGGCAAGGGCGCGGGCGATGGCAATACGCTGGCGCTCTCCCCCCGAGAACTCGCGGGGGTGCCTGTCCAGGGCGGAGAGGGGCAGGCCGACCATGTTCAGCAGCGCTGCGATGTGGGCGTTGAGCAACCTGGCTGACAACCGTTTGCTGTGCACACGGATGGCCTCCGACAGAGTTGAGTACACTGAGAAACGAGGGTTGAGACTCGACGCGGGGTCCTGAAAAATCATCTGCATCTCACGCCGTTTGAGTCGCAGCGCGCCCCCCTTCAGGTGAGTGATGTCCTTGCCGTCGAAGAGAATGTTGCCCGCAGTCGGGGCCTCGAGTCTGATGAGCAACCTGCCGAGGGTGCTCTTCCCGCAACCGGATTCACCCACGAGTCCCACGGCCTCCCCGTGTCCGATCACGATGGACGCCCTGTCCACGGCGCGCACGTACCTGGCCCTTCCGCCTCCCGCCCTCAGGCCGGCCCGTGCCGAGAACAACTTGCTGACCTCCCGCGCCTCGCACAGCGGGGACGTGCTCTTCGCGGCTTCAGTCATGAGGCCTCCCGAACAGGAGGCAGCGCACACTGTGATCCTGGTCGACGAACACCATGGGCGGTGGCTCGAGGCGGCAGATATCCACGGCTTGTTTGCAGACGTCCGCCAGGGGACAACCCATCATCGCGGAAGGGTTCGCCGGAATGCTCGATGTGAACGCCGCGAGTTGATCGCCCAGCACGGCCTTGCGAAGTGACGGCCTCGCGTCGAGGAGAGCGCGTGTGTATGGGTGCAACGGTGATTTGAGTATGTCGTGGACATTGCCCTCCTCGATTACCAGCCCCGCGTGCATCACAGCCACCCGATCGGCCAGGGAAGCCACGACGCCGATATCGTGGCTGATAAGCAACACGGACATGCGAAGGTCTTGAATCAACCTGGACATGAGGTCCAGGATTTGCGCCTGGACGGTCGAGTCCAGCGAGGTAGTGGGTTCGTCCGCCAGGAGGAGATCCGGCCGGCATGCAAGGGCCATGGCGATGACGACCCTTTGCCGGGCGCCGCCGGACAACTGATGCGGATAGTTGTTGTACCTGCGTCGTGGGTCGGGAATCCCCACCATCTCCATCAGGGCGATGACCTGCTCGTGGGTACTTTTTCTCGCAAGGCCCCTGTGTATGATCAGCGTTTCGCCAATCTGTTTCCCGATGGGCATCAGGGGATTGAGGGACATGCCCGACTCCTGAAAGATCATGCCGATTCGATCGCCGCGAATTTCTTGTAGTCGGTCTTCCGTAAGATCGAGCAGATTCTCACCGTTGAAGGCGATGCTCCCGGCGACCAGGGTTGCCGCGGTCGGCAACAATCCCAGGATGGCGAGAGCTGCGAGTGTTTTTCCGGATCCCGATTCTCCCACCAGGGCGAGGGTTTGTCCGCGCCGCACATCGAGGGACAGACCGTTCAGAATGTAGTTCTTTTCGCCGTTCGACTCGAAATAGACGGTCAAGTCGCGAATGGACATGATGGAGGTCGTTTCCGGCATGGTGGCGATGGTACCCCATTCAAGATCATGTAACGAATATTATGCGTTTTGGTGGTCTGTTCTGAATGCTGAAGGCACTTGTTTGACGGTGCTTGGCGCTAAATGGTGGATCATGACTAGCGTGATTGTGTTAATGTACAGTAATTGGAAAAAAACGAAATGTTCACGATCTCAGCTTGTGGGGAGAAATATCATGAAATTCATCATGGGAATAATCATGCTCGGACTTTCGGTGTTCGGTTGCGGAGGATCGTCTCCCAGCGGATTTCCGGAAGGTGATGCGGGTACGGACGGTGACACAGACGGCGACACGGATAGTGACACGGATAGCGACACTGATAGCGATACGGACAGCGACACTGATAGCGACACGGACAGCGACACGGACAGCGACACCGACAGCGACACGGACAGCGACACGGACACCGGACCGGCTACCACGGGCGAGGATTGCTCGGATCTTTTCACCGCCCAGGACGGGAACGGTAACGCGGGTGACAACTCCACGGCGGATGACGATTACAGAGGCAGTTGCGAGGTCAACAGCAGCGGCGCCGACCAGGTCTGGGTGTACCACGCGACAACGGACGGTACCCTTCATGTAGAAATGGATACCACTGTGACCGGCAGCGGTTTCCAGTGCATCCTGTACATTCGCACAATCTGTGATGATGAAGTTTCGGAGGTCGATTGCGAGAATGGCTTCGACACACCGAACCCGGGTCATGTTTGCGTTGTCGATGCACCGATAACGAGTGGCAACGATTACTACATTTTTGCGGATTCCAACGATTACGGAACGCCGGTTGATGGTCCGTACGTTCTGGATATTTCGGTAACATAAAAAGGGAGAAGAAAATGAAAAAATTCATTGCGTTTTTGGTTCTGGCCATGGGGATGTGGGGTTGCGGTGGAGAGGCGCCGATGGTTCATGACGGAGGAGCCACGGACACCGATACGGATACGGATGGCGACACGGACAGCGATACGGATAGCGACACGGATAGCGACACGGATAGCGACACGGACAGCGACACGGACAGCGATACGGATACCGACACGGATACGGATACCGACACGGATACTGGACCGGCCACGGACGGGGATGATTGCGCCGATCCGCATCTCGCAACAGTGGGGACGAACAGCGGCGATTCCTCGAGCCAGAGCGATTCCTACGGCATAGACAGTTGCAACAACCAGGGTGGCAACGACGAGGTGTGGGTGTTCACGGCGCCGTCAGCCGGAATGTACGCCCTCTCGGTGGTTACGGGTGGGTTCGATGTTGTCATGATGGTTTGGGATACCACTTGCGGGGCCGACGGCTGGGGGGAATTCGAGTGCTTCAACCCCGATCCCGACAGTTCGACGGTTACGGGAGTGGTGACCATGGGCGCCGGCGATACCATCTGGATACTTGTGGATGATGACCTTTTGGGTGGTGGGGGAGGTTCCTACACCCTGACCATCGATCAGGTCACTTTCGCATCCGGCGGGGACACTTGCGCGAGCACACTCACGGCTTACGACGGACTAAACTACGGCGACATGTCTTCCGAGGCAGACGACTACGAAGGTTCTTGTGAAGGCGGCACAACCCCGCCGTTCAGTGGGCGCGATCAGGTCTGGGTGTATGACGCCACTTCGTCGGGCACTCTGAATATTGACATGTATACAGATGTCTCCAGCGGTGGTTTTTCGTGTACGCTATTTGCGCGCACTAATTGCACCAACCCGTCCACCGAGGAAGCCTGTGACAACAGCGGTGGCTCCAGCTACTGCGGAATCAATTTCTCCGTGACAAGCGGAGACACGGTTTACATTTTTGCGGACACAAACAACTACACCAGCTTCGACGGTGGCCCGTACATTCTCGATGTCTGGATAAGTTAGTAGGGGCGATTCCATGTATTCGCCCTGAAACTGGCCTGAGGATTGGATCACATCTGTACCGGGTGTGTTCAGTGGGGAGGGAAAAATGAAAAAGCTCATTGCGTTGCTGGTTCTGGCCATGGGGATGTGGGGTTGCGGCGGAGAGGCGCCGATGGTTTTTGACGGGGGAGCCACGGACACCGACACGGACAGCGACACGGATAGCGACACGGACAGTGACACCGATTCCGATACCGACACCGATACCGACACGGACAGCGACACGGATAGCGACACGGACAGCGACACCGATTCCGATACCGACACGGACACGGATACCGATACGGACACGGATACGGATACGGATACCGACACGGATACGGATACGGATACCGATACCGACACGGATACGGACACGGATACCGACACGGATACCGACACGGACACGGATACCGATACGGGTCCGGTTGCCTGCGGCTCTGTTCAGTCGCTGGTAGTGGGTGACAACTTCGGGACGACTACGGACACGGGAAGCACATGGGACGTTGGTTGCTACGCTTCGGACCCGGTCGCGCTCGGTCCGGGCGAGGAAGTATGGGAGTTCACGCTCATCGAGACCTCGTGGGTGCAGATCACATCCGTTGGAACGACGCCCGGGTTCGATACCGTGATTCTCCTGCTGGACGAGTGCTCCACCGATCCGTCGGCCCTGGTCGCTTGCCAGGATAATACTTCGGGAATGGACACGATGAATATCACCCTGGCGGCGGGAACCTATTACGTGGTGGCCGACGGCTTTCATGCGGACGATTTCGGAGACTACACCCTGGGGTTTGACTACGGCCCGGTCGGACACGACTGCTCGGATCCCCTGGTGGCCGTTGTGGGCACCCAGTCCAGCGATTCTTCCGGACAGGCGGATTCCTACGGCATCTCGGGATGCAACGGCATCAGCGGCGTCGACGAGGTGTGGGAGTTCGTCGCGCCCACCAATGATTGGTACGACGTGACAATGACAGCGAGCGGGTTCAACGCGGTCGTGATGATATGGGAGACCTGCGGCTCCACAACCACCTACGAGTGTGGAAATCCGGAACCGGATTCAAACGTCGCTGTCTCAGGATTCCTGGCGACGTCGGGCAATACTTACTACATCCTGGCCGATACGGATGACGACTCGGATCCCGGTGGGGCGTACACCCTCGATATCGCAGTGGGGGTGGCCCCGCCCGGTGGCGATGATTGTTCGGATTTCTTCACGGCAACGGATGGATGGTCCAACTTCGGCGATACATCGGTGGCCGCCGACGATTACGAAGGTTCATGCGAGGGCGGATCGACCATTCCTCCGAGCGGGCCGGATCAGGTGTGGGAGTACATGGCCACGCAAAACGGCACGCTTCATATAGACATGTATACCGATGCCGGCGGCGGTGGATTCTCGTGCACACTTTACTTCCGGAGCACCTGCACCGATTCGAGCTCCGAACTCGATTGCGACAACGCCTTCAGCGGAGACACTTGCTTCACCTCCGCAACGGTCAGCAACGGTGATACGGTTTACATCTTCGCGGACACAAACAACCCCGGCGTGCTGGGTGGATGGTACGGGCTCGATATCTACTACCCCTGAGCTCGTCATACCGAGATCCAACTCGTAAGATCCTGCGAAGGGCCGCCGAAGCAGGACAAACCAAAGCGACGCCGGACCCGTCACGACCTCCAAAGATCCGGAGCATGGCCCTCCGTAGGCCCGGCGAAGGAGGGAAGGGCCGCCGAAGCAGGACAAACCAAAACGTGCGACCCTCCTCCGCCGAGGCTACGGCGAGGCAAGCGCCGGACCCGTCTTCGTGCCATCCTGCGAAGCTCGCTTGCGAGCGAAGCAGGACAAACGTCCTCAGGAAAATGTGTATGACACCTTCTTGAAGGGGACGAGGAATCACGGTTTGCCATGAGCATCGAATGTTGATTGCAGCTTCATCGAGGTCTATCATTTGTTTGTTCATTTCGACCAAACGGGGGCCACTTGCTTTTCGAATGTCGTTTCGAATGTCTCTGAGTCTTTGGATCGGGGGAACAAGGCAAAAATAAAAACCCCCACCGCTTCGGAAGACCCTCCAGAGGGAATCTGGATCTTGCTGGGTATTCTGACCATTTTCCTGTTGGTGTGAGGGTGGAGTTAGGTAAATAATTCGGAGTCCTTGTTATGCAACTATGGAGGACATGATGACGCAGGAACATACAATGCTCGTTGCTCAATACCGCCGTACTTGGATATGGCGTGCGCTGACCCTTCTGTTGGGATTGCCGGGCGGGATATTGCCGTTGGTGATTGGAATTGGGACTGGATCACCGTTGGCAATGATACTGGGAACGCCGTTGACCATCTTGGCGGTTTTCACCTGGATCAGAGATTTCAAAACCAAGATAGGACTCTACGATGGCAGTATCGAGATGAAGGGAATAACTACCAAGAGAATCCTATTTGACGGAAGCACCGAGTTCTTCCACAAGTCGGTGTTTGAAAGGGTTGACGGCGTTCAGACCGCTACGCACATCTACCTGAAGATCAAAGGTCACGATGCGACAATCAAGATGAATAGCAACATCAAGAATGTTGATGATTTGCAAAAGAGGCTTCTGGAAGCAGAAGCTAGACACGTGCTTCCCGCGCTCAGAGAAATTCTCGACAAGGGTGGCAAAGTTCAATTCGGCTCGATTTCGATTCAGGACGACCGGTTGCTTAAGGGAAACAAGCAAGTGGCGTTTGGAGAATTGCTCGGAGCAACTGTTTGGGAAGATAGCCTGGAGATCAAAGAAAAAAACGGTAAAAAATTTGCAGCGATGCCGCTGTATTCGATTTCCAATCTCCAGACCTTCTTGTCGCTTCTAAAAGATGGTGGCGTCGATTTACTAGAGGGTCCAGGAGAGAGTGCTCTCATGTTCTACTTGAGAGAACTGGGGAGTGGGGTGTTGGAGATGATGGAATGAAAAAATCACTTTCTAACGTGCAGGGCGACCTGCGGAGATACCTATGCCAAAACATAGGCGAAGGGGTCTGGC